>NZ_JBEXPB010000039.1:0-63746 GCF_040611795.1 Streptomyces sp. NPDC006529 | reverse complement strand
GGTCAGGGCCGCGATGACCCGGTTGCGCAGGACGAACCGGCTCGGCGTGGGGTGGCTGCCCGGCGGGAGTTCGCCGATCAGCAGCCCCTGTTCGGTCCCTGACCTCCCTGACACCGGCGGAGCTGTACCGCCACGGCCTGCGGCTCCTGCTGGCCAAGGACATCTCCGGCTGGGTCGGCCTCTGGGCCGAGGACGGGGTGCTGACGTTCCCCTTCGCGCCTCCCGGGTGGCCCCAACGGCTGGAGGGCCGGGCGGCCGTCGCGGACTACATGCGCCACTACCCCGACCACGTCGACCTCCACGACTTCACCGACGTGACGGTCCACGAGACCGCCGCCCCCGGGACCATCGTGGTGGAGATGCGCGGGGTGGGCCGCCTCGTGCAGACCGGCAGCCCCTTCGACATGAGCTACATCGCCGTCGTCACGTACGAGGACGGGCTCATCACGTCCTACCGCGACTACTGGAACCCCCTCGCCGCGGCCCAGCCGGGCGCCGACTTCGCGGGAGCCGGCCGGTGAACCGGCCGACGAGCCGGCCGACCGACGAGGCGTCGCGCGAAGCCGTCATCGACCGCACCCCCTCCTCCCCGTCCTCCCCCGCCACTCTCGTCATCGGCGCCACCGGCACCACGGGCCGCCGCGTCACCGCCGGGCTCGTCGCCCGGGGGCGCCGCGTCAAGGCCGCCGGACGCGGCGCCACGGCCGTCGAGGGCGCCGACGCCGTCCGTTTCGACTGGTACGAACCCGCCACCTGGGGCGGTGCCGTCGACGGCGCCGACCGCGTCTACCTCGTCCCGCCGATCGGCTCCGCCGACCCGGCCGCCGTCATGCTGCCCTTCCTGCGCGAAGCCCGCGCCGCCGGCGTCAACCGAGCGGTGCTCCTCAGCTCCTCGGCGATCCCCGCGGGCGGCCCGGCGGTGGGCCGGGTCCACGCGGAGCTGCCCGGCCTGTTCGAGGAGTGGGCGGTGCTGCGACCGTCCTGGTTCATGCAGAACTTCGCGGGGAACGGCCCGCACGCCCTCAGCATCCGGGACGGCGGAGCCATCCGGACCGCCTCGGGGGAAGGCCGCGTCGGGTTCATCGACGCGGCCGACATCGCCGCCGTCGCCGTCCGCGCCCTGACCGACGAGCGCGCCCCGAACACCGACCTGGTCCTCACCGGCCCCGAGGCGCTGAGCTACGACGACGTCGCCGCCCTCCTCGGCGAGGTCACCGGCCGCCGAGTCGCACACCGGCACCTGACCTTCGAGCAGCTGCGCGACCGCTGGGCGGAGCAGATCCCGCTGCAATTCGCCACGCTGCTGGCGGAGATGGACCGCTCCATCGCGGGCGGCGCCGAGGACCGCGTCACGGACACCGTCGAACGCCTGACCGGCCGCCCCCCGGGTACGCTCCGCGCCTTCGCGGAGCGCGAGATGGCGGGCAGCGGCTGACCGGTGCCCCGAGGCGCCCGACGCCGGGCGCCGGGCGCCTTCGGGCAGCGGTATCGTCGACGGGCCCGACGAGACGCGCCGTACCCTCGGAACACTCCGTGGACAGCCGGCGAACGACTCCGCCCACCCGAGGAGGACCCCGTGGCCCAGCGCCCGGAGCGCGCCGACGCGCTGCGCAACCGAGAAGCCGTGCTGGCTGCCGCCGACGCCCTCTTCGCCGCCGGCGATTCCCCCCACGCCGTGTCGATGGACGACATCGCGGCGGCCGCGGGCGTGGGCAAGGGCACGCTCTTCCGGCGCTTCGGTGACCGCGCCGGGCTGATCGGCGCCGTGATCGCCTCCCGCCTCGAACCCCTGCGGGAGGCGGTGCGCGAAGCGCAGGAGAGCGCCGGGGCCTCACCGCGCCGGCGCGTGGGGGACCTCCTCGACGCATTGCTGCGCTTCAAGATCGAGCACCGGAACCTGATGTCGGCCGCCGAGGACGCCGGACTCAGCAGCCCCTACCGGGCCGCGCACTACGACGGATGGCACGACGCGCTGCGGACGGAACTGGTCCGGGTGCCCGGCGTCCACGACCCCGATTTCACCGCCCACGCGCTGCTCGCGGCCCTGCGCGCCGACCTCGTGGTGCACCTGATCGACGACCGGAAGATGACACCGGCGGCGCTGCGTTCCTCGCTCGCCGCCCACGTCGACGCCGTCCTCGGCAGCGACACTCCTCCCGCCGCCGACCGCTAGGCGACCGCTGATCCGGGTAAGGCCTCCGTCGCCTGGGCGATGAGGATCGCCACGTCGTCGTGGTCGTCCGGGTGGCGCAGGGTCCGCAGCAGGTGCCGGCAGGTCTCCCGCAGGGAGCGGTGCGGCGGGTCGAGGGCGCGGAGCAGGGCGCCGAGTCGCTCGTCGATGGGGTGGTAGCGGGTTTCGACGAGGCCGTCGGTGTAGAGGATCAGCCGGTCGCCCGGGTTCAGGTCGAAGGCCGTGGTGTGGAACGGGAGGCCGCCGACGCCGAGGGGAACGCCGGTGGGCAGGTCGAGCAGGCGGGGTCGGCGGCCGGCCGGGGCGAGGACGGGCGGCAGGTGGCCGGCGTTGGCGACGCGGCACCGGTGGCGGCGGGCGTCGTACTCGACGTAGACGCAGGTGGCGATGTAGTGCTCCAGTCCCCGGGTGATCCGGTCGAGGTGCTGGAGCACCTGGTCCGGGGCCAGGTCGAGGTCCGCGAGGGTGCAGGTCGCGGTGCGCAGGCGTCCCATGGTGGCCGCGGCGTCGATGCCGTTGCCCATGACGTCGCCGACCACGAGGGCGGTGCGGTGGCCCGCGGGCCCGTCGAGGGGGATGACGTCGTACCAGTCGCCCCCGACTTCCGTGGAGGCCTGGGCGGGCTGGTAGAGGGAGGCGACTTCCAGGCCGGTGAGCGGGGGCGGCCGGCCGGGCAGGAGGCTGCGCTGGAGGGTTTCCGCGGTGTTGCGCAGGCTCTGGTGCCAGCGGGCGTTGTCGATCGCGACGGCCGCGCGCGAGGCCAGCTCTCCGGCGAGGAGGATGTCGTCCTCGTCGAAGGGGCGGGGGTTGCGGGCCCGCAGCAGGTCGAGGGCGCCGAGGATCTCGTTGTGGGCCACCAGCGGCACGGCGAGGTAGGAGTGCACGCCCGCCCGGGCCAGGGCGGCGGCGGAATCGGCGTCCCGGGCGATGCGCTCCAGGTCGCCGTTGGTGACCCGCGCGATGACGATGGGCTGCCCGGTGTGCACGCAGCGGGTGATGAGGCGGTCGGCGCCGTACGCGGCGAGGTCGCCGACCTTCACGGCGGCCGTGGCGGGCGTGGGGTAGGCGGCGGCTACGGCGAGCGCGCGGAAGAGTTCCGGGCGGGGTTCGTCGGCGGGCGTGGTCCGGCGGAAGGCCAGGGCGTCGTCGAGGACGTCGACGGCGGCGATGTCGGCCAGCTCGGGCACCGAGACCTCGACGAGTTCCCGGGCGGTGTGTTCGACCTCCAGCGTGGTGCCCACGCGGGCGGAGGCTTCCGCGATCAGGGCGAGACGGCGCCGGGCCCGGTCGGCCTCGGTGGTGGCCCGGTGGCGTTCGGTGACGTCGATCACCGAGTTCGCGACGCCGATGACCCGGCCGCTGGAGCTTTCCAGCCGGTAGTACGACGACGACCAGGCGTGATCGTGGGCCGGGTCGTCGTGGGTGCGGCCGACGGTGTACTGGTCCAGCAGGGGGACGCCGGTGAGCAGGACCTGGCGCAGCGCGGACTCCATGGTCTCCACGTCGCCGAAGGTCAGGATCTCGTGCGGGCGGCGGCCGATGTGGGCTGCGGCCGGTGCGCCGTTGATGCGTTCCAGGGCCGGGTTGACCAGCAGGTAGCGCAGGTCGGTGTCCAGCAGGGCGATGCCGATGGGCGACTGGGAGACGATGCGCTGGGACAGGGCCAGGTCGGTCTCCACGCGCTGGAGCATGCTCTGGTCCGCGGCGATCCCCAGCGCGTAGACGTCACCGAGGTCGTCGAGCAGGCGCATGTTGCGGAATTCCACCAGGCGCGTACTGCCGTCCTTGTGGCGGATCGGGAACGCGCCCGCCCAGCTCGCGCCGGTGCTCATCACCTCGGCGAACAGCGAGCCCACCAGTTCCTTGTACCCGTCGTTCACGAGCATGGCGGCGTACTGGCCGAGGGCCTCCTCGGCGCTGTAGCCGAAGACGCTGTCGGCCTGGGGGCTCCAGAACACGATGCGCCCGCGGGTGTCCAGCACGACGGCCGCGACGCTCAGGAGGTCGAGCAGACCTCCCGGCGGCAACGGCGTGCCGCCCTCCCGGTCCTCCTCACCCAGCGCCTCGCGGGCATCCATCCTGGCAGACTCCCTCCTCGGCGGACCCGCTCGGAGCGCCGCACCGGTCATGGGCCCACCTCCATGCTGCGCCCCCGCGCGGCGGTGCACGATCCGGCGCCCTCGCACCCCCGCACCGGGGTCCGTGCCGCGGTGCGCGGCCCCGCGCGCGGTGGGGACCGGTACGGGCCGCGTCACCGGCCGCGGCGGCTGTCCGGGCGCCCGCGGGAGTCGCCCGGACGCCCTCGGCCGCCCGGGTCGCGGCCTTCCCCGCTACGGTCTCCAGGTGACCGAACCCGACACCCTGCACGCCACCCGCGCGGCCTACGACGCCGTCGCCCCCACCTACGCGCGGCTGTTCCACGACACGCTGGGTGAACGCCCCGTGGAACGGGCCCTGTTGAGCGCTTTCGCGGAGCTGGTGCGGACGAACGGCGACGGCGCCGTCGCGGACCTCGGCTGCGGACCGGGCCACATCACGGCCCACCTGGACGCGCTGGGGCTGCGGGTGTTCGGCGTCGACGCCTCCCCGGTGATGATCGAGCTCGCCCGGGCCGCCCACCCCGGTCTGCGGTTCGACGTCGGCTCGATGGCCGCGCTGGACATCGAGGACGCCGCGCTCGGCGGGGTCCTCGCGCGGTGGTCCGTCATCCACACCCCGCCGCGGGAGATGCCCGCCGTGTTCGCGGAGATCGCGCGGATCCTGGCTCCCGGCGGCCACCTGCTGATCGAGTTCCCCGCCACCGACGGCCCCCACGCCGAGACGCAGGCCTACGACCACACGGTGACGACGGCCTACCGGTGGTCCCCCGACCACCTGTCCGACCTGCTGTGCGAGCACGGACTGACGGAGTCGACCCGCCTGGTGACCGAGCCGAAACCCACGGACAAGCGGCAGTTCCAGGAAGTCCTGATCCTCGCGCAGAAGACGTCCGCCGCGCCCGTCCGCGTCCGGCGGCGCGACGACGCCGACCTCGACGGGTGCGTCCGCGTGCTGGCCGAGGTCCACGGCCACGACGGCTACCCGGTGGACTGGCCGGAGGACCCCCGGGCGTGGCTGGCGCGGCCTTCGCTGCTCGCGGCGTGGGTGGCGGAGGTGGACGGACAGGTGGTGGCCCACATCGCTCTGTCCCGCGGCGGGGAGGGCGACGCGGCGCCGGCGCTGTGGAGCAGCCGCGCGGGCGCGCCCGTCGACGGCGCCGCCGTGGTCAGCCGCTTGTTCGTCTCGCCCGAAGCACGCGGCCTCGGGATCGGTGCGCGGCTGATGGAGCGGGCCGTCCGGGAGGCACGGCGGCGCGCCCTGCACCCGGTCCTCGACGTCGTGGTCTCCGACACGGCGGCGGCGGCCCTGTACGAACGACTGGGCTGGACGCTGCTGGCCACCGTGGACCAGCGGTGGAGCGCCACCCGCACGGTGAGCGTGCACTGCTACGCCGCGCCCGCGTGAGGTGGCGGCGACCACCTCGCCCGGGGCGGCCCTCGACGCTGCGGACCATGGTGAGCGCGTGACGTGAAGCGGGCCCCCGCGCTCAGGCCGCGGCGGCGGCGCGGGTGGCGGCGTACACCGCCCGGGCCAGCCGGGCGCCCCACACCGAACGCGGCCCCGCGAAGGCGTGCGGCGCCTCGCCGGGCCCGGGGACGCGCGCGGCGACGCAGACGGCGTCCGTGGGCGTGCCCGAGCAGTCGTAACCCGCGTCGAGCAGCGCCTGCACCTTGGCTTCCGTGGCCGTGGCGACGGCGTTGACCAGGGCGGCGTCCGAGAGGGCCGCGGGTACGGCGACGAGGGTGTTGACCGTGCCCGGTGCGGCCGGCAGCTCGCGGCCCGGCGCCGGGGAGGCCGCCCAGCCGCGCACCCCGAGCCCCGCCGTCACGACGGCCTCGCTGCCGCCGTCCTCGGCCCGGCCGTACGCCCGCACGTCGGCGGCCGTCATCAGCCCCACTCCCCCGCCCGTGGCGCCCGCCGTCCCGGCGAGCGCGGCCAGGTGCCGGGCCGGATCCGTGCGCGCGTAACCGTGGGCGACCTGGGCGTTGAGCACCCAGGCCCGCTCTCCGATGCCGCCGCCGAGCACCGCGCTGCTGATCATGCGCCAGCCGGGGCCCGCGGACCACAGGAGGGCGTGCAGCCGTTCGCCGTCCTCGGTACGGCTGAACTCCCGTACGCGGAGCAGGCCCGCCGTCCGGGGTGCGGGGAGGGCGGCGGTCACGGGAAGTCGACTCCTCGGGGCGGGGGCACGGACCGGCTGATGGTACGCAGGCGGTCCACGGATGCGTGCCGCCGGTCCCGTGCGGCTTGCGCCCCCGGGGCGGCGAGGCCGCCGAGGCCCCCGGAAGCGCCGACCGTGACACATTTCACTCGCGGCCCCCTCCTCGTCCGCACGCGCCGCGACTGCGCCCCGCCCAGCGCCCGTTCGGGGCCCTACCGGGCCGTTCGGCCCGTCCGAACGGCCCCCTTCCCCGGCCGCTCGGAGGAGGAAGGGGCCGAGGGCGATGACCTAGCCTGGACCGGCAGCCGCACGAGCCGGGCACGGGGCCGGAGGGCCGGACGGCCGGGCCCCCGGAGGGGCCGAACGCGCGGCACCCACGCACGCACAGGGAAAGGCGGGTCCATGGGCACCACCAGCAGTTCCGTACGTCGTCGGTGGGCCGGGTCCGCCCTGGCGGCAGCCGTCGCCGGACTCCTGGGCGCGGCGGTCGCACCGGCTGTCGCGGCCCCGGACGCCTCCGCCGACCGGCCTCCGCGCGCTCCTCGGACTCAGCCGCAGCACGGCGCACCGCGGATCCCGCTGGGCATCTCCCGGCTGGCCCAGGGCCCGGGCCGGGGCGTCGCCATCACCATCGACGACGGGCCGGATCCGCGGTGGACGCCCCAGGTGCTCCGGGTGCTGCGGGAGAACCACGTCAAGGCCACCTTCTGCATGATCGGCGCGCAGGCGCAGAAGTATCCGGCGCTCGTGCGCGCGGTCGCCTCGGACGGCCACCGGCTGTGCGACCACTCCGTCGACCACGACGTGGCGATGGACCACAAGCCCGTCGACTACCAGGAGCGGCAGATACTCGACGGCAAGGCCATGATCGAGGCGGCCGCCCCGGGCGTCGCCGTCGACTACTACCGGGCGCCGGGCGGCGCCTTCACCCCCGACAGCCGCGCGATCGCCGCGGCGAACGGCATGCGGCCCCTCGGCTGGAGCGTCGACCCCAAGGACTGGAGCCGTCCGGGTCTGCCGGCCATCGTCGCCGCCGTGGAGGGTCCGCTTCCGCAGCAGCCGACGGTCCTCTTCCACGACGGGGGCGGCGACCGCAGCCAGACCGTGGCGGCGCTGGAGCAGTACCTGCCCTGGCTCACCGCACGGGGGTACTCCTTCACCTTCCCGGCGGTCACCACCCCGTAGGGCCGCTCACGGGCGGGATCTTCTCACCTCCGCGGAGGGAAGGCCGACCCGCCCCGGGCCGCGGGAAGCCACCACGGGCGCGCCCGCGCCGTGCTCCCGGGGCCGCCGGCGCCGGTCCTGTCCCCTGCTCCGGCCCAGCGCTCGCCGTCTGCGCCGCCGCTGGACAGGATTTCCTGGAACACGCGTGCCGAGCGCGGGTTCTCGCCGCACTGCCACACGCCGTGCGGGCAGTAGTCCGTGATGCTGTGGTAGAGCGGCCTGTGCTCGCCGATCCAGCCCAGCATGTCCCGCACGTACTCCGGGTTGTCGCCGTTGCGGAACAGCCCCCATTCGGGATAGGAGATCCGCTTGCGGTGCGCCCTGGCGAAATCGACCTGCTGCCGCAGTCCGTAGGGCTGCTCGACGTGTTCGCGGAAGCTGTTGCCGGGCGGCTGGTCGTAGGAGTCCATCCCGATGATGTCGACCACGTCGTCGCCGGGGTAGCACCTGGTCCAGGCGATCGCGTCACCGCCGCGGTTGGGCGCGAAGTCGAAGCGGAAGTGCTGCCCGCGCACGGAGCGCATGGCCGTCACGATGTGGCGCCAGTACTTCTTCCAGCTCGCGGGGTCGGGCCGGCACCGGTGGGTGTAGTCGAAGCCGTTCATCTCCCAGCCGAGCACGATCACCGTGTCCGGCACCCGGAGCCCCACCAGCCGCTTGGCCAGCCGCTGGAAGTGCTGGTCGTACGCGCCCCTCGCGCCCGAGCGCAGCAGTGCCGCGACCCGGCCGTCGGGCACCCCCGATTCGTTGCCCGCCAGCATCGGGACGTTCAGCACGAACAGCCGGTCGGCCTTCTCCTGGCGCCACCGCGCCCAGCTGCGCAGGGAATCGGGCGCTCCCTCGATGTTCGCCCAGGTGTCTCCGGGCAGGTACGTGTGGCCGGCCCGCAGCTCGGTGCCGCCGAGCCAGTCGGAGAGTTCCTCCATCCGGTCGACGCCGGGCGAGCCGTAGTGGAGGTAGGCGCCCACCGCGACCTCGTTGCCCGCGTCGCGCGAGGGCCCCTCCCGCTGCGGCAGGGCGCGTGCTCCTCCGGTGAGGAGCAGGCCGACAGCGACCGTACTGAGACAGGCACCCGCCAGCAGGCGGCGTCGACGGGACAACACGGCCGGCATCTCCTCGGGCTCGGTGTCCGATGGGTGTGCCAGCGACGTTAGACACCTCCTCCGGCTTCGGCCCGTCCGGTCACCCCGCGGCTGGGCCATTCGCCGCAGTGCCCCGCGCCGACGCGGAGGTCCGTGCCGGGCGCGGGGCCCCGCCCGGGGCGGTGGTCAGCGGGCGGCCGGGAAGACCTTCAGCCAGGTGCCGTCCGGGCGCGCGGTGGCGTCGGCGTACCCGAGGCCCGCGGCCTGGGCGGCCGCGGCCCGGTAGGACACCTCGGTCCGCACCTTCGGGAAGTCCGCGACGAAGGCCGCCACCGCCGTACGGCCGGCCTGGCTCGGGCCCCGTTCGCAGACGAGCCGGACGGTCCCCTGGTCGATGCCGCGGATCCACTGCCGGAAGGACTGCGGGCGCATCTGCTGCCCGGGGGCCATCGTGTCGCGGATGTCGGCGGCGACCCGGTCCAGGACGGCGGCCACCTCGTCCAGCGGCGCCGCGGTCGCCCGGGGCGCGGGGTACAGGAACGAGGCGTGGGGCTGCTGGTCGATCGCCGTGAACGTGCCCTGGAAGCGGTAGCCCTCGGGCCCGGCCACCTTCGCGTCGTAGGTGGCGGTGGCCGCGTTGAGCGGGTCGCCGGGGTACGTCTTGACCCACAGGCCGCCGTCGCCCTCCTCCGCGTCGCCGACGCCGTAGCTCCCGTAGAGGCCGTCACCGGCCTCCAGCAGCTTCGCGGTGCCGCCGGTGAAGAGGGTGTTGCGGTAGCGGATCCGGAAGTCGAGGGCCGGGAAGTCCGTCCGGAAGTCCTTGATCACCGACCGGCAGGAGTGGCAGGGGCCCATGTCGGAGAACAGGTCGACCGTGCCCCTGCGGACCTCGGCGATCCGCGTCTTGTACTCCTTGGTGCTCCGGCAGCCCAGGTGGCGGTAGACCGCGTCGGCGAGGAGGTTCACGACCTGCCGCTCGGCGTCCTTGCCGTGCTGGTTGCCCTGGAGGGCGCCTTTCCAGTCGGAGGGTTCGGGCAGGTCCTTGTAGTAGTTGTCCCCGCGCAGCTGCTGGTGCGAGAGGCTTTCGAACTCGCCTTCCAGGTCCGCGCGGCCGATGAAGGCGATCGAGTACGTCAGTCGGGCCTTGTTCCGGAATGCCGCCGTGCTCATGGAACCCCCACTCGATGGCGTACGCCGCGACCCGGCCGGCCGGCCGGATCCCCCTCGCCGTGCGCCTGCCGCCCAGCATGGCGCAGGGAGCCGACGGAGGGATAAACGAATGCTCAACACGCCCTGTGTAATACGGAGTTACGATCCCACGCGCCCCCCGACTACGGCGCGGCCGGGGTCTCCGCGACCGCCGCGACGCCCCGCACGAGACACGGGATGCGGTGCTCCGGGATGCCCGCGATGTTGACGCGGCCCGCGGCGGTGCCGTAGATGGCGAACTCCGTGCGCAGGCGCAGCATCTGAGTGGCCGCCAGGGGCAGCATGGAGAACATTCCCTTCTGGCGGGCCAGGGTCCGCGCCTCACCGGCCCGGCCCAGCGCGCTCAAGCCCGCGGCCAGTGCGGCCCGGTGGCCGGCGATCCGGGTGCGCATCAGCTCCAGTTCCGCGCGCCAGGAGGCCCGTAGCCCGTCGTCCTCCAGGATGGCCGTGACGACCGCGGCGCCGTGCTCGGGGGGCATCGAGTACTGGGTCCGGGCGGCGTTCTGCAGGGCCGTCTCGGCGTGCCGCGCGGCCAGGGCGGAGGCGCCCAGGACGATGGCGCCGCCGACACGGTCGCTGTAGAGGCCGAAGTTCTTCGAGCAGCTGACCGCGATCAGCATCTCGGGGACGCGTGCGGCCAGCATGCGCGTGGGCGCCAGGTCGGCTTCCAGGCCGTCGCCCAGGCCGTGGTAGGCGAGGTCGACGAAGGGGATCCAGCCGCCGCGGACGGCCGAGTCGGCGAGGGCCCGCCAGTCCTCCGGCAGCGGGTCGACCCCGGTCGGGTTGTGGCAGCAGCCCTGGAGCAGGACGACGTCGTCGCGTCCGGCGCCGGCCAGTTCGCGCAGGACGCCCTCCGTGTCGAAGCCGCCCGCGGCGTCGCGCCAGCCGTAGCCGCGCACCGTCAGGCCGGCGGCTTCCAGGATGGGGCGGTGGTTGACGTAGGCCGGTTCGCTGATCCAGACGGTCGCGCCGGGGCGGGTGCGGTGGATCAGGTCGGCCAGCAGGCGCAGGGCCCCCGAGCCGGCGACGGTCTGGACGGCGGCGGCCCGCTCGGCCGGCCCGCCGTGCTCGCCGCCCAGCACCATCGAGAGGAGGGCGCGGTTGAAGGCGGTGTTGCCGGACAGGCCCCGGTACTCCTTGGACGCGGAGCGCTCCGCGAGGCGGATCTCGGCCTCGCGCACGGCGGCCATGACCGGGGTGCGGCCGGTGTCGTCGCGGTAGACGCCGAGGACGAGGTCGAGCCGTTCGGGCCGTACGTCGGCTCCGAACGCGTCGGTCAGCACCCACAGCGGGTCTGCGGGCGGCGGCGGGAGCAGCTCAAGCATCAGCGGGAACCTCGGCGTCGGTGCGGGGGCGGGTACGGGGGCGGCGGTTGGCCAGGACCACACCGGCGGTGATCAGCGGTACGCCGACCAGGACCGCGGGGGTGGGCGATTCCCCCAGGACCGGTACGGCGAGCAGGACGACGGCGACCGGGCTGAGGCTGCCGACGACCGAGCTGCGCTCGGCGCCCAGCCTGCGGATGGCGAAGGCGTAGAGCAGGCCCGCGCAGAGCCCGACCCCGAGCCCCTGCACGACGAAGAACAGCGCGATGTCGGAGCCGGCGGCGTGCGCGAGGCCGGTGGGGAGCGCTCCGGTCGCCACGAGGAGGGCGATGACGGCGAAGGAGGGCAGGCAGAGCAGGCCGATCGAGCCGACGGGGTCGAGGTCGACCTCCTTCAATCCGACCGTGTACAGCGCCCACAGGCCGCTGGCGACCAGCAGCGTGCCCGCGCCCTCCAGCACGTCCGCGTCCACGGGGACCACGTGGTCGCGGACGAGGGCGGCCACGCCCACGGCGATCAGCGCGAGCCCGGCGGCCTGCAGTCCGCGGGGGGCGCGGTGGCCGCGGCCGACCATGAGCGCGGAGACGAACAGCGGGACCATGCCGGGCACGATCGAGCCGACGAAGGCCGCCGAGGTGAGGGATCCGCCGTGCATCGCCGCGAGGAAGAAGGGCACCCCGGCCCCGCAGACGATCTTCGCGGCGGCTCCCGGCTTCACCGCGGCGATCCGCCGGCGGCGCCGCCACAGGGCGGGGGCCAGCAGCAGGAGCGGGACGCCGAAGCGGAGCAGCGCGGCGTCGGCGGGCAGCAGGGTGGACGCGCTCAGGGCGCGGGCGCTCAGCGCGAAGGCGGCCCAGATCGCCACGGTCACCGCCAGCGCCGCCATGCCCGCGGTCTGCGGGGAGAAGCGGCGCGCGGGCGCGCGGTCGGCGCCCCGGGGAGGGGACGCGGCCGGGGTGTCGATGGCGACCAAGGAGGGTGCTCCAGCTTCTGGGGGCCGGGAAGGGCCGGGGGCTGCGGCGTCGGGGGCGTCGGATGGCGGGGGTGTGCGGGCGGCGCACGGGCGGTGCGGGCGCGGGATTCCGTACACCGGCAACGCTAGGGCTTCGGGCGGGGCAGTCGATTGCCAGTTCTGCCTCCCGGACATACGTTTGGGGCAGGATCTGCCAAGGAGGGGCCGTGGACGCAGTCGATCTGCAGATCATCCGGGAATTGCAGGCGGACGGGCGGCTGTCGAACCAGGACCTCGCCGACCGCATCCGGCTCTCGCCCTCCCCCTGCCTGCGGCGGGTGCGACGGCTGGAGGAGGCCGGCCTGATCCGCGGCTACACGGCCGTGGTCGACCAGGTGGCCTTCGGCCTGCCGATCACCGTCTTCGTGCGGATCCGCCTGGAGCGCCACACGGCGGCGGCGGTCCGGCTCTTCGAGGAACACGTCGCGCTCATCGAGCACATCCAGGACTGCTACCTGATGGCGGGCAGCAGCGACTACCTGCTCCGCGTCGTCATCGAGGACCTGGAGGCCTACGAGTCCCTCGTGCGCGACCGCGTCCACGCCATCCCCGGCATCGCCTCGATCGAGTCGAGCTTCGCCTACGGCAGCGTCAAACAGTCGCGGACCTACCCCCGACCGACGCCGGGCGCCTCCGCGCGCCGCCTCTGACACGGAGTCATGAGGGCAGGTCACCAGCCCTTTTGTGCGGGCCGGGGCGCCGACGGCGTTGTCAGTGGCGGGGGTTATGTTCGGGGAGTCGCAAGGGCGTTTCCGGACAGGAGTGGACGATGACCGAGAGCAGTGCGCAGCCCGCGCTCAGGGTGGTGCTGACCGATGTGAACGAGCACGTCGTGCAGGCGTGGCGGGCGGCGTTCGCGGACACCCCCGGCGTCGAGATCCGCGGGGGCTCCATCCTCGACGAGGACGTCGACGCCTGGGTCACCCCGACCAACTCCCGGGGCCGGATGGACGGCGGGGTCGACGCCGTCATCAAGCGGTACCTCGGGTCCGGCATCCAGGTGCGGGTGCAGCGGGCGATCCGCGACCGGTTCGCCGGACCCCTGCCGGTGGGCAGCGCGGTCTGCGTCCCGTCGGGGGCGGCCGTCCCGCGCTACCTGATATCGACGCCGACCATGGTGCGGTCCGCGCAGAACGTGAGTGCCACGGTGAACGTGGCCCTGGCGTGCGCCGCCGCCTTCCAGGCCGTCCACCGGCAGAACCGGAAGGCTCCGGGCAGCATCCGCTCGGTGGCGCTCGTCGGCATGGGCGCGCAGACCGGCCGGGTCCCGGCGAGGGTGTGCGCCAACCTGATGTGGACCGGCTACACGCTCTTCCACGACCACTGGTTCGAGGACGACGACGAGTTGCGCAGCACGGTCATCGCGCAGCTCCAGGGCATCGAGAACGCGCCGGTCGAGGAGCGGGTGCGGATCGTGCCGCCGCAGGCGGCCGGGCTGGCGCCGACCGAGCCGGTTTCGCCGGAGCCGGTCGCACCCGCGCCTGCGCCGAGTGAGCCTGCGGCTGCCGAGCCCGCGCCGACCGGGCCCGTAACCGCGCCGCCGACCGCGCCCGCCGCGGACGATCCCCTCGCTCTCGCCGGGCTGTTCGACGGGGGCGGTGAGCCCTGGCTTCCGCTCCTGAAGCCGGTGATCGAGGCGCGGCCGGACGCCGCCCGCTTCATCGGACCGGGCCGCAGCCCCGAGGTCGTACCGGTCCGCGAGCTGACCTTCCAGGCGCTCAAGCCCCACCCTCCGCACAAGTGGAAGGTCGTCGTCTTCGGCCAGAACCCGTACCCGCGCCCGGAGAGCGCGACCGGCATAGCCATGTTCGACAACACCTTCAACGACTGGAAAGACAGCCAGTTCGGCCGGGTCGTCAGCATCCGGTGCCTGATCAAGGCGGCGGCGATGTGGAAGTACGGCATCGCCAAGAAGACGCCGATCGCCGAGGTCCGCGCGCTGCTGAAGGAGCGGGACACGGTCCAGCCGCCGGAGTGGTTCCAGGCGATGCTCACGCAGGGCGTGCTCCTGCTGAACGCCTCGCTCACCGCCAGCGGCGACGGAGCGATGGGCGCCGACCAGCACACGGCCTTCTGGCGGCCCGTCGCCGAACGCATCGTCGAGGAGATCCTCAAGGCCAAGCAGGACGGCGACGAGGAGGACCGCGGGGTCGTGTTCGCCTGGTGGGGCGCGCACGCCCGCAGCCTGAAGAAGGTCGTCCTGCGGCTCCAGGAGAAGTACCCGGACGTGGAGGTCCGGCACATCGACCACGCGAACCCGGCGGCGCAGGGCGACCTCTTCTGCGAGGGCGATCACTTCACCCTGGTGAACGAGGCCCTCGCGTCACTGGGGTGCGACGGGATCGACTGGCTGCCGAGCTCGGGATGGAACGCGGGAGCGGCCGGCGGGGGCGGCGCCGACGGGGGTGTCGCGGCCCGGATGGGCGCTTTCATCGAGTCGACCATGAACCTGCACCAGCTGTACCTGGAGCGGCTCACCAGCGTCAAGGACGAGGGGCTGGTCCTCCCCTCGATCACGGGTGTGTTCGCCACCCCGCTGATGGACTTCCAGGAGGCCCTCGCCCCGGTCGCGCAGGTGCTCCCCGGGCTCGGCGGCCACCTCGACCGGTCGCGCGACTTCGGCAAACGGCGAGTCGACGAGACGGCGGCCGGGTTGTCCGCCGACGCGATCGCCGCGCTGTACCTCTACACCTGCGAGTCGGCCTTCTACCGCGAGATCAACGCCGTCCTGCGCTCTCCCGACCGCACCAGGGTCACGCCCTACCTGCCGTACCTGCGGCTGCTGTTCTCGGCGGTGTCGGGGCTGCCCGCCCACACGCAGCCCTTGTGGCGCGGAGTCTCGCTGGACCTGCGGGCACAGTACCCGGTGGGGCGGACGGTGACCTGGTGGGGCGTCTCCTCGTGCACCTCCGAACTGAACGTGGCCCGGTCCTTCCTGGGCAGCCGCGGCAAGCGGACGCTCTTCGAGGTGACGCCCGCGCAGGCCGTCGGGATCAGGAACTTCTCCGCCTTCACCGGGGAGGAGGAGTACATCCTCGCGCCGGGTACGCAGCTCAAGGTCACGGACGTGACGTCCGAGCGTGGCGGCCTGTGCACGGTCCGGCTGACCCAGGCCGACGCCGCTCCGGTGGTGTCGTAACCGCCGCGCGGTCCCCCGCGCCCTGTCGGGCGGCCGCCGGAGCCGGGAGACTGGGGTCATGGCCCAAGGACTGCGGAGACCTCTTTCCCACCTGCTCGCGACCGTGGTGCTGGCCGCGGGGGCGATGGCGGCCTGGGCCGCCTGGCTGGGCTGGGACCAGCACCGCGACGTGCACCCCGATGGTGCGACGACCGGCCCCTACGAGGCCTGGCAGGTGATCGGTCTCGTGCTGACGCTGCTGGTGGCGGTGTACTGGGCGGCCTCGCGCGGGCACGTCGTCGCCGCGGCGCTCGGCCCCGGCATCGGGCTGACCGCGGCCGCCGCCTACGACTGGTCGGACGACGGGAGCGGGCTCTTCGTGATCGGCGCGGGCCTGGTCTTGGTGGGGACCCTGGTCGTGGCCGGCGGGCTCGCGCTCCTCATCGCCGCGCGGACGCGGAACGGCGCCGCCGGCCGGGTCGGGCGGCGATCGCGGTAGGCCGTCCGGCTCATCCGCGCGCGCGGAGGTACGCCTCCAGCTCCGCGGCCCCCGCCAGCAGGGCCCGCCCCCGGGCGGACAGCCGTCCGTTCCAGTCGGCCAGTGCGCTCTCCAGCGGCTCCAGCCCGCCGGCCGACCGGACGTGGGCGATGAGCGGGGCGATCTGCTCCAGCGGGTAGCCACCGCGCCGGAGCTGGTGGGTCAGGCGGGCGTCCCGTGCGGCGGCCGCGTCGTAGACGCGGTATCCGGTCCGCGGGTCGCGGCGGGGGTGCACCAGTGCGGCGCGTTCCCACGTACGCAGCGTCGCGGGCCGGATGCCCAGCTGGTGCGCCAGCGGGCCGATGAACGAGTTCCCCGGCGGGGGCGCCGTGGACGTCCTGGGCGTCGAGGACCCCGGGGAGCCCGCCGACCCCGGGGACGCCTCGCGCGGCTCGGTCGCCGCGGGTGCCTCCAGGTCGCGGAGGGCTTTCTCCACGGCCCGCAACGTGCTGCGGTCCTCCAGGAGTTGTGCGTGGCTCTCGTCGACGAGCCGGAACGCCTCGTCGTCCGCGCCCTCGTTGACCGCCCGCATGACCGACGCCGCCGTCCGGTGGCCGTGACCGGGGAGCAGGGCGAGGAACGCGCGCAACGCGCCGGCGTGCAGTGCGGTGTAGGTGCGGTAACCGTGCGGGGTGCGACCGGTGGCGGGCAGGATGCCCGCTTCCTCGTAGTTCCTGACCGCCTGCGTGGACAGGCCGTGAGCACGCGCCAGATCGACCGGCCGCAGCCGGTCACGCCTTTGAAGGTTTTGCCCCATGAAGCCGACGATAGCGCGCCAAAGTCTCCACCGGGGCTTCAACGATAGCGTTGAAGGCATGGCTACTGACATCGAGAACACCGCCGGCGCCGTCGACGCCGCCGGCGTCATGAGGCTGTTCCCGGCCCGGCCGCGGCTGCTCGCCCTGGGCGAGCCCACCCACGGCGAGGACGCGCTGCTCGTCCTGCGCAACGAGCTGTTCCGGCAGCTCGTCGAGGAGGAGGGCTACCGGACGATCGCCATCGAGAGCGACTGCATGGCCGGGCTGGCCGTGGACGAGTACGTCACCTCCGGCACGGGCCGCCTCGACGAGGTCGCGGAGCGGGGCATCAGCCACGGCTGGGGGACCTCCGCCGCCAACCGCGAGCTCGTGCGCTGGATGCGGGCCTACAACGCCCGGGCCGACCGCGACGGTCGGCCCGCCTCCGACCGGCTCCGCTTCGCCGGTTTCGACGGCCCGCTGGAAATCACCCACGCCGCGAGCCCCCGGCAGGCCCTCACCGCGCTCCACGGCCACCTCGGCGCCCGGGTGGACGCGACCCTGCTCCCCTGCACCCCGGAGGAACTCGACCGCCTGCTCGGCGCCGACGACCGGTGGACCGAGCCCGCCGCGATGCTGGACGCCGCACGCTCCGCGGGCCGGTCGGCCGAGGCGGACCGACTGCGCCTGCTCACCGACGAGTTGATCGCCCTGCTCGACGCGCAGGCGCCGCACCTGCTGGTGACGGCCTCGCGGGACGACGTGGACCTGGCGCGCCTGTACGGGCGTACCGCTGCCGGCCTGCTGCGCTACCACCACGCGATGGCCGACCCCTCACCGGCCCGCATGACGCGGCTGTGCGCACTCCGGAACCTCATGATGGCCGACAACCTCCTCGCCCTCGCCGCCCGCGGCCCCGTACTCGTCCACGCCCACAACTCCCATCTGCAGCGGGAGAAGAGCTCGATGCGGACGTGGGAGGGGACGGTGGAGTGGTGGAGCGCCGGCGCGCTGGTGAGCGCCCGCCTGGGCGCGGAGTACGCCTTCGTGGCGACGGCCCTCGGCACGATCCGGCACCAGGGGGTGGACACCCCGCCGCCGGACACCGTGGAGGGGCACCTCTACGCCCTTCCCGAGAACGCCTACGTCATCGATTCCCGCCGACTGGCCACGGCCCTCGGCAGTCCCCTGCCCGAGCCCCGCGTGTCCCCCTGGTACGGCTACGCCCCGCTCGACCCGGCCCACTTGGCGGCGGGCGACGGCCTCGTCTTCGTCAGGGACGTTCCGCAAGGCTAGTCCCCTGGTCGGACCGCCGACCGCCGGGGACATGCCTCAGGCCTCCTCCACCCGTGACAGGGCGTCGGTGATCAGGCGGGTGGCGAAGTCGGGGTCGCCGGCGATGCGGTTGATGTGTTCCGCCAGCAGGAAGGCGGTGGCCTCCAAGGGGTTCATCTCCTCCCTCTTCCACGCCCCGTACCCCTTGCGCCACAAGCTGGGGCTCAGCCCGGTACCCGCGGCGATGACCAGGCCGGCCATGGTGGGAACGGCCTCGGGCCGGACGCTCTTGGGCATCATGCCCAGCGAGGCCACGAGGTGGGGCACCACGTACTCGATGACGTCCTTGCCGTGCTCCTCATGAGCCTTACGCAGCCACGTCGTGAACATGTAGATGAGGGTGCACGCCCCGTCCAGCACGTCACCGGCCCCCTCGGGGCCCAGGGACGCGGCGTACTGCTCGATCAGCAACTGCTGTTCGGGGTCAACCTCGGGCTTGCCGTCGTGGACGGCCTTGAGCCGGGAGTCGATCATCATCAGCGCTGTGCCCACATCACCGATGGGGGCGTACTGGGCGTCGTAGGGCGATGACACGGAACTCCTCCTCGGGTACCTGGTGCGCATGCGTACCCAGGGGCGGCGCGTTCGATGCACCGGCGCGCGGAAGAGGGTGCGGGGGCAAGGGCGGGGGCGGGGCACGGAAAAGGCCCCGGTCTCCTTGCGGAGGCCGGGGCCTTGATCGAGCGCTGGGCAGGCCTTGCACCTGCATCCCCCCACGGGAAGTGGGGTGTCTTTCCTTGGACCACCAACGCGAGCCCACCACCGGAAACCCGGCTGCGAGAACGAGATCAGCTTAGCGCATCCCCGCCCGGGATCCGGCCCAGGGGAAGTCGTGTCGCGGGACGGGTCGCCGATCGCCGATCGCCCGTCAGGGGCCAGGGGCCGGGGACCAGATGGTCAGCACGGGGTCAGACGGTCAACGTGGGGCCACCCAGTCCGGGACCCAGGTGCCCGGGGCGCCCGGGCCGGACGCCGTCGTGGCGAGGTGCGCGCGGAGGGTGGCCAGCGCGGGGTGCGGGTTGTCGCGGTGCCAGAGGAGCGAGTGCGGGTAGACGGGCGTGGGGTCGGTCACCGGGATGCGGCGCAGGCCGTGGCCGGTGGGCCAGACGAGGCGGGTGTGCTCGCCCATGAAGGTGGCCAGGGCGGGGGTGTCGGCGACGGTGTCGAGGAGGGCGTCGGAGCCGAAGTTGGGGCCCGTCGCCTCGATGGTGAGGCCGAACTCGGTGACGAGGTCGTCGTAGTAGGCGGCCCACTCGGTGCCCGGCACGATGCCGGGCATCCAGATCCGGTGCCCGACGAGCTGCTGGAGGGTCACGGACCGGGCGTCCGCCAGCGCGTGGCCGGGGCCGGTGAGGAGCTGGAGCGGTTCGTCGAGCACCCGGACGGACTCGATGTCCTCGGGGAGGGGCAGGCCGGGCGCGGCCACGGCGCGGAAGGACGCGTCGATCGCGCCGGACCGGATGGCACTGACGGCCGTCTCGAAGCCGAAGAGCATCACCACGTCGAGGTCGATCTCGGGGTGTGCGCGGTGGAAGCCGCGCATCAGGCCCGACTGCGCGACGCGCGAGGCGATCACGTCGACGCGCAGCGGGCGGCGGCCGGTGCGCACGGAGGTGACCGCGCGCTCGGCGACGCGCAGCAGCTCGCGCGCGTGCGGCAGGAACGCCTGTCCGTCGATGGTGAGCTCGGCGCCGCGCGGGGTGCGGGTGAACAGCCGGACGCCCATGCCGCGCTCCAGTGCGGCGATGCGCTTGGAGACGGCCTGCTGGGTGATCCCCAGCTCGGCGGCGGCCACCTGGAACTGCCGGGCGTCGGCGGCGGCGACGAAGGTGCGGACGGTTTCGATGTCCATGGCGCTGCACCTTACGCCCTCACAACCACTGGTTGTGCCGCTGGCCGCTTCGGTTGTTTGATCCCCCGGCAGTGGGCCCGCTTGGATGGATCCGATCGCGGATCGGTTGTACGAGTGACGGCGAGGGGCGGCGGGCATGGGGGACGGGCACCGACTGGGACGGCGGTTCGGGTGGCTCTGGGGAGCGTACGGGACCAGCGCGCTGGGCACCTGGCTCGCCTTCGGGGCCTTCCCGCTGATCGCCGTCCAGGTGCTGCACTCCGGACCGGCCGCGGTCGCCGCCCTCTCCGCGGTCGGATCCGCGGTGGGCGCCGCGGTGGCCGTGCCGCTCGGGCCGTGGGTGGACTTCCGGCGCAAGCGGCCGGTGCTGATCGCGATGGACCTGGTGCGGTGCGCGGCGCTGCTGACGGTCCCCGCCGCGTTCGCGCTCGGCGCCCTCACCTTCCTCCAGCTCCTGCTGGTCTCGGTCGTGGTCGCGGCGGCCGACATCACCTTCCGTGCGGCCTCCGGCGCGTACCTGAAAACGCTGCTCGCGGCCGAGGACCTGCTCGTCGCCAACGCGCGCTTCGAGTCCACCGCCTGGACGACCACGATCATCGGGCCGCCGCTGGGCGGCGCGATGATCGGGCTCCTCGGTCCGGTGGTCACCGTGGTGGCGGACGCGGTCAGCTACCTGCTCTCGGCGCTGGGCATCCACGCGTCGCGGGGCCACGAGCCGCGGCCCGAGCGCCGGGAGGGCTCGCGCATGCGGGCCGGCGACCTGCTCGACGGCTGGCGGTACATCCTCGGCGACGCGATGCTGCGCCCGCTGTTCTTCAACACCGCGGCGTTCAACGCCCTGGTGATGGCGACGCAGCCGCTGCTCGCCGTCCTCATGCTCGGACCGCTCGGGTACGCGCCCTGGCAGTACGGCCTCGCCTTCGCCGCACCCGCGATCGGCGGACTGTTCGGCTCCCGGCTGGCCCAGCCGCTCGTCACCCGGTTCGAACAGCACCGGGTGCTCCTGGCGGCCGGGACGCTGCGCGCGCTCTGGCCCGTCGGGCTGGCGTTCGTGGGGCCGGGAACCGGGGGCCTGCTGCTGGTGATCGCCGTCGAACTGGGGCTCATCTTCTGCTGCGGGGTCTTCAACCCCGTCAGCGCGACCTACCGCCTGGAACGCACCGCGACGGGCCGGGTCGCCCGTACCCTCTCCGCCTGGGCGGTGACGACCAAAGCCACCACCGCCCTCCTGACCGCCGTCTGGGGCGTCCTGGGCAGCCTGCTCGGCCCCCGCCCGGCCATCGTCCTGGCCGGCCTGCTCCTCCTGGCGACCCCGCTCCTCCTCCCCCGGCACGGCACCGGCACCACGCCCCGACCGGAAGCGGAACCGGCTCGCGACCGCACCTGATCCGCCCGCACGCGCCGCCAGGGGTCCGACGGACCCCGCCCGCGGGCCCGTCGGGAACCCGGTGGGTGCTCAGACGGCCGGGCCGAAGCCGGTGACCGTCGGGTGGGGAGTCGCCGTGCCCCTCCCCGGGAAGACGGTCACCTTGCCGGAGGCGTCCGCGGACCAGAGGTCCGGCAGGCCGTCACCGGTGAGGTCACCGTCGGAGCCGACGCGCGGGTGCGCGGCGGGGGTCAGAGTGGTCAGGACCGGCCCGGCCGACGGGTCGGCGAATGCGGAGAAGTCCGGGGCGTCGGGAGTACCCGTGAGGGAGAAGGCGCGGACGGCGCCGTCGGTCGAGCGGGCCCACAGCGTGGGGAAGTCCGTGCCTTGGGCGCGGCCCGGGGTCAGCAGCTCCTGGCCGGCCCACTGTGTGCCGTTGCCCGAGACGAGGACCGCTTCGTCGTCGAGCTCCATGGACTCTCGCTCCACCAGCCACAGGCGGCCGTTCTCCACGAACAGCAGCGAAGTACTCGGCAGGATGCCCTCCTCCGCCCGGTCGCCCCGCGGGGAACCGAAGGCCGCGAGCTGCGCGACCTGCGCCCAGTCGGGGCCGAGGCCGTGCTCCGCGCAGTCGATGACGGTGCGTGCGGTGTCCCGGCAGATGGTGGGTTTGGCGAGGTCCGACGGGGCCTGTTCCGTGAAGCGGCCCGCGCCGTCGTTGCGGAAGAGGACCAGGGAAGGAGTGCCGGGGGCGTGCGCCAGCAGGTCGTCCACCTGTTGGTAGCCCAGGGTGCCGCGGTGGGTGTACTGGACTCCCGCCCAGCTACCGCCACCGCCGGGCGCGGCGACGGCACGGGCGTTCGCGGTGTCGTGCGGGTTCGCCCCCCGCTTGCGGAGATTGCCTGCCGCGTCGGGGACCAGAACGTCCGGCTTGCCGTCGGAGTCGATGTCGCCGAATACGGCCGGGGCGGAATTCGGCTGCGCGTAGTAGTAGACGACGGCGTCCTGGGAGACGTTGCCCGCGTTGTCCATCGTCTGGAGGTAGACCGCCTGGCTGCCCCAGTTGGCGGGCGTGACCTTGATGTCGACGGAGCCGTCGGTGAGACGGACGATGTGGGAATTCGTGGCCTCGTCCGAGCAGCGCCAGCCGACGCTGGACGTCGAGGTGGTGCTCCAGCGGGCGCAAGCGATCTCCGAGCCCGTGTCGGCGCCCCGCAGGGTGAAGGTCGCCTCCTCGCCGACCTTCTTCGGGGTCGCGTCCGTGGTGACCTCGGCGGTCGGCGGCGTCCGGTCCACGCGGAAGTAGCACCAGGCCGTGTACGGGCCGGTCGACTTCCCGTCGGCGGCGCGGGCACGCCATGCGTACTGGCGGCCGTCCAGGAAGTGGTCACGGCCGAAGTCCGCACGCGCCTCGGGGTACGTGCTCCAACCGGACGTCTGCTCCGTGCGCTTGCCCCCGTACGTGGTGTCCCAGAGCTGGAACGTCGTCTGGAGCTGCGCCCCCGTCGGCGACGAGGCCGTGGCACGCAACGTGAGGTCACTGGCGCCGACCCAGCCCGCTCCGGCACCGGAGTACGGATCGGTGTCGCAGTCGGCGTAGCGGTCCTCGCCCGCGAAGCCGGGCTGCGGGCTGGTCCGCGGCGTGGTGACCTTGGGCGTCGTCGGGTCGGCAGCCGCGGCGGTCGGCGGCGCGGCGGCCAAGCCGAGCGCCAGCGCCAGCGCCGCCGTAGATAACGCGCGAGCAGGTGTCATGTGGTGCGTTCCCCCCTGGGAATGTGGTGGTCGCCCCGTGGCGGTCCACTGCGCGTAATCTTTCAGAAGAGTTACCGGATCGCACTGACATTCCCTCGGCCAGGACGGCCCGCGGCGGCCGCCCGCCGTTACGTCAGGAGGGGGCGCCAGCGGTTGGCGGAGGTCAGCATGTCCTCAATGACGTGTTCCAGGAACGTTCCGGCTCTGGTCAGGCGTTGTCCCACCGGTGTGTCCGGGCCGAGTTCCTCGGCCGCCGTCAGGGCGGCGCGGGCCGAGGCGAGGGTGTGCCGCGAGCTGATCAGGACCGACTGGTACCAGGCGTCGTCGTCGAGCACGTAGACGTCCCGGCGGCCGCGCGGATCGCGTTCGCGCCGGACGTAGCCCTGCTGGACCAGGAAGTTCACGGCCACCGAGACCGAGGCCGGGCTGACGTTCAGTCTGCGGGTCAGCTCGGCGGCGGTGCGCCTGCCGTCCTCGGACAGCAGCAGATCGACGTGCACGCGCGCCGTCATCCTGGGCAGGCCCGAGCCGACGGCCAGTTCGATGATCCGCTCTTCCGCCGTGGTGGTCGGCGCTCCCGCCGCGCGCGGGGGCGCCGGTGTGCCGCGCTGCGCCCGTCGGCCCGCGGCGCGCTGGGCTTCCTGGGGCCGGTAGCCGTGGGGACCGCCGTTGCGCGCGACCTCCCGGCTGATCGTCGAGGTCGGCCGGTCGAGCCGCCTCGCGATCTCGGCATAGGAAAGCCGGTCGGCGAGACCGGCGGCGATGCGCTGACGTTCCTGCTGGGTCAAGCGTCCTCCTGGCATGCCGCAAGTATTGCCTTCGCCTTCATTCATTGCAACGTCGCATTGCATTCGGGTTCAGCGTCATTGCATCAATTTCCGTGTTGTGACGTGCAGTTATGGATTCTTGTTGATTGACGCTCCAACGAACGCAACGTAGCTTTCGGCATACGTAAAACACGCAATGCCGCGAGATGAGGAATGGTCATGAGCGAAACGAGCGCATCACTGCACACCGTCGCGGCGCTGCCGACGGAGCGTCCGCCCGGGTGCCCCTTCGACCCGCCGGCCGAGCTGATCGACGCGCGGCGGCACGGTCCGATCAGCCGCTACACCCACCCGGGCGGGAAGCCCGGCTGGCTGATCACCGGCTACGACGCCGTCCGGTCGGTCCTGGCCGATCCGCGGTTCAGCTCGCGCAAGGATCTCCTGAACGTCGTCGACTTCGAGCTCCCGCCGGCGCCGCCCGGCGAGTTCCTCCTCATGGACGAGCCCCAGCACGGGCGTTACCGCAAACCCCTGGTGGGCAAGTTCACCGCCCGCCGGATGCGGCTGCTCACCGAGCGCATCGAGCAGATCACCACCACCTGCCTGGACGCCATGGAGGCGGCCGGGCCGCCGTCGGACCTGGTGACCGCCTTCGCCAAGCCCATCCCCACGATCGTCATCTGCGAGCTGCTGGGGGTTCCGTACGAGGACCGGGACTCCTTCCAGGAGCAGATCGATACGTTCATGAACGGGGAGACGAACGACGAGGACCTGCTGGCGGCCTACACCGCGACGCAGGAGTACCTCGCCCGGCTGGTGGCCGCCAAGCGCGCGCACCCCACGGACGACGTGCTCAGCGAGCTGACCGACGGCGACCTGACCGACGAGGAGCTCCAGGGCATCGCTCTGATCCTGCTGGCGGCCGGCTTCGACACCACCGCGAACATGCTGTCCTTGGGGGCCTTCGCGCTTCTGCGCAACCCGGCGCAGCTGGCGGCGCTGCGCGCCGATCCCTCGCTCACCGACCAGGCGGTGGAGGAGCTGCTGCGGTACCTGAGCGTCGCCAAGTCGTTCATGCGGACGGCGCTGGTGGACGTCGAGGTGGGGGGCCGGCTGATCGAGGCCGGCACGACGGTCGTCCTGTCCTACAACACGGCGAACCGCGACCCGGAGCGCTTCGCCGATCCGCACGCGCTCGACCTCCGGCGGGCGGCCGGCGGCCACCTGGCCTTCGGCCACGGCATCCACCTGTGCCTGGGGCAGCAGCTGGCCCGCGTCGAGATGCGGGTCGCGTTCTCGGCGCTGCTGAGCCGCTTCCCCACGCTGCGCCTGGCCGTACCGGCCGAGGAGGTCGCCGTGCGACCGGAGGCCGCGGACATCCACGGCGTGAAGAGGCTCCCGGTCACCTGGGACGCGTGAATGCGGGGCGGGGTGTCGGGGCTACGGGGACCGGGGGCCACGGGGCCCGAGGGGGCCCGTACTCCGGCGGCCGCGCGGGCCCGCGTACCGGCGGCGCGGGCGTCCGCCGACCCGTCCGGCCTCCTGCGGCGTGCCGGTGGCCGTCGGCTCCCCGACACTGGAGCCATGTCTGCCCGCCTCGTCATCTATCCGCCCGACGACAACGGCTGGCGGCGTGTCCGCTGGGACGGAACGGCCATCGGCGTCGCGCACAAGCCGTCCGACATCGCCGTCTTCCTGGCCGCGGCGGGGATGGAGAACGCCGAGAGCCTGGACTTCGCCGACTCCGACCTCGTCGAATGGCGGGGCGGCGGCCCCGAGACCTGGGCGGAATCGCCCCCGTAGACACGGATACCGGGACCCTCCACGGTGACGTAGCGCGACGGAACCGTCAGGGCCGCATACGAGGGCCGTAACGTTGCGCGCGGCCCGTGCATCCGCCACCGCGGCGGGCATCTTCGCCTTCCGCTACGGCGCCCGGCGCTCCCCCGTCCGCCTCCCGGCCGTCCGCTTCCGCCCCCGCGCCGGGCCGTCCCGGTGGCGTCAGCACGCTGGTGACGTCCACTGACACTGACGGGCGCTGTCCGGCGCGGATCACCGCCCCCTCCGCCGCCGTCCCCGGTGACGGCGGGGCGGCGGGGCGGGAAGGTGCTTACGCTGGAGGGGCTCGCACGCAACAGCGCGGGCAGCACGTCACAACCCTCGCGGACGGGGTGGACCATGGCCCTCAAGCACGCGAAGCAGGGAACGGGAGCCCGCCCACGCGGCCGGGGCCGGATCCCTGCCGTGGCAGCGGTATCGGCTCTCGCTGCGACGTTCCTGGTGGCCGGGTACACGGTGTCCGGACCGAGCGCGGAGGCGACAACCGTCACGGCGCCCCACCACTCTGCCGGCTCGGCCACAGGCTCCGCTTCGGCGCCCCGGGAGCCGTGCCGGCCGTCGCTGCCCGACAGTTTCTGGCGCGCGCCCGTGGACACGCTTCCCGTCCACCCGAAATCCGACCGGTACGTCGCCTCCATCGGTTCGGCGGCGCCCCTGCACCCTGACTTCGGGTCGGGGCTCATCGACGGCCGGCCCTTCGGCATCCCCGTCACCGTCTCGGACACGGCGGTGCCCGAATCAAAGGTCTCCCTGGACTACGCCGAGGAAAGCGACGCCTCCGGCTACCGGATCCCCCAGGACGCCAGGATCGAGAACGGTCCGGCGAGCGACGGGGACCGGCACGTCATCGTCTGGGACCGCACCCGGTGTGCGTCCTACGAGCTCTGGGACGCCCATCCGCAGGGCGGAAACGCCTGGCACGCAGGCTCGGGCGCGGTCTTCGACCTGCGCTCGCACGCACTGCGGCCCGACGGGTGGACGTCGGCCGACGCCGCGGGTCTGGCCGTCCTGCCCGGTCTGGTGCGCTACGAGGAGGCGGCGGCCGGATCGGTCGACCACGCGATCCGCATCACCGTGCCCCGGTCCGACCGGAGCCACCTCTGGCCCGCGCGGCACCACGCGGGCACCGCCGCGGACACCTCGCTGCCTCCCATGGGGCTGCGGCTGCGACTGAAGAGCGCGGTGGACACGTCCCAACTCGCCCCGCAGGCGAAGGCGGTGGCGGAAGCGCTCAAGAAGTACGGTGTCATCGTCGCGGACAACGGATCGCCCTGGTACATCTCCGGGGCGGAGGACTCCCGCTGGGACAACGCCCAGCTCGACGGGCTCAAAGCGTTCAAGGGGTCGGACTTCGAGGCGGTCGACGCATCGGGGCTCCGGCACGCGCCGGACTCGGGAGCCGTCGCGCCGAGGTAGGCCCGCTCCGTCCGGCGGCGGCGCCGCTCCCCCTGACACGCGGCTGCCGAGGCCCCGGGGGGTGCAGCGGGGCGTCCCCCCTGAGGAGGAGGCGCGACCGGGGCGCGGGTCCCCGCCGGGGGGCGAGGGGGACCAGGGTCCTCGTGCCCGTGGGCGATGTGGCGGGCGGGGGCGGGTCCCTAGCGTCGGGGCATGCGATCGCACCGGTCAGGAGCGCCCGCACGACGCCCGCACCCACCAGTCCGAGGAGCCCCGTGACCACCCTCAGCCCCGCCGCGCGCCGCGCCTGCGCCCTCAGTCTCGCGCTCGCCGCCTGCCTCACCGCCTCCCCCGCGGTGACCGCGGCCGCCGCGGCCCCCGCCAAGGGCGGCCCCGGAGGCGGGCTCGACCGGTACTACCAGCAGCGCCTCGGCTGGGGCAGCTGCGCCAAGGGCGCCGACGACGCGGCGGGGCACGACCTCGACCGGGCCGGCGTCCAGTGCGCCGACGCGACCGTACCCCTGGACTACGGCGACCCGCGGGGCCGGACGATCACGGTCGCGGTGTCCCGGCTGAAGGCGACCGACACCCGTCAGCGCATCGGCGCGCTCCTGCTGAACAACGGCGGCCCCGGCGGCCCCTCCGTCCAGTCGCCGCCGGACGTCCGCAAGGCGATGAAGGACGTCGGCGCGCGCTACGACATCATCGGCTTCGACCCGCGCTTCGTCGGCCGCAGCACTCCCCTGGACTGCGGCTGGCCGGTGGGCAGTTCGTGGTTCTCGGCGGGCGCCGGCCGGGCCGGTTTCGAGAAGCAGGTGACCCTGCAGAAGGGCCTCGCCGACAAGTGCCGCGCCGCCGACGCCGCCGTCCTGCCGTACATCAGCACCCGTAACACGGCCCGCGACATGGACGTCATCCGCGGCGCCCTCGGCGAGCGCCGGATCTCCTACCTCGGCTACTCCTACGGCACCTACCTCGGCACCGTCTACACCCAGATGTTCCCCGGCCGCTACGACCGCGTCGTCCTCGACGGGGCGATCAACCCCGCCGACTACGGCCCCCGGCTGCTGAAGGGATCCGAGCCCGAGAACGAGAAGGCGCTCGCCGACTGGGCGCACTGGGCGGCGCAGCGCCACGGCGCGTACGGTCTCGGGCGCACCCGCGCCGAGGTGCTCGCCACCGTCGACCGGATCGTCGCAGCCGCCGCGCGCGGCCCGTTGACGGTCGGCGCGGGCGCCGACGTGTTCCGGCTCGACGACAGCCAGGTGCCGGTCCTGCTCCTGACGGCCACCGGGGACGACAGCGACGCGACGCGCGCCTTCCTCGGCGAGCAGCTGTCCGTACTGGACGCGGCGGCGCGGGGCGCGGCGCCGACCGCGCTGTCGCCCGGGTTCGCCGCGACGCTCCGCTATCTGCTGCACGGCGGGGGCGAACCGTCGGGCGTGCAGGCCGCCGTCCTGTGCGGGGACGTGGCCGCGCCGCGCGATCCGCGGACGTACTGGCGGGACATCGAGCGCAGCCGCTCCGCGCACCCTCTCTTCGGGCCGCTCACCGCCACCATAGGGCCGTGCGCCTTCTGGGACCGCCCGCGCGAGGAACCCACCCGGGTGCGGCGGGACGCGCCGGTCCTGATCGTGGCCGCCACCGGTGACCCGCGCACCACGTACAAGGGCAGCGTCGCGCTGCACCGCCTGCTGCCGGCTTCCCGGTTGCTCACCCTTGACGGCGCCAACCGGCATGCGCTCTACGGTCGTTACGGCAACACCTGCGTGGACGACGGGGTCAACCGCTACCTGGCCACCGGCATCCTGCCGGCCAAGGACCAGACGTGCGTCAAGCCGGCCGGGTAGCGCGGGCGACGGGGTGGCCACCGTGCCGGGCGGGGGTTTTCCCCCACCGATCCGGAGGAAAGCCCCAGGGCGCTGCTCCCCCCGCTCCCGCCATGATCGTTTCACGACCCAGTGGAACACCGAACCGAGGAGCAACCGGCATGAGCGCGTATCAGCGGACGATGGGGCGGCGCAAGCTGCTCGCCGCCACGGCAGGCGTCGCGGCGGCCACCGTCCTGGCCGCCCCGCGGGCCTCCGCCGCACCGGCGGCGCGTACCGCCCCGGCCGGGCCCGCGGCGGCGGCGAACGGTGGGGAAGCCGCCGCGCTCCGTGCCCTGGAGCGCGCTGCCCAGCCCCTGCGGACGACGGAACCCGGCGGACGCACCACCGATCTGCGCGCCCTCGGCTCCATGATCGGCGAGGCCGTGGTCGTCGGGCTGGGAGAGGCGACCCACGGCTCGCACGAGTTCTTCGCCATGAAGGAACGCGTCTTCCGCCACCTCGTCGAGGAGAAGGGCTTCACCACCTTCGCCCTGGAGATGAGCTGGACGGCGGGTCTGCGCATCGACGAGTACCTCCAGGGCGGCGCCGGGGAGCTGAGGCGGATCGCCAAGGAGACGCTGGGCGGATCCCCCTGGGAGCGCGAGGAGTTCGTCAGCCTCATCGCCTGGATGCGGTGGTACAACGACCGCCACCCTGGCCGGAAGGTCCACTTCATGGGCAACGACGTGGGAGCGCCCCGGCTCGGCGACGCCGCCTTCGAACGGGTCCTGTCCCACGTACGCGGCGACCACCCGCAGGACCTTGCGCGCCTGACGGAGCTGTACGCGGGACTGCGCCCCTTCGACGACGTCTTCGCCCACCTGCAGAAGCCCGTGGCCGAGCGACGCGCGGACGCCGCCACCGCGCAGCGGGCACTGGACCTGGTCGCGGCCCACCCTGCCGGCGGCGAGGCCTGCGCGTGGACCCTCCAGCACGCCCGCAACATCGCCCAGACCTTCGCCTTCGCCTCCCTGGACCTCTCCGATCCGGAGTCGGTGTCCGCGGCGGAGCACCTGCGCGACCGGGTCATGGCCGACAACACCGTCTGGTGGCATCGCCGCACGGGCGACAAGATGCTGCTCTCCGCGCACAACGGGCACGTGGGCTACCTGAGCACGGATCCCGTGATGTACCCGACGACGCAGGGTGCCTTCCTTCGCAACACTCTCGGCAGCGACTACGCCGCCATCGGTTTCACCTTCGCCCGCGGGTCGTTCCTCACCGCGACCACCCTCGGCAGTGCCTGGAACAAGGTCACGGTCCCGGCGGCCGCCCCCGGCTCGCAGGAGCACACCCTCGACCGGGTCCGCCACCGCGACTACTACCTCGACCTGCGCACACTGGCGACGGCGGGGCGCAGTTGGCTCGACACGCCCCGCCCCGTGTACGAGGCGGGTTCGTCCTTCAGGAACGACCCGCCGCCCACGCTCGCGATCGGCCCGGCGTACGACGTGCTCGTCCATGTGAGCCGGGTGCGCGAGGCCACCGCTCTTTGAGCGGCGTCAGCGCTGCTTGAGGGCGTGGTCCGGGGCCAGGGCCTGGGAGATGCGTTCGGCGATGGTCTCGGCCGAGTTGCCCTGGGGGCTCTTGGGGCCCTGCGTCACGGTGACGGAGATCGCGAGCTCGGCGGCCGGCAGGTAGGCCTGGATGGCTGCGTAGCCGGAGAACGACGGGTTCGTCAGGATCCAGTCGTTGACGACGAGCACGCCCAGGCCGAAGTGGTGGGCCGCCGTGTTGGTCAGCAGGCACACGGTGGCGGGGCAGGTGGACGTCGCATGGCCGAGGCCCGTGGTGCCCGGGTCGAGCTGGGTCTTGAAGGACTTCGCGGACACCAGCTCGCCGGTCCCGATGGCCCGCGCGGAGCGGTCCAGGTCGCAGATGTTCTGCACGAGGACGGCTCCCGGAGCGGTCGTCCACGAGGGGTTCCAGAAGGTGGACTCCTCGTAGGTGCCGCGCTCGGAGGTGAAGGCGTGCAGGACGGGCTCCGGGATCTGCGGCGTGGACTGGTTGCTGGTCTCGCTCAGCCCGAGCGGCTCGATCACGGTCTGCGACAGGAGCCGGTCCAGCGGGAGTCCGCTGATCTTCTCCAGCGCGGCGCCGAGGAAGGCGAAGTTGGCGTGCGAATAACTCCAGTTGGTACCCGGCTCGTACAGCAGCGGCTGCCGCGTCGCGTAGCCGGTGATCTCGGCCGGGGTCCACTGGCGGAAGGGCGCCGCCTCCAACTCCTTGAGGAACGCGGGATCCGTGACGTAGTCGTGCAGGCCGGACGTGGAGTCGGCCAGCATCCGCAGGGTGATCTCCGAGCCGTGCGGCACGTCCGGCAGCCAGCGCGACACGGGGTCGTCGAGGGAGGCCTTGCCCTGCTCGACGAGCCGCAACAGCGCGGTGCCCATGTAGACGATGGCCACGGAGCCGGTCCGGAAGTGCATGGCGGGTTCGGCCGGTGCGCCGGTCATCGACTCTCCGAGGGCCGTGGTCAGCACCTCTGTGCCGCCGGAGGAGACCCGCAGGATCACCGAGTTCAGGCCCAACTCCCGCTGCGCCTGCTGCGCGATGGTGAGCACCTTGCGCGCGTCGCCCTGCGCCGGACCGGGCGAGCTGACGCAGGTCTGCGGCGCCGCCGCGGTCGCGGCCGCGACGCAGGTCTGCGGCGCCGCCGCGGTCGCGGCCGACGCCGGGCCCGCGGCGGTGCCGGCGGGGAGGGCCGCGCCTAACAGGGCGGATATGCAGAGCAAGACTGTCCGAGTACGCCTCACTCTCACAGTATGGGCAGGCCCTCCGCGAGGCGCATTCCGGGCGCCGAGGTCGCCCGAGGCGGCCGCCGTTCGCCTCCCGCCCGGGTGATCGTTAAGGTGCTCCGATGGACAGGACGATGCGGGAACTGACGGCGGCGGAACGGGAGCTGGTCGATTTCGCCCGGGAGGTGGTGGACGCCCACGGCGACGGTGAGCGGCACACGGTGGGGGCGGCGGTACGGGACGCGACGGGCCGGATGTTCCGGGGCCTGAACCTCTACCACTTCACCGGCGGCCCCTGTGCGGAGCTGGTGGCCCTCGGCCACGCGCGCGCCGAGGGAGCACGCGAGCTGACCACCATCGTGGCGGTGGGCGACGCGGGGCGCGGTGTGCTCGCGCCGTGCGGGCGGGACCGGCAGGTCCTCTTCGAGCACCACCCCGGCATCCGCGTCCTGGTGGCGACGGCGGACGGGCTGCGGAGCGTCCCGGTCGCCGAGCTGCTCCCGTGGGCCTACTCCTCGCCCGCGCCCGCCGTACGGCCCCTGCGTTTCCACCCCGACTACCTCGACGCCGTCCTCGCGGGTGAGAAGACCACGACGGTGCGGTTCCGTGACCCGGTGGAGACCGGGCCCGTGAGCCTGCTGTTCGAGTCCGACGAGGAGGTGGTCCTGCCGGGGAGGGTCACGCGGGTGGTGGCCAAGCGGGTGGCCGAGCTGACGGAAGAGGACGCGCAGGCGGACGGCTTCCGCGACCTCGCGGAACTCGGAGCCAAGCTGCGGTTCCACTATCCCGGGATCGCTCCGCAGGACGCGGTCACCGTCGTCCACTTCGAGGTGACCGGCTGACCGGCTGACCGGAACCGGGTCGGCCCCTGCCCGGGCCCTCTCTCAGGCCTCCCGGACGGCCTCCCGCTCCCCCTCGACGGCGCCGCTGCGGCGGTCGGCGTCGGGGCGGAGCGCTGCCGGGCGGGCCACGAGGCACGTCACGGCGCCGAGTGCGAAGCCGTAGGCGGCCACCAGGCCGTGACCGTTGGACTGGGCGAACCAGAGGGCCAGGCCCAGCACCGGCACACCGAGCGCGAGCAGGGCGTCCTTCGTGTGCGCCCCGATCCCACCGGTCCGCAGGACGCGGAGCAGGAGGGGCGCGGCGAGGGTCGCGGCGAGGAAGTACGTTGCCCCCGAACTCCCGGCGAAATTGCGCGGATCGGCGCTGCGCTCGCTCTGGCCGAACAGCATGTCGACGTACGTCGGCAGCAGGATGCCCGCCGTGAACAGGCCCAGCATCAGGGGGCCGCCCCAGAACCACTCGGCGAGCGCGGCGATGACGGCGATGGTGGCGATGTTCCACGCGTCGCCGGCGGGGCCGCCGTTCTGCATGAAGACCGAGGTGGCGATGCGCCACCAGCCCGTCCGGGCCGGGTCGCTGTCGAAGGTGTCCGTGGCCGCCGACCAGGTCAGCTGCGTCACGAGTCCGGCGATGACGAGGGTGGTCAGCCCGATCGCCGCCCAGGGGGTGCGCCGCTGCCGGAGGGTGCCCTCGCCCAGCAGGGACAGCCCTCCTTTGAACATCAGGACCATCAGTGCCGCCGTGGTCACGTTGAACACCAGCGCGCCCATCGTCACCACCCCCCTTCGCTCCCCGTCACGTGCTGTCGAGAAGGACAGTAACGCTCCGGCGCGAGAAATTCAAACAGTGTTAGAAAACAGGGTAGGCTGCTGCCATGAAGCTGACAACGGAGCGGATCATCGACGCCGGGATGGCGGTGTTCGCCGAATCGGGCTACCACGGCCTGTCCATGCGCAAGGTCGCGCAGCGGCTCGACGCGCAGGCCGGAAGCCTCTACTACCACGTGGCCAACAAGGAGGTCCTGGTCCGGCTGATGGCCGACCGGGTCGCCCGGCAGGCGTACGACGCGGGGAGCGCCGCCCTGGCCGGACTGGGACCCGGCGCGAGCTGGCAGGAACGGGTCGAGGCTCAGCTCGTCGCCCTGCGGGAGGTCATCCGGCGCCACCCCGGCGGGGCGGTGATGCTGGCCGACAGCCCGAAGGTGCTCAGCACCGGGGCCCTGGCCCTGATGGAACGGCTGCTCGACACGCTCGCGGAGGCCGGTGTGCCGGCGGCGCACCGCGGCGTGGGCGCGGACACGCTGCTCAGCCACGTCACCGGCTTCGTCCTGCAGGAGCAGAGCGCGTCACCATCGGTGGCGATCGGCGCCGAGGAGGCCGCCGCGCTGCGCGAGCGGTACCCCGGGACGGTGGCCGCGGCGGCCCTCGGGGAGGACGAGGCGTACGTCCGCAGCGTGCGGCTGGTGTGCGCCGGCCTCGGCACGCTCCTGGAGGCGCCTGCGCCGTAGCGGCGGGACCGGCGCGAGGGTGTGACGCGCACGACCGGCCGCCGGGGACGGGGCGCCCGTACCCGGCGGCCGTACGGCTCTGCTGCCTACGGGGCCGGCCGGGTCTGTTCCTCGCGGCCGAGGCCCGGGCGCTGCTGCTTGGCCTCGTGGCCCTCGGCGTCCGCGTCGGCGTCCTTGGCCCGCCCCGCGACGGCGTCGTCCGCCTGCTGCCGGGCCTCGTCGTCGCCGCTCTCGCCCTCCGCCTGCGAGGGGGTGGTGCGCGCGTTCTCCTGGGGCATCTCTTGCTCCGTCCTCTCGCCCTCCGCCTGGGAAGGGGTGGTGACCAGGTCGTCCTGGGACTTCTCGGAGTCCGTCATCCGGGCCTCCTTCGGTGGTGCCGGTTTTCCGCCACTACCCCGCCCCGCCGATCTCATACGGCGCGCCCGGGTACAGCGTGCGGCCCCCGCGCGCGGGGGCCGCCGGGGTGGCCGCGTCAGTCGAGGCGCAGCGCCACCAGGCAGGTGTCGTCCTCGTGTTCCCCCGCGGCGAAATCGCCCATGATGCGGTCGAGCGTCTCCTGCGCGGTGAGGCCGCCGCACGACGCGAGGGCGGCCCCCAGCGCCTTGATGCCCTCGATGATGTCCTCGCCCCGCCGCTCGACCATTCCGTCGGTGTAGAGCAGCAGCAGGTCCCCGGGTTCGAGCCGCACGGTCGCCGTGGCGTAGGCGTGACCCGGCACCAGGCCGAAGAGGGGACCGCGGTGTCCGGTGGGGAGCGCGGAGGCCCGGCCACCGCGCAGCAGCAGGGGGGCCGGGTGGCCCGCGCACGCCCAGGTCAGCGTGCGGTCGGCGGCGATGTGGCCGATGACCGCGGTCGCCGTCTCCGCCGCCGGGTCGGCGCACAGCAGTTCGTTGAGCCAGGTGGTGAGCTGCCCCGCGTCGGTTCCGGGGGCGTGGGCGAGGCCCGCGAGGGCGTGCCGCTGCTGTGCCATGCGGGCCACGGCGCCCAGGCCGTGCCCGCAGGCGTCGCCGACAGCCAGCAGGATCCGGCCGTCGGGCAGCCGCCGGCATTTGTACCAGTCCCCGCCGACGGCCTCCGATTCGGCGGGGAGGTACGCGGTGGCGAGGGAGAGCCCGAGGGCGGCCAGTTCCGCGGAGTGCGTGGGGAGCAGGGCCTCCCGGAGCACCGCGGCCACCCGGCGCTCGGCGGCGGCCTCCTCCTCCAGCAGTTCGCTGTGCCGACGGCTGGACGCCAGCCGCTGGCGGCTGCGCACCTGGGCGGTCAGGTCGCGGGCGATGAGGTGGATGGCCCAGGGAAGCCCGTCCATGGCGACGACGGGGTGCCCCACGAGGCGCAGGGTGCGGATCTCGCCCAGCACGTTGAAGCGGACCTCACCGCCCGAGGGCTCCTCCCCTTCGAGCAGCGCGGTCAGCAGCCGGCCGAAGCGCCATACGTCCTCCAGCAGGACCGCGTCGCACAGTTCGGCCAGGGTGAGGGTCTGCCCGGCTTCCAGCCGGAAGAGGGCGGACAGCCCCTCCGACCAGGTGACCTCGCCCGACAGCAGGTCCCAGGTGCCCCACCCCATCGAGGCGATGTACTGCGCGTCCAGCGAGAGCAGTTCCGTACGGTTGCGGGCCGGGCGCCACGTGGCGAGCACGTTGCCGCCGCACGACGCCGCGTCGTACAGGAGCTGCGTGCGGTGCAGCCCGTCCCTGCGGTGCTCGGTGTAGTCCACCGCGTGGGCCTTCAGCGCGCGCCCGCTGTCGAGCACCTCCGTGAGGGCGCCGATCAGGCCGCCCGCCGCGGCGCCGGGCTGGACCTCCCGCAGGCGGCGCCCGGTGTACCGGTCGGGGGCGTCGAGCCACTCGGCGGCGCGGACGTGGTTCCCGGCCCGGACGGTGAAGTCGACGACGGTCCCCGCCTCGTCCCGCACGGGCACGAGCAGGGCCGCGGACACCGGGATCGCAGGCAGCGTCGCACAGACGCAGGCCCAGGGGTCGTGGGCGTCGTCCGCTCCGGGGCACGAGTGCGCCCGGTCGGGGCTCCCCCCGCACGCGCAGGCCGCCCCCGCCTCCGGAGCGGCCTCGGCACCCTCCGCGGTCCGCACCCCCGCCTGGCGCCGCGCGGCGCTGCGCAGACCCTCCACCTCGCGGGCGATCAGCTGCTTGAGCACTGCGGGGTCCCGCGGGGTGAAGGGCATCGTCCGTCCTCGGCGTCGGAGCGCACGGGCGTGCCGGGGGAGGTCCGGCACGGCCACGCGTGGTCCTGCCAGGATGGCCCGTCGACGCGCGCACGGCCCGTTGGCGCGCGCCGCACGCGCAGGGGCCGTCAGGCGCAGGAGGCCGTCAGGCGGTGCGGCGGGCGAACGACGCGCCGAAGCCGTAGTACGTGCTGAGTGCGGAGCGGTAGTCGGCGGTGCCGAGGTGCCTGTCCCGGTCGAACTGGGGAGCGCCCTTGATCTCGGACTTGGTGAGGTCGACGTAGATCCGCTGCTCCTCCTCGTCCACCTTCGTGATGGCCCGGACGGGAAGGAGCACTTCCTTGCCGAAGACCCACACGCCGGTGTCCACCACGAGGTAGGACGAGCCCACGTCGGCGGAGTGCTTGTCGACCTTGCCGATGGGTCCCTCGGTCGCCTCGACCTTGTAGCCGGTCAGGTCCATGCCCGGCCGGAAGCCCGACGTCTTCCGGTACGCCCACACGTTTCCGTTCACGAAAAGCAACTCCCTCATCGAGCTCGTCACAGCCTGCGATCCACTGCTGGCCCGGTTGCCCGGTCCTTTCGCCCCGAAACCCTTGATGGGCCAAGCATCTTGAAGGACACGTTCCTCAAAACGCACCGTTTAGCGTCCGGCGGACGGGTCACAAGCGGTTGCGTAAGACGTTTCCTCACGCACAGCACGCCAGGCGCCGCCGCACCTGCGGGGCGCTCGCAGCGCGCATAGGGAGTGATGAGCAGTGTCGGGTGAGCAGAAGTCCGAAGCCAAGACCGAGCAGGCCAAGGGCAAGATCAAGGAAGTCGCCGGACGCACCGTCGGGAACGAACGGCTGGAGGCGGAGGGCCGCGGCGAGCAGGCCAAGGGTGACGCCCGGGAGGCCAAGGAGAAGATCAAGGACGTCTTCAAGGACTGAACGACCTCACGCGCCGGCGGGGCTGGGGCCGAACCGCATGACGGTTCGGCCCCAGCCCCGTTTGTGCGCGGAGGGTTCCCCGATGACGGAAGGGCGCGATCCGGCCGCCGTTCCCGCCGGAGGTGCACACGCCGCCTCAGCGGGCAGGCGTCAGGTGACCGGACGGCCCAGAGAAAGGACGGAAACCGTGGCGCGACCGAGGATCCTCGTGGTGGGCGCAGGCTTCGCAGGCGTGGAGTGCGTCCGGCGCCTGGAACGCAGGCTGTCCCCCGACGAAGCCGACATCTCCGTGATCACACCGAACTCCTACCAGCTCTACCTCCCCCTGCTCCCCCAGGTCGCCTCGGGCGTCCTGACACCGCAGTCCGTCGCCGTCTCGCTGCGCCGCAGCAGCCGCCACCGCACCCGGATCATCCCCGGGACGGCGATCGGCGTGGACACGCGGGCCAAGGTCTGCATCGTTCGCAAGATCACGGGCGAGGTGACAGACGAGGCGTACGACCACCTCGTACTGGCGCCCGGCAGCGTCACCCGCACCTTCGACATCCCGGGCCTCCTGGAACACGGGCGGGGCATGAAGACCCTGGCCGAGGCCGCGTACCTGCGGGACCACGTCATCGCGCAGCTCGACCTCGCGGACGCCAGCCAGGACGAGGCGGAACGGGCCGCGCGGCTGTGCTTCATCGTGGTCGGCGGGGGATACGCGGGCACCGAGACGGCGGCCTGCCTCCAGCGGCTCACCGACCACGCCGTCAAGCGCTACCCCCGGCTGGACCGCCGGCAGATCAGCTGGCACCTGCTGGACATGGCGCCCAAGCTGATGCCCGAGCTGGGTGACTCGCTGGGGCGCACGGCCCTCGACATCCTGCGCCGCCGCGGCATCCAGGTGTCGCTGGGGGTGAGCGTCGCCAAGGCGGGACCGGACGAGGTGACGCTGACCGACGGCCGCGTCCTGCCGAGCCGGACCCTCATCTGGACGGCAGGGGTCGCTGCGAGCCCGCTCATTGCCACGATAGACGCCGAGACCGAGCGGGGGCGCCTGGTGGTGACCCCGCAGATGACGGTGCCGGACGCTCCGGGCGTCTTCGCGCTGGGGGACGCGGCGGCCGTGCCCGACCTCGCCAAGGGCGGCGACGGCGCGATCTGCCCGCCGACAGCGCAGCACGCCCTGCGGCAGGGGCGCACGCTGGCCGAGAACGTGATCGCATCGCTGCGCGGGGCGCCGCTGCGGCCCTACGTGCACAAGGACCTCGGTCTGGTGGTCGACCTCGGAGGCACCGACGCCGTGTCCAAGCCGCTGGGCATCCCCCTGCGCGGGCTGCCCGCCCAGGCGGTGGCCCGCGGGTACCACTGGTCGGCCCTGCGCACGAACGTGGCCAAGACCCGGGTCATGACCAACTGGCTGCTCAACGCCGCCGCCGGGGACGACTTCGTCCGGACGGGCTTCCAGTCGTCGAGGCCGCCGACGCTGCGGGAGTTCGAGGACACCGACGCCTACCTGACCCCCGAGCAGGTGCGCGAGCACACGCGGGCCTTGCGCGCCGTGGGGTGAGCCGGCCGGTATCCGGGGGCGAGCGCACGTACGCGACGGGGCCCGGCCGGGGGTGCATCACCCGGCCGGGCCCCGTCGCGTACGGATTCCGTGGACGGTCGAGAGGTGACCGACGGTTGACCGGCGGAGTCGCGCCCGGTGCGGATCGGGCGCGGGCCGTTGTCAGGCCTCTTCGGCGAGGACCGCGCGGATCAGCTTGCGCTGGTCGGCGGTGAGACCGTTCTCGTCGACGTCGAGCACCTGCCCGTCGACCGTGATGCGGTAGTGGAACCCGTCCGCCACCGGCTGCGGAAGGACGCGCCGGGCGAGCCCTTCCCACTCGGCGGCGTCGGGCCGGGCGGAGGTGTCGACCGCCCGCTCCTTCTTCACGGCGGCGAAACCCCCTGAGCGAGTGACCGTTATCAGCATGATCGTTCCCTTCGCGGGCTGGATCTTCTTCCCCCGCGGACCCGGTGCGGGACCGCCTTTCGGCGGCGGTCGGGCGCCGCGGGGCCGTGGATCCGCCTGCCCCGGAACCGGCGGCCCTCCCCGCCGGGTGGACCGGTGGCGCACAAGAGGGCCTGAATCCGTCCGTGCCTGGCCGACGGGCGACGGGTGGACGGCGGCGGGCGCGAGCGCGGTGCGGGCGCGGGTCGGGTGTCCGTGCATGGGGACGTCGGCGCCGGGTATCCGCAGCGTGCCTGCCGGGCGGGGTGCGCGGGGGCGCCGTCCCCGGCGGCCGGGCACCGGCCACGACCGCCCCCGCCCGCACACGAGCAGCAGAGGAGCAGTCGCCATGGGCACACCTCCCACCGACCCGGTTCCGCCCCAGCCCACGCCCTCCCCGGGGCCGGGTCCCGGCCCCGCACCCGGGCCGCTTCCCGGTCCGGTCCCCGCGCCGGGTCCCGATCCCGTACCTCCCGCCCCGCCGCAGCCGGAGCCCGACCCGCCCGCCCCGGTCCCCGTACCGGATCCGGGGCCGCACCCCGGCCCGCTGCCCGGCCCGGTACCGGCGCCCGCCCCGGTCACGTAGCGCCGTAACGGGCCCGCGGATCCGGGCAGCGGTGGACCCGCCAGGCGGGACCTACGACCGAGGGGCTGAATTCGATCACCCATTGGCCACAAATGATCACGAAGGATGCGCCATTTTCCGTATTTGTGTGAATAGCTGACCGCAACCGCTCCACCCCTGGGGAGTCGGCATCTCCGGAGGGCGAGCGATGCGACGTGTCTGCGACAACCGGCCCGGCCGCGGCCCGTACGGACGGGCCGCGGCCGCGGCCTGCACGGCGGCCGCCGTCTGGTTCCTGCCCGTGACGCCCGCGCTCGCGGCCGCGACCCCGGCGGCGACCGAGCCGCCCGCGGCGGCGCCGCCCGCGCCGACCGCCGCACCGGCACCGGTGGAGCAGGCGGCCCCCGCGCCCGCTCCCGCCGCCGTCCCCGTGGACCCGTCCGCCCGGCCCGCCCCGGGCGCACGGCACTCCGCAGGCCGGGGCGGGGCCCGTACGCCCGCCGGTCCGTCCGCCGCCGTCCCCGCGACGGACGCGGACCCCGCCCCCGCGACGGAGCGGGGTCCTGGCCTCACGACGGAGCCGGGCGCCGACCTCGCCGTGTCGGGTGTCCTGCGGCCGGCCGTCTCCGGACCCCGGGACCACCGGGAGGGCGCCGGCCCGGCGGGGCGGGAGACGTTCGACTACATCGTGACGGTGACCAACCGCGGCCCTTCCACCGCCCGGCAGGTCCGCGTGACCGACCGGCTTCCCGCCTCCCTGGAGTTCGTCTCCTCCCGCGACGGCTGCACCGCGAGCGGTACGACGGCCGTGTGCGGGCCGCTGGCGACGCTGGCGCCGGGCGGGACCCACGCGTGGATGATCACCGTACGGCTGGCCCCCGGCTACGAGGGGGACGGCTCCGACATCGTCAACGAGGCGGTCGTCGACGCGGCGACCCCGGACCCCGACGCCCGCAACAACACGGCTTCGCTGACGGGCCTGGACGTTCCGCCCGACGTCCGCACCGCCGACCTGTCGCTCCGCAAGACGGCGGTGCTCGCACGGGGACGGGAACACGTCAGGCCGGGCGAGACCTTCTCGTACCTCATCTCCGTGCACAACCACGGCCCCGGCACCGCGCGTCGGGTCGAGGTCACCGACCGGCTGCCCGCCTCGCTGACCCTGCTCTCCTCGCCCGACGGCTGCGCGACCGCGCCGGGGGCGGACCGGATGGTGGTGTGCCCGCCCCGGGAGCGCCTGGCGGCCGGCGCGACGGCGGAGTTCCGGATCACGGTGCGCGCCTCCGCCGCGGACCGGGCCAACCCCCCGGCCAGGATGTGCACGCCCATCGAGAACGTCGCCCGGGTCACCAGCGCCACCTTCGACCCCGACCTGTCGGACAACGCCAACGCACCGGACACGACCGGTCCGGACGGCGGCCGGCTGTGCCTGGTCTCCGACGGGGACGAGGGGCACCACGGTGGGGACGACGGCGACGGCGACCACGGCCGCGACGACCAGCACGGCGACCACGACGACCACGGCCGCGACGACCAGCAGGGCAACCACGACCACCAGGGCCGTGAGGACCACCACGGCGGCCGCGGCGACCTCGCCGACTCCGGCGCGAAGGTCCCGCCAGGACTGCTCTGGGCCGCCGGCGCACTGGTGGCGGGCGGGGCGGGGCTGCGGACGGCCTTCCGCGCACGGCCGCGCGCCTGAGCACGGGCGCCGCCGGCACCCGTGACACACACCCGCGACACACCCGTGGCAGCACATGCAGAGGCACCCGTAGAGGCACCCGTGGCGGCTGCCTCCGGGGGCGTCGCCGAGCGAGCAGATGAGGAACGCCCAGGTATGACACTGCCCCGCAACCGGAGCAACGGGTGGCGGCGGGCCGCCGTGGCGCTGCTGTGCGCGGCCGCCCTGGCGCCGGCCCTCGCACCCCCGGCCGCGGCCGTCCCCGCGGCGGCGGCCACGAGCACGGTGGACCCGCAGCGCTCCCCCACGGCAGGACGCGGACCCCGGGCCCTCGCCTTCCCCGTGAACGAGACGTTCGACAGCTCCACCACCCTGGGCACCACCAGCGGCAACGCAAGCGCCACCGGCACCGGCTGGCTGCGGCTGACGTCCGCCGGCACCGGTCAGGCGGGCACCTGGAAGCTGAAGGACTCCTTCCCCTCCACCCTCGGCTTCATCGCCGAGTTCAGCTACGCCACCTACGGCGGAACCGCCTTCGAGGGCAAGCGGGGTGACGGGCTGTCGTTCTACCTGACCGACGGCGCCGCGGCCGACGGGGCCGGCCCCTCCGGGGGCAGCCTCGGGTACGCCTGCACGGGTCCGCTGGCCTCCCGCTGCTCGGCCTCGGGCGTCCCCGGTGCCTACCTCGGCATCGGGCTGGACGAGTTCGGCAACTTCTCCTCGAACGTGGTCGGCAACGGCGGCCCGGGCGGCCAGCCCAACAAGGTGGTGGTGCGCGGCGGCGGCAGCGGCTCGACGGGCTACCGCTACGCCACGGCCGCGGACGGGCCGGGCGGGACGGTGGAGACCGGCAGCCGCGCCAAGGAGCGCACGGTCCGCGTCTCGCTGCTGCCCAGCGGTACGAAGATGCTCCTGTCCGTGTGGTCCGACAGCGGCCCGGGGACCGCCCTGACCCGGCTCATCAGCGACTACGACATCACCGGCATCGCCAACCAGCCGAAGCTGCCCGCCACCCTCAAGGTCGGGTTCTCCGCGAGCACCGGCGGCGCCACCAACGTGCACGAGATCGACGACCTCAAGATCAACGTGCCGGCCGACCTGAGCATCACCAAATCCGGTTCCCCCGCGAGCGTGCCCGCGGGCGGCGGACCGGTGACGTACACCCTCGTCGTCTCCAACAGCCAGGCCAACGAGGTCACCGGCGCCCTCGTGCGCGACACCGTCCCCGGCCTGACCGACGTGACCTGGAGCTGCGCCGCCGGGACCGGCGGGACCTGCGGGCGGGCCTCCGGCAGTGGCAGCACGCTGGACACGACGGCCGACTTCCAGCGGGGCGGCTCCGTGACCTACACGGTCACCGGTACCGCCCCCGCCCAGCCCGCGACCCTGGCCAACACGGCGACCGTCACCGCCCCGGCCGACCGGACGGACACCAACCCCGCCGACAACAGCGCCACCGCGGCCGACACGGTGGTGACCGCGCGCGCCGACGTGGCGGTGGAGAAGGAGGGGCTCGGGCCGGGGCCGGTGGTCCCGGGCCAGGAGTTCGAGTACCGGATCACCGCGCGCAACCTGGGCCCCTCCCACACCACGTCCGTGCGGGTCGCCGACACGCTCCCCGGCCCGCTCCGGTTCGTCTCCTCCTCCGACGGGTGCACGGCGTCGGGGCAGGAGCTGTCCTGTCCGGTCCGCGCCGCGCTCAACGCCGGTACGAGCACCTCGTGGACCGTGCGCGTACGGCTGGACCCGGCCTACCAGGGCGACGGCGCCGACCTCGGGAACGTCGCGACGGTCCAGCACGCGGTCACCGACCCGAAGCCCGCCAACAACACGAGCGCGGCCGCCGCCCCGCCCGGCGGCGTCGCGGCGGCCCGGGCCGACCTCTCGCTGGTCAAGGCCGCCGGGAGCAGTGCTCCCGTCGCGCCCGGCGAGAGCTTCACCTACACGGTGACCGTGTCCAACGCCGGTCCCTCCGTGGCCCGTCAGGTCTCCGTCGGCGACCCGCTCCCGGCGGCGCTCGCGTTCGTCTCCTCGGCCGGGGGCTGCTCCGCCGTCGGCCGGAGCGTCACCTGCGGCACGGTGGCGGCGCTGGCCCCGGGCGCGACCCGCTCGTGGACCTTCACCGTGCGCCTCGACGCCGCGTACAGCGGTGACGGCACGACCCTGCGGAACACCGCGACCGCCCGCGCGGACACCGCCGACCCCGACCCGCTCGACAACAGCGGCTCCGACGGCGTACCCGGCGGGCGGACCCGCCCGCCGAGCGCCGACATCGAGCTGTCCAAGCGGGCCACGGCCGGCTGACGGGCTCCCGGGGCCCGCTCCCCTCCGCCCGTCCCGCCCGGCACCCCCCTCACTCCCGTACAGCGCTCTGTACGGTCCTCTCCGCACGAAACGGAAACGATGCGCGATGACGACGACACCAGGCCGGCGGCCTGCGGTGTGGGCCCCGGCCCTGCTGCTCTGCGCCGCGGCCCTGTGGACCGGACCGGTCCCCACGGCCGCCGCCCTGCCCGGCACAGGGCACACGGTCGAGGTGACGACACAGCGTGCCAAGGCCCCCGGTGATCTGATCACCTACACGCTGACCGCGAAGAACAAGGGCCCGTCGGTGGCCCGCAACGTCACCGCGACGGACCGGCTCCCCGCCGGGATCTCGTTCGTGGACTCCTCGGACGGCTGCACCGCCGTGGGCCAGACCGTCACCTGCGGTCCCGAGCCCCAGCTGGCGGCCGACCAGACCAAGAGCTGGAGCTTCCAGGCCCGGTTGAGTCCCTCGTACCAGGGCGACGGTTCGGACCTCGGGAACAGCGCCACGGGCACCTCGGACGCCACCGACCCCGATCCCGGGAACAACAAGCCGGACCCGGCGCTGCCCCCGGGGCCGTTCGGCCCCGTCTCGGACCTGGCCACCGTCAAGACCCCGCTGGGCACCGGGCCGACCGTGCCGGGCCAGGAGTACGAGTACGAGGTCCGCACGACCAACAAGGGCCCCTCCGACGCGCGCAACGTCAAGGTGACGGACACCCTGCCCGCCGGGCTGACCTTCGTCTCCTCGGCGGACCCCTGCACGGTGTCCGGCCGGACCGTCACCTGCGGTCCGCTGGCCCGGCTCGTCCCCGGCGCCGAAGTGGTGTGGACCTTCAAGGTGAAGCTGGACGCCGCCTACGCCGATGACGGCAGCGACCTGCGCAACACCGCGACCTCCTCCTCCGCCTCGAAGGACCCGGAGCCCGCCGACAACACCTCCCACGCTGTGCTGCCCCCGGGCGGCGTCACCGCCCCGCAGGCCGACGTGTGGACGACGAAGCGGCCGGCCACCGACACCCCGATCGCCCCCGGGCAGACCTTCGCGTACGTGGTGAGCGCCCACAACGACGGCCCGTCCCGCGCGGTCGCCACCACCGTCACCGACAAACTGCCCGCGCACCTCGCCTTCGTGTCCTCGCCCGACGGCTGCTCGGCCAGCGACGGTACGGTCACCTGCGGGCCCGCGGCCGTCCTGGAACCGGCGGCGTCGCGGACCTGGCGGTTCACCGTCCGCCTGGACAGCGGCTACACCGGCGACGGCTCCGACATCCGCAACACGGCGACCGCCACGTCCCGCACCAAGGACCCCCGGCCGGAGAACAACACCAGCAGCGCGGCGGGCCTGCCCGGCAGCACCGTCAACAAGCCGACCGCGGACCTGGCAGTGACGAAGGAGGCCATCGGCACCAGGCCGCCGGTGCCCGGTGAGAGCTTCTCCTACCGGATCCGGGTCACCAACAACGGCCCCTCGGCCGACGCGTTCAACGTCAAGCTCGGCGACGACCTCCCCGAGGGCCTGTCGTACGTGTCGTCCTCCCCCGCCGGATGCACCGTCGCCGGGCACCTGGTGTCCTGCAAGCGCACCAGCCCGCTCAAGGTCGGCGAGACGGTCGAGTACCTGCTCACCGTCAAGGTGGATCCCGCCTACAGCGGCGACGGCAGCGACCTGAAGAACACCGCCCGGGTGACGGCCGACAACATCGACCCCGCGAGCGAGAACGACTCGAGCACCGCGACCGTCCCCGGCGGCCACGTCGCCGATCCCGCCGCCGATCTCGCCCTCACCAAGAAGCCCGTCCAGAACTCCCCCGTGGCGCCGGGCGAAACCTTCGACTACGCCCTGACCGTCACCAACAACGGCCCTTCGCAGGCCGAGCAGATCACCGTCTCCGACACGCTGCCGACGGCACTGAGCTTCGTCTCGGGCGACGCCACCTGCACCTCCGGACGGACCGTCACCTGCGGCGCCCTGCCACGGCTCGCGCCCGGTGCGTCGATGACCTGGGTGATCAAGGTGAAGCTGGATCCGGAGTACACCGGTGACGGCTCGGACATCCGCAACACCGCCACCGTCGACGCCCTGACGCACGACCCGCACATCGGCAACAACACGAGCACCGCAGCCGGCCCGCCCGGAGGCAGGGTCAAGGACCCGACCGCGGACCTGGAGGTGGGCAAGACGACCCCCTGACCCGCCCGCGCACCCGTCCCGCACCGCAACCGCACGGCGACTCGCCGCGCGGCCGGTGCGGGGCGGGCCTACGGTGGTGGAGCCGGCTCTTCTCCCGGGCCCCCGCTCGTGCCCGGATCACCGGACGCAACGGGTCCTCGAACGAAGGAGACCATGCGGTGAAGCCAACCCACCTCCGGCTGCGCCGGGCCTGCACGGCCGCCGCCGTGACCGGCGCACTCGTCCTCCCGGCGGCCGCCGGGACGGCGTACGGCGCGACCGCCCCGCCGCCTTCCCCTTCGGCCACCGCCCCCTCGGACTCCACCGCCCCGCCCTCCCCCGACGCGGGCGGCCACTTCCCGCAGCTCACCCCGGCCGTCGCCGCGCGACTGGACGCGGCCGTGCGCGAGGTCATGCGCGAAACCGGGGTACCGGGCGCGACGGTGGGGCTGTGGGCCCCCGGCAAGGGCGCGTACGTACGGACCTTCGGCGTGGCGGACAAGGCGACCGGCGCACCGATGAAGAGCGACCTCCACGTGCGCCTCGGCAGCGAGACCAAGACGTTCACGGTCACCGCCCTCCTCCAGCTGGTCGACCAGAAGAAGATCGGCCTGGACGATCCCATCGGCGACTACGTCACCGGCGTTCCGAACGGCGACCGCATCACCCTGCGCGAACTCGCGGGCATGCGCAGCGGGTTGTTCAACTACACCTTGGACCCGGACTTCCTCAAGAAGCTCGAGGGGGATCCGGGGCAGTCGTTCGTCCCGCAGCAGCTGCTCGACTACTCCTTCAGACACCCCGTGCAGTTCGCGCCGGACCAGAAGTTCGACTACTGCAACACGAACCTGATCCTGCTCGGCCTGGTGGTGGAGAAGGTCACCGGCAGACCGCTCCACGACGTCATCGCGCGGGACGTCATCGCACCCGCCGGTCTGCGCGGCACGTTCTTCCCCACCGGTGCGCAGCTCCCGGATCCGCACGCGCACGGGTACACGGACCAGACCGCCTCGGGGCGGCTCGAGGACGCGACCGACTGGAACCCCAGCTGGGGCTGGGCGGCCGGAGCGATGACCTCCGACCTCCAGGACTTGCGCAGCTGGGCCCCGATCCTCGCCACCGGCACCCTGCTGACGCCGGCAACCCAGGCGGAGCGCCTGAAGACGACCCCGATGGACCTGCCGGGCACGGGGTACGGGCTGGGAATCTTCAACGTGCAGGGCTGGCTCGGCCACAACGGCTCGCTGCCGGGCTACGAGAGCCTGACCGTCTACCTGCCGCAGGAGCGGGCGACGATGGTCATCCTGCTCAACACCGACGTCGTCCACGACGGCCAGGAGCCGAGCACGCTCTTCGGCCAGGCGGTCACCGAGATCGTGACCCCGGGCCACGTGTACCCCATCCACAGACCGCTGGTCCCCCGGCCCGGCTGAGGCCACGGCCGAACCGGGGCGGGACCCCCGGGACGCTACTTCTGCAGCGCGTCGACCGCCCGGCCCTCCAGCTCCAGGCAGCGGTCCACGCGCTGCGCGCACGCCTCGAAGAGCGCGCGGCGCCCCTCGGCGCCGGCGTCCGCGTCGGCGTCCCGGGCCAGAGCGGCCAGCTCCGACCAGTGGCGGCCGGATTCACGGAAGAGTCCGGCCGCCTCGGAGCGCCCGACCAGGTCGAGGAAGTCCGCGTACAGCGGCCGGGTCGCGCCCGGCGCGGTCCACTCCTCCTCCAGGCAGCGGTACAGCCGCCCGGTCGCGGTGCGGAAGGCCTCGGGGGAGCCGCCGAAGCGCTGCTCCCAGCCCGCCGCGGTGGTCCCGTCGCGCAGCTCCGCGGCGAACTTCTGCATGCCGGTGAAGCCGAAGTTCACGTCGAACTGGTTGCCCAGCACCAGGCCGGTGAGGTGGGTGACGGTGGAGACGATCGCCCCTTCGACGTCCGGTTCGCCCTCGGGCGGACCGGTGGGCACGACCAGCTGGTGGCGGCCGCCCCGGTGGGCCGTCCAGGCCGCGCCGAATTCCTCGCGGTCGATCCGGTACGGGGTCTCGGCGCCGTCCTCGATCAGCAGGTCGTCGCCGTCGTACCCGGCGATGACGACGGTGTACGGGTCGGCGCCGGTCTTCTCGGCGTCGGGGTCGCTCTCGTGCCACGGCAGGGAGGAGCGGTCGACGACGCAGAAGGCGGGCTGCCCTTCGTCGAGCGCGGCCCGGACCCGGCCCCAGCGGGGCTTCATCGCCCGCGTGGCGTCGTACGGCACTCCCAGCCGGCCGAGCGCGACCTGCACCCAGGGCTCCGGGTAGGCCTGGGCGACGAGGGTGGGCAGGGGCACGCGGCCCTCGTACGCGAAGACGAAGTACATGAAGCCGATCCCGCCGGCGAGGCCCGCGACGAGCTCCTCGTCGTGGACGCTGCCCAGGGCGTGCCGGATCAGGGAGGCTTCCCGATGGCGTCCGGTACCGAAGTCTTCGTACACGAGCACAGTCATGCGACCAGCCTAGCCGCGTCCCGGGGCGGGCCCGACCGGCCGTCCCCGGGCGGGCCGGGGACGGATCCGGCGGGCTCACGCGGTGGTGCAGGCGCTCCCGTTCAGGCTGAAACCGGCGGGCTTGGCGAAGGCGCCGCCGTAGGTGCCCTGGAACCCGAAGGAGGTCCGCCCGCCGGCGGGGATCTCCGCGTTGTGGCCCGCGGGGGTCGCCGTGACGGTTCCCGAGGAGGGCGAGACGCCCGCGTTCCAGGCCTGGGTGATCTGCTGCCCGGAGGGGAGGGTGAAGGCGAGCTTCCAGTCGCGCACGGCGGCGGAGCCGGTGTTGGTGACGGTGACGTCGGCGGTGAAACCGCCCGGCCAGACGTTGGTCCCGTACGCCACCGTGCAGGCCGCGCCGCCACCGGGGCCGCCCGGGTCACCGGGGGAACCCGTGGTGACCGTCGAGGAGAAGGAGGTGACGGCGAGGCCCGCGCCGTTCTGCCAGGGCTCGAAACCCGCCTGGACGCTCGTCAGGTACCAGCTGTTCTGTGCCAGCCCCCGGGAGACGGCCTGGCGGACGAAGTCCATGACGTCGAAGTTCCAGCTCGTGATCGCCGACGGCGCGACGAAGGACAGCACGTCGTTGGTCCCGTTGTTGCCGGACCACACCTCCCACTGGCGGCCCGACACGGTGGCGGAGCCGGCCCGTGAGCCGACGGGCTGGACCGGTCCGACCCGGTTGAACCACACCATGATCTCGGTGCGGTTCACCCCGTCGGTGCGGGGCGCGGGGTCGAGCCAGATGTCGTAGGCCGCGTCGTAGGCCCCCTCGTTCACATAGCCGTACGAGATGGCGGTGGGCGCGGCCGCGATGCCGTCGAGCCGGGCCGGGAGGCGGGTGCCGGGCGAACAGGTGGTGTAGTGGCAGCCGTTGAAGACGGACGGGTAGGACTTCGGGGCGCCGTTCGTCGGGACCGATCCGTCGGCCCGGGTGATCCGGAAACCGGTGTCGGTGACGGCGACGCACTGGCTCTCGCCGGTGCCCCAGCGGTTGTTCTGGACGACGTAGCGGCCCTGGATCGTCGTCGTTGCGTAGGCCTCGCAGAGCGTCGTGTCGGCCTGCGCGGCCGACGTGGCGCTCAGCAGCGCGGCCAGTGAGAGGAGTGCGGTGAGCAGGGCGCCCAGCAGAGCCGGTGTTCTGCGGGCACGGCGGGGATGAGGCGGCATGGCGATCCTCTTCGGAGTGGGGGGAGTGGTCCTCGCCGACGCGCGGGGGCCGGGCAGGACTCGCGTCCTGCCCGGCCCCCTTCGTACGCGTCGCTGCCTGCGGGCGGGGCGGGCTGTTATTCGAGCAGTTCCGCGTACGAGCCCATGGCCAGGGCAATGTCCGCCTGGGCCCAGAACCGGTGGTAGCTGAAGACGGGCGCGGCGCCGCCCGCGAGGTAGGCCTCGACCTTCGGCCAGGCCGGGTCGTTCTTGTAGAAGCCGCGGATCGAGGCGAAGGTGGACGAGGAGTTCACCGCGTCGCCGTTCGGCATCTTTCCGGTCCACGTGCTCGGCACGTACACCGGGTCGTTGAAGCGCTTGTAGTCGGTCCGGGTCTCCGGGACGGAGAGGCCCAGCGGGTCCTGGTGGTGCGCCCACATGCCGTCGAGCAGGGCCTTGGCGACCCGCTTGGCCTCGGCGTTGCCGGACTTGGCGGCGTAGTAGGTCAGGGTCTTGGCGTAGGCGGCGGCCACGCCCACGTCGTCGGTGTAGTCGGCCACCGTGACGTGCAGGCCCGCGTTGGCGCCGGGAGCCGACGCGTTCCAGGTGTCGGGCGCGCCGGTCCACTGGAGGGTGGAGGGGATGCGGTAGGTGCCGTCCGGGTTGATCGTGGTCTTCGACAGGGCCCAGCCGACCCACTTGTCGAGCACGGTCTTGGCCGCGGGGTCGCCGGTCTGCCGGTAGAGCTCGGCGACCCGCTCCATCGACCAGGCCTGGAAGCCGAACCACTGGTTCGACGGCGGGTCCTGGTAGACCGGCTTCTCGTCGTAGAAGAGGCCGTGGAAGGTGGGGGTCCCGGCCGGGGGCTGCGCGTAGCGGCCCTGCCAGCTGTTGGTGGCGCCGCCCGCGATGGCGCCCTCGTCGGACTGGAGCCAGCGGTAGAACTCCAGCTGCCGGTCGAGGCTGGTCGCCCAGTCCGCGGCGCCCGTCGTCGACTTGGGCTTCAGCGGGGCGTACTCGCTGAGCGCGTAGGCCGCGAGGGGGTTCTGGTAGCCGCTGTGCGCGTGGCTGGAGCCGATGCGCCAGGACCAGCCGGCCGAGGTGTCGGTGGCGCCGCCCCAGGCGTAGTACCAGGACATCAGGTAGTGCGCGCTGTCCTTGCCGCTGCCCGCGGGGCACACGGTCGGGCCGACGCAGTTGCCGGCCTTCTTGAAGTACTTGTCGAACATGGAGTACCGCAGGTAGTCGCCCATCTTGGCCGCCTTGGAGACGGTCGCGGTGACCTGGGTCCCCTTGCCCTGCTCCTTGGCCCAGACGTCGGCCCAGTAGGCGGCCTGGATGGCCCGCGCGTCGGCGTCGGGGGCGTCGGTGAACTTCCACTGCTTGGCGTAGGAGGCGTCCCCGGTGAAGAGGTCGAGGTAGCCGTTCTTGCCGCCGTAGGAGAAGTTGTCGCAGGTGGGGTGCGGGACGGTCTCCCAGACCGACTCCTGCGGGCCGCGCTGGAAGGTGTTGATGTAGGAGGGTCCGGTCGCGCTGGGTCCGGCGGAGCACTTGCCGGGCTCGTTGCCGTAGCCGTATACGTTGTCGACGTCCTGGAGCCAGTGCATGCCGTAGATGTCGTCCGTGCCGTACGCGCCCTTCAGCTCACCGGCGATCGGGTCGGCGCCGGCGGCGACTCCCCCGTCGAGCTTGGCCGGGTACTGCGAGGGGAGGTCGTGCTCGGGGGCGTAGGTGGCGGGCTTGGAGGCGTTGTAGGAGCCGGTCGTGGGCTGGTCGGCGTGGGTGGGGATCATGAATTTCTCCATGGTCTCCCAGGCGCCGTTGAACTTGGTCCAGTCGCCGGTGACCTTTCCGTACATCGCCTGGAGCCAGATCAGGTAGCTGTACGCCTCCGAGGTCGTCTCGTGCCCGTGGTCGGGGGCCTCCACGATCAGTGTCTCCACGGAGTGGTACGGGATGCCCTCGGGCGAGAAGTAGCCGTTGGCCGGGTTGGTGATCTTCCCGTGGAGGTCCAGGAAACGGGCGTCGTAGGTGGAGTCGGCGGCCAGCTCGGCCACCGTCACCTCGGCCTTCGCGTGGCCGGGGGCGGTCACGGTGAAGACGGCCGAGCCGCTCCCGGTCGTCCCGGCGGTGACGGTCACCTTCTGGGCCGTGTTCCAGTTCGCCGGGGTGAAGGTGAGCGCAGCGGGCGCGGCGGCGAGGTCGGTGTTGCCCGAGGTGCGGGCGACGCCCACCGCGACGTTCGCGGCCGGCTGCTTGGAGAGCTTCACGTCGAAGGTGCCCGTCGCCCCGCGCCGTACGGAGAGCTGCACGGGCGCGGCGACGATCGCGGGGCCGGCGGCGACGGTGATGCCCACGGGCGCCGACTCGGCGGAGGCCCCGAGGGTGTCGTAGGCCTTGGCGTAGAGGGAGTGGGCGCCGGCGGCCAGACCGGCGGCGTCCAGGGTGAAGGGGGCCGCGGTGTCGGTGCCCAGGAGCGTGGTGCCGCTGTAGAACTCGACCTTGCCGACGGTGGCGCCGTCGGCCGCCGCGGCGGTGGCGGCGAGCGGCACGGGCGTGCCCGCCGTGTAGACGGCGCCGGGTGCGGGGCTGGTCAGGACGGCGACCGGGGGCTGGTGGGCGCCGGTGCAGGGGGTGCCGTTGACGGCGAAGGCGGTCGGGGCGGCGTTGGTCCCGCTGTAGTTGAACTGCGCTCCGGCGGTGACGGCCGCGCCGGCGGCCACCGTCCTGTTCCAGTCCGCCGCCGTGACGCTGACCCTCTTGCCGGACTGGGACCAGGTTCCGTTCCAGCCGTTGGTGAGCTGCTGGTTGCCCGCGTAGTCGTAGGTCAGCGTCCAGCCGTTCAGCGCGGTGGCGGAACGGTTGGTGAGGGTGAGCTCGGCGGTGAAGCCCGAGCCCCAATCGTTGATCGGCTTGTAGTCGACGCTGCACTGCACGGCGGCGGCCGCGGCGGGGGTGGCGCCGATGGCGGTGAAGCCGAGGGGGAGGCAGAGGGCGATGGCGGCGGCCGACGCGGTCAGCAGCCTGCGCCGTGCGTGACGAGGGGGTGGGGGAGGTGCAGACATGCGGATGGTTCTCCTCGCGGCTCGGGGAGACGGGGGGTGAAGAACGTGTACGCACAAGCTCTGAACCAGTGGGAGCGCTCCCACTCTGACGACGTGTCGGGATGCCGTCAAGACGCGTGAAGAGTCGAAAGCATTTCGCGCGGAATTTACTCAACCCCTCTTTTGCTTGGCGTCAGTTGACGCTACGGTCTGGCCCCAACCAGTGGGAGCGGTTCCACGGGTCGGCGCGCCGTCAGCGCGCGACCCTGTCGCAAGGACCCGCCCATGTGACGTCCCGCGTCGTGTGGGCACACCACCCCCGCCCCGGCCGCGCCCCGGGTTCCTCCGGTCGCGGGCGACCGGCGGGACCACCCGCGGACACGCGTTCCCCGAACGTCACGGCCGGGCCGACCCCGCGCCGCATCCGCTGCGTACGACGGCACCTCCCCCGTACGACCGCACCGCTGCGTACGACCGCACCCTCCGCGTACGACCGCACCGCCTCCGTACGACAGACCGCACCACTGCGTACGACCGCACCGCCTCCGTACGGCCGCACCCCCGCGGCACGACGCACACCCACCGCATCCGGCACCGGGCCGCGCGACCGCCTGCGCGCGCCCTGACCTGAAAGGCACCCCCCGACATGAGCCGCACGATCCCCCGCACCGCCCTGCTGGCGGCCCTCAGTCTCGTCACGGCGGCCGGCGCCACGGCCACCGTGTTCGGTACCACCGCCGGCGCCGCCACCGCCGGCTGCAAGGTCGAGTACCAGATCGGCAACCAGTGGAACACCGGCTTCGGCGCCAACGTGATCGTCACCAACACCGGTGACCCGGTCGCCTCCTGGACCCTGGAGTGGTCCTACGCGAACGGCCAGCAGGTCACCCAGGGCTGGAACGCCGCCATCACCCAGTCCGGCGCCGCCGTGACCGCGAAGAACCTGTCCTACAACGGGTCGCTGGCCACCGGCGGTTCGACCTCCTTCGGCTTCAACGGTTCGCACACCGGCACCAACTCCGTGCCCGCGACGTTCAAGCTCAACGGGGTCACCTGCAACGGCGCCACCGACCCGACCCAGCCGCCGACCACTCCGCCCACCACGCCTCCGACGACCCCGCCGCCGACCGGCGGCAAGGCCGACAACCCGTACGCCGGTGCCAAGGTCTACGTGAACCCCGAGTGGTCCGCCAACGCGGCGGCCGAGCCGGGCGGCGCCAAGGTCGCCAACCAGCCCACCGGCATCTGGCTCGACCGCATCGCCTCCCTGCAGAGCGCGCCCGGCCGCATGGGCCTGCGCGACCACCTGGACGCGGCCCTGAAGCAGAAGGGCAGCGGCGAACTCGTCGTCCAGCTGGTCGTCTACAACCTGCCCGGCCGTGACTGCTCCGCGCTCGCCTCCAACGGCGAACTGGGCCCCACCGAGATCGACAAGTACAAGACCCAGTACATCGACCCGCTCGCCACGATCCTCGCCGACTCCAAGTACGCCGGACTGCGGATCGTCACCACCGTCGAAATCGACTCGCTGCCGAACCTGGTCACCAACGTCTCCGGCCGTCCCACCGTCACGCCCAACTGCGACGTCATGAAGGCCAACGGCAACTACATCAAGGGCGTCGGCTACGCGCTGAAGAAGCTCGGCGCGATCCCCAACGTCTACAACTACGTCGACGCCGGCCACCACGGCTGGCTCGGCTGGGACGACAACATGGGCGCCTCCGCGGAGATGTTCAAGCAGGCGGCCACCGCCGAGGGCTCCACGCTCGCCAACGTGCACGGCTTCATCGTGAACACCGCCAACTACAGCGCCTTGAAGGAGGACCACTTCACGATCGACGACTCCGTCAACGGCACCTCCGTGCGCCAGTCGAAGTGGGTCGACTGGAACCGCTACACGGACGAACTGTCCTACGCGCAGGCCATGCGGTCCAAGCTGGTCTCCCTGGGATTCGACACCAACATCGGCATGCTGATCGACACCTCCCGCAACGGCTGGGGCGGCGCGGCCCGGCCGACCGGACCCGGCGCGCTCACCAGCGTGGACACCTACGTCAACGGCGGCCGCTACGACCGGCGCATCCACCTCGGCAACTGGTGCAACCAGTCGGGCGCCGGACTCGGCGAGCGGCCCAAGGCGGCCCCGGCGGCCGGCATCGACGCCTACGTGTGGATGAAGCCGCCGGGCGAGTCCGACGGGGCGAGCAAGGAGATCCCCAACAACGAGGGCAAGGGCTTCGACCGCATGTGCGACCCCACCTACACGGGCAACGTGCGCAACGGGAACAGCATGTCGGGAGCCCTCCCGAACGCCCCGCTCGCCGGGCAGTGGTTCTCCGCCCAGTTCCAGGAACTCGTGAAGAACGCCTACCCGGCGCTCTGACCCGGCGCGGGTGAAGCACCCGGAGCCGTACGGAGCCGCCCGGCTGCGTACGGCTCCGAGCCGCGTCCCGGGCGGGGCCGCGGTCCCTTGAGGGGCCGCCGTCCCGCTCGGGCCGCCGGGGTCAGGACCGGGATCAGGACCCGGGTCAGGACGGGATCAGGAGGAGTCCCGCACGATCAGTTCCGTCGGGAGGACCCGCGGCCCCTCCCCGGCCCCGGAGCCGCTCCCGGCGCCGGGGGCCTCCCCGATCTGCGCGAGCAGCAGCCGGGTCATCGTGCGGCCCATCTCCTCGATCGGCTGGCGCACGCTCGTCAGCGGCGGATCCATCAGCCGGGCCACGGCCGAATCGTCGACCCCGACGAGCGCGACGTCCTCGGGCACCTTCCGCCCGGCCTCGCGCAGCACACCGCGCGCGCCGGCGGCCATCACGTCGGAGGCGGCGAAGACCGCGTCCAGGTCCGGGGCGCGCTCCAGCAGCTCGCGCATCGCCACCCGGCCGCCCTCCTCGGTGAAGTCCCCGGTCGCCACGAGCGACTCGTCGGGCGCGATGCCCGCCTCGGTGAGCCCCGCGCGGTAGCCGCCGAGGCGCGCGCGGGCCACGTACATGTCGAGCGGGCCGCTGATGGTCGCGATCCGCCCTCTCCCCCGCCCCACGAGGTGGGCGACGGCCGCGCGGCCCGCGCCGATGTTGTCGGAGTCCACGTAGTCGACGGGCTCGGCCTCGGAGCGCCGGCCGTTCATGACCACCGGCAGACCGAGCTGTCTGATCCGGTCGGGCAGCGGGTCGTCCCCGTGGACGGACGCCAGCAGGACGCCGTCGACCCGCTGGGCGGCCAGGTAGTGCTCGAAGCGCTGCCGCTCCGCCTCGGTCCGGACCAGGGTGAGGAACAGCTGCTTGTCGGCCTTGCCGAGTTCGGCGCTCACCCCGCGGATCAGGTCGAGGAAGTACGGTTCCGCGAAGAGCCTCGCCTCGGTCTCCGGGATGACGAGGGCGACCGCGTCGGTCCGGCTCCCGGCCAGGGCCCGGGCCGCCTGATTGGGTACGTAGCCCAGCTCGGCGATGGCGCGGGCGACGGCGTCCCTGGCCTGCTCGCTCACGCGCGGCGAGCCGTTGATGACCCGGGAGACCGTGCCCCGGCCGACGCCGGCCAGGGCCGCGACCTCTTCCAGGGTGGGTCTGCCGTTCTGCCGTCCGCTCACGATCCTCGAACTCCCCTCAGGCGCCGTCGCACTCCGCCCCGCCGCCGTCGCACACGTTACGCCGACGCAATCTGTGGGAGCGCTCCCACACTACCCTCGTTACGCAGGTGATGTCACGACGTGCGTTCACTACCTGACGGGTGCTTCATCCGAACACAACGGAGGGCCGGGCGCCCAGGGCCACTCTGTAATGAATTCGCGTTCATCTCTTGACACCCGCACGCGCCAGGCAGCAACCTTCCGGCAGCGATGTGGGAGCGCTCCCATTCAAGGGTGCGACAACGGCCTTCACATCGGGTCCGGGCGCGCCCTCGCCGAGCCGCGAACAGCCCGCCCGACCCCCAGGCGCACAACGAGCACCACCTTGGACGAGGAGAGTGGAATGCGCACTTCCAGCAGCAGACGCGGCCGCGGCCGCCGCACGGCGATCACCGCGGCCGTCGCCGTCGTGACCGGTGCGGCCTTGCTCACCGGTTGCGCCGACGACGGCGGCAGCGGCGACGACAGCGCGGCCGGCGGCGAGAAGATCACGCTGCGGATCGGGACCTTCGGTTCTTTCGGCTATGACAACACCACCGGGGCGAAGCTCTACGCCGAGTACGAGAAGTCCCACCCCAACATCAAGATCGAAGAGTCGAACGTCGCCGACGCCCAGAAGTACTGGGACACGCTCAAGCTGCGCCTCTCCCGCGACAGCGGTCTCGCGGACATCCAGGCCGTGGAGGTCGGCTACATAGCGGAGGCCACCGGTCCCGCCCTGGGCGGCAAGTGGACCGACCTGGCCACCACGGGCGGCGCGAACCTCGGCGCGTTCCTGGACTGGAAGGTCAAGCAGGCCACGACGGGCGACGGCAAGGTCATCGGGCTCGGCACGGACATCGGCCCCATGGCCATCTGCTACAACAAGGACCTGTTCGCCAAGGCCGGACTGCCGACCGACCGCACCGAGGTCGCCAAGCTCTGGGCCGGCGACTGGGCCAAGTTCATCGCGACCGGCGAGACGTACAAGAAGAGCGCCCCGGCGGGGACCTCCTTCCACGACTCCGCGAGCGGTCTGTTCAACGCGGTGGTCTCCAGCGAGCCGGTGCAGTACGCGAACGCCAGGGGCGAGCTGGACTACGAGAACAGCCCCGGCGTGAAGAAGGCCTGGGACGCCGCCGTCGCGGCGTCGAAGGGCGAACTGACGGCGAAGCTGCGCCAGTTCGACGAGAAGGGCACCTGGAACGCGGCCTTCAAGAACTCGAAGTTCGCCACCGTGGCCTGCCCGAGCTGGATGACGGGCATCATCAAGGAGCAGGCGGGCCCCGAGAACCAGGGGAAGTGGGACATCGCCTCGCCGCCCGTACCGGGCAACTGGGGCGGCTCGTTCCTCGCCGTTCCGAAGTCCGGCAAGCACGCCAAGGAGGCGGCCGAGCTGGCCGCGTGGCTGACCGCTCCGGCGCAGCACGCCAAGGTGTTCGCCGTGAACGGCAACATCCCGTCCTCCAAGGACACGCTCAGCTCCCCGGCGGTGCAGGACGCCAAGATGCCGTACTTCGGTGACACGCCGCTCGGCCGGATCTACTCGCAGGCCGCGGTCGGCGTCACGCCCGCGCCGATCAGCCGGTGGGACGGCCAGGTGAAGACCTTCATCACGGACAACGGCCTCCTGGACATCGAGCAGCGCGGCACCGACCCGGCGAAGGCCTGGGAGAACGTGAAGAAGCTGGTCAACGACAAGATCGAGAAGTAGCGGGACCGCGCGACGGCCCGCCGCCACCGCCGCCTCCCCGCGGGTGGCGGCGGCCGCCGCGCCGTACACGGCACCCGACCGCGGCAGCCCGTCGGCGCCGCAGCTCCGCAGCACCGCGACTCCGCACCCCCCGCAGCACCGCAGCACCCGCACGCATCGACCTGGAAGGACGCCCCCGTGGCCACCTCCGTACGGGCGACCAGTGGCGGCTCCCCGCCGCCGGCCGCACCACCCCCGGGCCCCGGCGCCGGTCCCGGCTCCGGCCCGGGTTCCGCACCCGGCTCCCGCAAGCGTTCCTCCGGCCCGGGCGGCTGGCGCAGCACGCTCTACCGCCTCGATCTGAAGGCGGTCCCCTACCTCTTCGTCGCCCCCTTCTTCCTCACCTTCGCCGCCTTCGGCCTCTTCCCGCTGATCTACACGGGATGGCTCTCGCTGCACCGGGTCGAACTCGGCGGCAGCGCGACGTGGAAGGGGCTGGACAACTACAGCTCCCTGGCGGGCAGCGAGTTCTTCTGGAACGCGCTCGCCAACACCTTCACCATCGGTGTGATCTCCACCGTTCCACAGCTGCTGATGGCCCTCGGCCTGGCACACCTGCTCAACTACAAGCTGCGCGGCCGCGGGTTCTTCCGCGTCGCGATCCTGGCCCCGTACGCCACCTCGATCGCCGCGGCGACCCTCGTCTTCGCCCAGCTGTTCAACACCGACTACGGCCTGATCAACACCGGGCTCGGCCTGCTGGGCATCGATCCGGTGGCCTGGGAATCCTCCAAGTGGCCCGCGCAGATCGCCATTTCGACGATCGTGACCTGGCGCTGGACCGGGTACAACGCGCTCATCTACCTGGCGGCGATGCAGGCCGTGCCGCAGGACCTCTACGAGGCCGCGGCGCTGGACGGTGCCTCGCGCTGGCGCCAGTTCCTCAGCGTCACCATCCCGTCCATCCGGCCGACCATCCTCTTCACCGTCATCGTCTCCACCATCGGCGCGACCCAGCTCTTCGGCGAGCCGATGCTCTTCGGCGGCAGCGTCGGCATCAGCGGCGGCAGCGGCAACCAGTTCCAGACGCTCAGCCTGCTCATGTACGAGAAGGGCTGGGTGACCGGCGCGCTGGGCCAGGCCTCCGCCATCGCCTGGGTCATGCTGCTGCTCCTGCTGCTCGTCGGCGGCCTCCAGGCGCTGCTCTCCCGCTCGAACCGCAAGCGACACGACGCCCGCACGCGCAGGAAGGCGGGGAGCTGACCTCATGGCCCGCACACTCGACACGATCACCGTCCCGGCTCCGCGCACCAGGCGGCTGCGGCCGTCGGCGGGCCGCCAGCACCACGCGGGACCGCTGACCTACGTCCTGCTGGGGCTGGCCGCCCTGATCTCCCTCTTCCCGCTGTACTGGAACCTCGTCGCCGCGTCCCACACGGGCGAGCGCGTGGTGGAGGCCCCGGCCCCGCTCCTGCCCGGCCCGCGGCTCTTCGACAACCTCACCTTCGCCTGGAACCAGGTGGACATGGGCGAGGCGCTGGTCAACACGACGGTCGTGGCGGGGCTCGTGGCCCTGTCCACCGTCCTGTTCTCCACCCTGGCCGGCTTCGCCTTCGCCAAGCTGCCCTTCAGGGGCCGGAGCGCGATGCTGGCTCTCGTGGTGGCGACCATGACCATCCCGCCGCAGCTGAGCGTGATCCCGCTCTACCAGATCATCACCGACCTCGGCTGGGTGGACCAGCTCCAGTCCGTCGTCCTGCCCTCGCTGGTCGCCGCCTTCGGCGTGTTCTTCATGCGCCAGTACCTGATCGAGGCCCTGCCGGTGGAGCTGGTGGAAGCGGCGCGGGTGGACGGCGCGCACAGCATGCGCATCATCTGGCACGTCGTGTTCCCGGTGGCCCGGCCCGCGATGGCGGTCCTCGGGATGCTCGTCTTCGTCCAGGCCTGGAACGACTTCTTCTGGCCGTTCATCGCCCTCACGCCCGACGGGAACCCGACGCTCCAGGTGGCGCTGGCCGGCCTCGGTTCGGGCAACCACACCGTCGACCAGGCCGTCGTCCTGACCGGCGCCCTCATCTCCACCCTGCCGCTGCTGCTGGTCTTCGCCGTGCTCGGCAAGCACATCGTGGGCGGGATCACCGCCGGCGCCGTCAAGAACTGACGGCGGCCGCCCGCACCGCCCCGTACGGCACCCCCTTCATCCACCCCTGCGTTGGGAGCGCTCCTCCATGACCGCGTCCGAGACCCGGCCACTCACCTCCGCCCGCACCTTCCCGCCCGACTTCCTGTGGGGCACGGCCACCGCCGCCTACCAGATCGAGGGCGCCGCCCGCGAGGACGGCCGGACCCCGTCCATCTGGGACACCTTCTCCCACACCCCCGGCAAGGTCTTCGAGGGCCACACCGGTGACGTGGCGGTGGACCACTACCACCGGTTCCGCGAGGACGTCCGCCTGATGTCCGAACTGGGCCTGAACTCCTACCGGTTCTCGGTGTCCTGGTCGCGGGTCCAGCCGACCGGCCGGGGCCCCGCCGTTCAGCGGGGGCTGGACTTCTACCGCCGGCTGGTCGACGAGCTGCTCGCCGCCGGGATCGAGCCCAACCTCACCCTCTACCACTGGGACCTGCCCCAGGAGCTGGAGGACGCGGGCGGCTGGCCGGAGCGCGCGACCGCGGAGCGGTTCGCCGAGTACGCGGGCATCGTCGGCGACGCCCTCGGGGACCGGGTGCAACGCTGGATCACGCTGAACGAGCCCTGGTGCAGCGCGTTCCTCGGCTACGGCTCCGGGGTGCACGCCCCGGGCCGCACCGACCCGGTCGACGCCCTGCGCGCAGCCCACCACCTCAACCTCGGTCACGGCCTGGCCGTCCAGGCGCTGCGGGCCGCGGTGCCCGGGGGCGGCCGGATCGCGGTCTCCCTCAACCTGCACGAGCTGCGCCCGCTGACCCCCTCGGCCGAGGACCTGGAGGCCGTCCGCCGGATCGACGCCGTGGGCAACCGGATCTGGCTGGGCCCCATGCTGGAGGGCGCCTACCCGGCCGACCTGTTCGAGGACACGGCCCGGCTGACGGACTGGTCCTTCGTCCGGGACGGCGACACGGCCACGAGCCACCAGCCGCTGGACCTGCTCGCTATCAACTACTACACGCCCACGGTCGTCGCGCACGTCGCGCAGGGCGAGGAGAAGCCGCAGGACGACGGACACGGCGACAGCGGGCACTCCCCCTGGCCCGGCGCGGACGACGTGGCCTTCCACCGGGCGCCGGGCGAGCGCACGGCGATGGGGTGGCCGGTCGATCCGAGCGCGCTCCACGACCTGCTGACCCGGACCGCCGCCCGGTATCCCGGGCTGCCGCTCGTCATCAGCGAGAACGGAGCGGCGTACGAGGACGTGGTCGGCCCGGACGGCACGGTCCACGACCCGGAGCGCGCCGCGTATGTCCACGCCCACCTCGACGCCGTGCACCGGGCGATCGACTCCGGGGTGGACGTGCGCGGTTACTTCCTCTGGTCGCTGCTCGACAACTTCGAGTGGGCGTACGGGTACGCGAAGCGGTTCGGCGCCGTGCACGTCGATTACGACACCCTCAAGCGCACGCCCAAGTCCAGCGCGCACTGGTACGCGGGGGTGGCGCGCACGGGCGAGCTGCGCGCTCCCGGCGAGGCGTGAGCGCAGGGGCCCGCGCGGCGCGGGACGGCTGAGCGCCGGCTCCGGGGGGAGCGGCGGGGTGGCCCGGGCGGACACCGCCCGGGCCACCGGCCGGTCGGGGCGCGCACGGCCGGTGCGCGCCCCGGCCGGTGTGGTGGGAGCCGGGGAACGGTCCGATGCTGGAGTCATGGGCGTCCACCGTGAGGACGGCGCGGGCCCGGCCCGGGCGGCCCGGCTCGCGGTCCGCACCACGCTCGCCGCGTGCGCCGGGTTCTTCGTGTGCCTGTACGGGCTGGACCGGCCCGTCGCGGCGACGTACGCGCTGTTCGGGGTGGTCTCCATGGCCGCCCTCTCGCACATTCCCGGCACCGGGCGCCGTCGGGCGGCCGTCCTGGTCAGGACGGTGCCCGTGGCCTGGGCGCTGGTGAGCGCGGGCACCTGCCTCGCGGTGCGGACCTGGAGCGCCGTGGCCGGCATGCTGCTGATCGGCTTCGTCCTGGCCTTCGCGGCGGCGGCCGGGCCGCGCGCGGCGGGGGCGGCTCCCGGGTTGCAACTGCTCTACATCCTGCCGTGCTTCCCGCCCTACGCGCCGGACACGCTGGCCGAGCGGCTCGCGGGGGTGAGCTTCGGGCTCGCGCTGCTGGTCCTCGCCGAGGTCTTCGTCCTGCCCGAACCGGCCGCGCCGACCTACCGGGAGCTGGCGGCCGGAGCGGCCGGTACCGCGGCCCGCTGCGCGGCCGAGCTGGCCCGCGGACCGTATCCGCTGTCCGGTGCCTCGGCGGGGGTGGCGCGGGCGTCCGGGGAGGCGCTGCGGCCCCTGCGGGTGGCCGAGGCCGAACGGCCCGCCGGGCCGGGTCTGCGCGACCGCGCCCTCGGCCACGCCGGACTGGCCGCCCGTACCCTGCTCGGCCGCCTGGTGGGCCTCCCCGCTCCTCCCCCGGGCGGGCCGCCGGGCGAGGGAGCGGAGCTGCTGGACGCGGTCGCCGTATCCGCTGCCGGGACCGCGGGCCTGCTGCGGGGCCCGGAGCGCGGGAGCCGTGCGGACGGCCCCGCCGCTCCGGACGCGGCCGCCGACGCCCTGCGGTGCGTACGGGCGCGCACCCTGGCGGCGGCCGCGGACGAGCGGCCCACGACCGCGGCCCGGGGCCTGCGCCGGGCGGCCCTGCTGGAGGTCGCGGACGCCGCCATGGCCTTCTCCACGGCGGCCCGGCTGGCGGTGGAGGGCCGCCGGGCGCGGGCGCCCGCCGTGACCGATCCCGGCCGCTTCTGGTACGCCGGGCAGAGCGCGCCCCGCCTCTGGTGGCACCGGCTGGCCGCGCACGCGGGCCCCCGGTCCGTGTACTTCCAGAACGCCGTCCGCATCAGCCTCGCGCTCGCGGCGGCCCGTACGATCGCGGGCCTGGAGTCGCTGCCGCACGGATTCTGGGCGATGCTCGCCGTCCTCAGCCTGACCCGGACCACGGCCTCCCAGACCCGTGCGACGGTGCGCCGGGCGCTCCTGGGCACCCTGGTCGGCGCGGTGGTGACCGCCGCCGTGCTGGCGCTGGTCGGCGGCCGCACCACCGTCTACGCCGTGTCCCTGCCGTTCGTCATGCTCGTCGCCTTCCGGGTGGGGCCGGTGCGGGGGGTGGGATGGGCGCAGGGCATGTTCACCCTCGTCGTGGCCTTCGTCTTCGCCCAACTGGCGCCGGTCACCTGGCGGCTGGCCGAGATCAGGATCATGGACGTGGTCGTCGGCAGCCTGATCGGCGTCGTGTTCGGGCTGCTCGCCTGGCCGCGGGGGGCGCAAGAGGAACTGCGGCGCGCGGTCGCCCTGATGCTGTCACGGGCGGCCGAGACCGTCGAGGGGGCCACGGCCGCCGCGGCGCTGGGCGGCCCGGGAGCCGTCCCCGACGACCGCCCGCTCCAACTCGCCCTCTCGCTCGCGGAGTCGGCATACGCGCAGTACCAGAGCGAGCCGGGGGGCACCGCGGAGGGTGCCGGGTCCGCCGGGGCGGTGGGAGCCGCCGGGGGCCCGCCGGACTGGCAGGCGCGCATGATGACCGGCCACCACGTGCTGTGGGGTTCGAGGCGGCTGCTGGGACCCGGTGGGCCGGCCCTCGGTGCGCAGGAGGGCGCGTGGCTGTGCGGACGCGCGGCCGAGGATGTGGCGTTGGGTCTTCGGGGTTCGGTGACGGTGGCCGCGGATCTGTTCGACGAGGCGTGGGCTGGGCGGATCGCCGGGTACTGGTCGTGCTGAACCTGCACTGGCCGCAGCTGGCCGGCTTCGTCCAGCCGCTGGGCGGCGAGTACGCCGTACGCCGCTCCCTGCTGGAGCGGCTGC
>NZ_JBEXPB010000038.1:0-64350 GCF_040611795.1 Streptomyces sp. NPDC006529 | reverse complement strand
TCCGCCACCCGAGACTCAAACAACTCCGGCAACGTCAACGGAGCCACATCAACAGCCGTGTCATTCCACAGCTCAATCACCCGATGACGCTCCACGTCATCGAGCAGACTCACCCCACCGACAAGCTCCTCAACACCGGCACTGGCCAGCCACTCCAAAACCCTCAAGAACCGCTGCGCCACAACCTCAACCGACGCCGCGTCATACACGTCACCGTTGCCGTCGACCACCACACGGATGCCGCCGTCATCTGCACCGTCGTACACGCTCACCCGCAGCCCACCGACGGGTCCCGTCGAAAGATTCCGCGGCACCGTCACACAATCACCCAGCGCAACCGACTGCTGGAACGAAACGACGTTGACCTCCAGCCCCCACAACGCCCCGCCGTCAACCAGCCTCAGATCCCGCAACATCTCCTCAAAGCGGTACCGCTGATGCCGCAACCCACCCCGCACCGCACCAGAAGTCCGCCGTACCAACTCGCCAACCGACAGACCCCCCTCAACCTGCAGCCGCAACGGCAGCACATTCGCCGTCATCCCCGGGACAGCCAGCTCCCGCTGACCCGAACGTGCCAGCACCGGCAGCCCCAGCACCACATCCGACACACCCGAAACCCGGTGCTCGTAGACCGCCGACGCCGCAATCACCAACCCGGCAAGACTCGTCCGCAACCGCCGCGCACCACCCCGCAGCCGCGCCGCACGATCCGCATCCACCTCAACCACATGACGCACCGCCCAGCCCGGCAGCCCACGTCCACCAGCCGCCGGCCGAACCTCAACACCAGCCAGCGTCCCCGACCAGTACTCCCGGTCCCCCTCAAGATCCGCCGAACTCCGATACGCCCGATCCGCATCACGCAGCACCGAAACCGACTCCAGCGCACCCTCCGCACCAGAGCGCCCCTCCAGCAACGCGTTGTAGATCTCCGCCGCCCGGCCCGCCACCAGCGACCCACTGTAACCGTCTGCCACCAGATGGTGACTACGCGAATACCAGAAGAACGAATCCTCGCCCAGCTTCAACACAGCAAACGCGAACAACAGACGATCAGCCACGACCAACGGACGACGCAGCTCCGACCGCATCCACTCCTCAGCGGCCCCCCGCGGATCCACCTCCCCACTCACATCAACAAAAAACACCGGCAACTCACCCGAGACGTCCACGTACGCCCCAGGCACACCCTCCACCCCACGAAAACGGAGATGAAACGTGTCCGCCTCCATCACCATCCGGCGAATGGCCTCCACCAAAAGATCCGCATCCAGCTCACCGCGGATCTCAACGAGCTCAGCCACGTTATAAACAGGATTTTCCGGCGCCAGCTCCTGCGCATACCAAATCCCGACCTGCCCAGCCAGCATGTCCCCGAAAACGCCCTCAGCAGCAGACATCCCGCACACCCCAATCGTCCGAAAACATCGACTGGCACAGCACGGGCCACCACACCAAGGGACGCCACATAACCGCCCAGCACTCCACACACGAAAACCAGCGACAGCAAAAACTAGGCCAGGGTGCCGGCAGCACCGGCACCCTGAAACACAAAATTAGCAAGAGCAAATGAACTTGATGTGCGACGAGGCCCTTCCGCACCGCCTGCATTGCGACAGCCGAATCTTCCTGAGCGATCCACTATGAGCGCAGGTGTACAGGTCGATCAACGCTTCGCGCGAGTGGCGCGCAGACACGGGCGCGCGAGCGTTTAACTGCTGCGCCAGCCACAGTTGAACAGGGCGGTCAGGATGGCGTCGAGAGCCGCAGAGCCCCTTGACAGCAGGCCGCGCCCCGCCTACTCGCCCGTCGGCAAGGCAATGCGCGAAATCTTGACGCTCACTCGCACGACTGGCACTGTGAAAGCTCATCCCTGAATTCAACTGAAACTGTAAGGAATTCTTGTGCGTGATGCGTCGGCCGAGCCTATCAACCTGGTGGATCCCGCACTCTACTCGACCGGTGACCCATTCGCTCAGTGGCGCTGGCTCCGCGCAAATGAGCCGGTTTACTGGCACCCGCCGATGGACGACGGAAACCCTGGATTCTGGTGCCTGACCCGATATGAGGACGTACGCGCCGCATACCGTGACGCAGAGACTTTCAGCTCAGCTCAGGGCATTCTGCTGCGCCCCGCGGCGCACGGTGCCGACCCCGGCGGTGGGCGTACTCTGGCGCTGACCGACGCGCCCCGGCACCGTCAATTGCGCGGGCTGGTCGACGAATGGTTCACGGTCCGCTCGGTCCGCGCTCTTGAGTCGGAGATGACGGACATCACTGGACGCGTGGTCCAGCAGGCGCTGGAACGCGGTAGTTGCGACTTCGTGGCGGATATCGCCGCACGGGTTCCGCTTTACGTCATCTGCAAGATGATGGGCGTCCCGGAGTCGGATTGGGAGTACCTGTACCGACTGACGAGCCAAGCCTTTGCGGCCGGCGATCCGCACACCCGCAGGTTCGCCCATCTGGAGATCCTCGGGTACTTCGAGACGCTCCAGGCGGAGAAGGCGGCGAACCCCGCCGATGATCTGGTGAGTGTGCTCGCGACAGCCCGTGTGGAAGGTGAGCCCCTCACTGCCGAGGATGTCATCCTCAACTGCGACAACCTGCTGGTCGGCGGCACGGAGAACACCCGAATCGCGGCCGCCGGCGGCATGCTGACCCTCATCCAGCACCCCGAGCAGTGGCAGACGCTGTCGGAAAACCCCGACCTGTTGCCGTCGGCGGTGGAGGAGATCCTGCGGTGGACGTCGACGGCCACGCACATCATGCGTACCGCCACGAAGCCCGTCGAGATCCACGGGAAGAACATCGCGGTCGGTGATCGGGTGGTCTTCTGGCTCCCGTCGGCCAACCGCGATGAAACCGTCTTCGAGAACCCCGACACCTTCGACATCAGCCGGAAACCGAATCGGCACCTGGCTCTGGGTTTCGGTGAGCACTTCTGCCTGGGCAGCATGCTCGCCCGCGTCGAGCTTCGGCTGCTCTACGCCGAACTGCTCAACCAAAAGGTCCGGATCGAACTCGATGGTGCACCGAAACTGCTGGACTCGATCGTGGTCAACGGGCCCGAGTACTTGCCCGTGACTCTCACGCGACCGTAAGGGCGGCCCTGGCCGATCACGTACTCGTCCGTACGTGCGGCGCCCCGGGCAGCGGCCGCGAGGACGCGACCCGGGACGCTCCAGCCGGGTGAAAGGCTCGCGTCCGGCTCCTCAGGGGTCATCTTACGCAGCCGCGCCTCGTCCGAGGCGGGCCGGAAGGCAGCGGCGTCGACGCCTGGCACCAGACGTACGAGCTCGGCCCGCGACCCCAGGGCCGGGGCGATGCGCCGGCGGGTGTACTCGCCGAGGTAGGTGACCACGTCCACGTGGTCACCGATGCGGCGCATCAGTCGGCGGGCTCCCGGGAAGGCGGGCCCACCAGATCTCGTGGCCGTGGGTGGTGGCCGCCCTGCGCCGGATGCCGCCCCGGCGCAGGGCGGGTGCCATGGCGGCCAGCGGGGCGGCGGCGCCGAACCACACCCGGACGCAGCCGTGTTCGCGGGCGATTTCGAGGGTGCGACGGGTGACGCGCGCTGTCGGCAGCAGCATGGCATCGAATTCGGTTGCCACCAAAGCGATTTCGATCACATCCCATGCGAACCAGCAGCTCGACGGGGGACACGGCCCCTCTCGGGCGCAACGTGACGTTGCGACGGCTCGTCCCGTTTTCGCCAAAACCCTGGAGTCCACAACGACTTCCCGCCAAAGATGTCGATCACGGACTCAGGTGACCGGTGACCGGTGCCCGGTGACCGCGTGGCTCCGTCGGCCCGACTCCGCCAGGCGGGTCCCTCGAAGACGGCTCCCTGCCTGCTTTCTGCAGGTCAAGGGCGGTCCTCACTCTACATCGGCACGCGCCGGGCCAAAGATGATTCGGAACATCGGCGATGCCGCATCGGGCGCACCGGGGCGGGGGCCGTCACGGCGCCGGACGGAGGTACCGCTCCAGCCAGTCCGCGGCGGCGCGCCGGTAGCGGCGCCGGTTGTCCGCCCGCAGGAATTCGTGGCCCTCGTTGCGCAGCGTCAGCCGCCGGGCCGGCACGCCGCGGTCGCGGGCCGCGCGGACGAACTGCTCCGACTCCGTCGGCGGCACGTTCGTGTCGTGCTCCCCGTGGACGGCCAGCACGGGGGCGCGCAGCTGGTCGATGCGGCTCATCGGGGAAAGGGCGCGCAGGAGTTCCCGGTCGTCTTCGGGATGCCCGTACTTGGCGGCCGCGGACTGCGCGATCCACGGCTCCGTACCGGCGAAGAACGTGGCGAAGTCCGACATCCCGCAGACGGCGACCCCGGCCCGGAAGAGGTCCGGGTGCCATACGAGGGAGGCCATGGTGAGGTAGCCGCCGTACGAGCGGCCCATCACCCCGAGCCTCAGGGGGTCGGCGTACCCGAGCGAGACCACGTGTGCGGCGCAGTCGGCGACGTCGTCGATCGCCGCGAACCGGCCGGCGCCGAGGTCGGCGTCCACGAAGGACCGGCCCCAGCCGGACGAACCGCGGACGTCGGGGGCGAACACGTCCAGGCCCCGGCCGAGGAGTTCGTGGTAGAGCGGATCGAACACCGGCCGTTCCTGTTCCTCCGGTCCGCCGTGGAGATGGATGACGCAGGGGGCCGGCCGGCCCGGGTCCTGCTCCGGCGCCCGGTAGTACCAGCCGCCGAGCACGAGCCCGTCCCGGGCCTCGCAGCGCAGGGGCACCGGGCGTACGGGAGGCCGCCCCGGCGGGACCGCGTCCTCGTCCCGCGCCGACCAGCCGGTGCGCGCGGGGACGAGCGCCTCGTCCAGCTCCCAGATGCCGGGTTTGCGCCGGGATCCCGAGAGGGCGGCGAACAGCCCGCCGCGTTCCACGGGCGCGATCCGGGTCACCACCTCGTGGGGCAGGACGGGATGGTGGCGCGGTCCGACGTCGCCGTCCGTACCGTTGACGGTGAGCCCGACGGCCTCCAGCTCGGTGGCGCCGTGCAGGTTCCAGGCGAGCACGGCCCATCGGCCGTGGTCGGGCACGCTCAGCAGATCGAGGGCGCAACCCTTCCGCTCGGCGGCGACGGACAGGCCCAAGGACCTGCCCTCCTCGTCCAGACGCACCCTCAGCAGGGCCGCGAACTCCCGTTCCGCGTCGCTGCGCAGCCAGAGCGTCCGCGCGTCGGCGGAGAACCGGCCGATCCAGGGATCGCCGTCGGCGACGTGCAGCGCGAAGGTGGTGCGGCCCGCAGCGGTGTCGAGCACGAGGGCCTCCCGCCGGCCGCGCGGGCCCCGGCGGACGAGCGCGAAGCGGCCGTCCGCACTCATGTCGCACACCCGCAGGGAGGCGGCTCCCTCCTCGCTGAACAGCAGGACCGGTGCGCTCGCCGCGTCCGGGTCGACCACGTACGCCGCCAGCCCGCCGCCCTGGGCCGGGCCGAGGGCGGGGCCGGGGGCCGGGCCGAGGGCGAGGCCGTCGCCCTCGGACGCCTGCGCGCCCAGAGTCCTCGCGCCGGTCGTCGGCGTACCCTCCGCTTCCGGCGGCAGGTGCCCCGGCCCGGCGTGCTCCGAGCGCACCGGGGAGGGCTGGGCGACCGTGACGGCGAGGGCGGTTCCGTCCCGCGTCCAGCACCCGAGGTGGGCCGAACTCCCGGGCTCCGCGCCCGCGATGACCTGACGTCCGGTCCCGTCCGGGCGCACCACCAGGACCCGGGTGTGCTCCCCGCCCCCCGGCGCCGAGGTGTAGGCGATCCAGCGGCCGTCCGGCGACCAGGAGACCTCTGTCACCGGGTCGGGATCGCCGTCCAGCACGTGCACCTCCGTCCCCCGGGCGGGCCCGCTCCACAGTTGGGGGACCCCGGCCCGGTCGCAGATGAACGCCACGTGCTCGCCCGTCGGGTCGGCCGACGGGTACCAGCATCCGTGGGCCGTCAGGAGGGTCGGTGGGTCGACGCCGGGATGGCCGGGCAGCCGGACCGGCGCCGGAGCCGGCGCCGGTCCGGGCAGCGGCTCTCGCGCCGGGAACCCTCCGGCTTCGGGCCGGCCGCTCACGTGATTCCGTGCGTCTGCAGCCAGATTTCCAGGGACGCCACCTGCCACAGGGTGTTCGCCCCGCGTTTGGTGCGACGGCGGTTCGGTGCTTCGAGCAGCTCGTGGACCAGGCGCTGGTCGAAGATGCCGCGACGGCGTGCTTCCGGGGCGGTGAGGGCGTGGCGTACGCGAGCGAGCACTGGTTCGGCCATGTGCCGGACCGCGGGGACCGGGAAGTAGCCCTTCGGCCGGTCGACGACTTCACGGGGCAGGATGGTGCGTCCGATGTCCTTGAGCACGGCCTTGCCGCCCTGCGCGAGTTTGAGCTGCGGAGGGCAGGCCGCGGCCAGTTCGACGAGTTCGTGGTCCAGGAAGGGCACCCTCGCCTCCAGGCCCCAGGCCATCGTCATGTTGTCGACCCGTTTGACGGGGTCGTCGGGCATGAGCGCGTGGACGTCCATGCGCAGGGTCGCGTCGAGGGCGGTCGTGGCCCCCGGTGCGGCCATGTGCGTCCGGACGAACTCCGCCGAGGCGTCGTGGTCGGCGGTGAAGCCGGGACGGAGCATGGCGGTGAGTTCGGCGTGCGTCCGGTCGAAGTACGCGTCCGCGTACGCCCTCTCGGCATCCGGCCGGGAGGCCGGGGCGATCTGCGGGTACCAGTGGTAGCCGGCGAACACCTCGTCCGCGCCCTGGCCGCAGAGCACGACCTTGACCTCCTTGGAGACCTGTTCCGACAGCATGTGGAACGCCACGGCGTCGTGGCTGACCATCGGCTCGCTCATGGCCCCGATGGCCGCTTCCAGCGCGGACGGCAGCCGGTCGGACGGGATCATGAGCTGGTGGTGGTCGGTGGAGAACCGTCGCGCGATCAGGTCCGAATAGCGGAACTCGTCGCCGTCCTCCCCGTTCTCCGCCTCGAAGCCCATCGCGAAGGTCGCGACGCCCTCCTGCCCCGCCTCGGCGAGCAGCGCCACGATCAGGCTGGAGTCCAGGCCGCCCGACAGGAGCACGCCCACGGGGACGTCCGCGACCGTGCGCCGCCGCACCGCCGTGCGCAGCGCGTCGTGCACCGCTTCCTGCCAGAGCGCCGGGTCCTCGCCGAGCTCCGAGTGCCGGGTGTACGACGGCTGCCAGTAGCAGTGGTCGCTCTGGGTACCGTCCCGCTCGACGACGCGGACGGTGGCCGGCGGGAGCTTGCGCACACCGTTCAGGACGGTGCGGGGCGCCGGGACCGTGCCGTGCCAGCTCAGGTAGTGGTGCAGCGCCACCGGGTCGAGGGACGTGTCGACGCCTCCGCCCGCCAGCAGGGCGGGCAGGGTGGAGGCGAAGCGCAACCGGTCGGCGTCCTGGGTGACGTACAGGGGCTTGATGCCCAGCCGGTCACGCCCGAGCACGACCCGGCCGGTGTGGTGCTCGACGACGGCGAAGGCGAACATGCCGATGAGGGACTCGACGCACTCGGGGCCCCACTCGGCGTACGCCTTGACGATCACCTCGGTGTCGGAGCGGGAGAAGAAGCGGTGGCCGAGCCCTTCCAGGCGCTCCCGCAGCTCACGATGGTTGTAGATGCACCCGTTGAAGACCGCGGTGAGCCCCAGCTGCGCGTCGGTCATGGGCTGGGAGCCCCACTCGGAAAGATCGATGATCTTCAATCGCCGGTGCCCGAGCGCCACCGCGCCCTGCGACCACGTCCCTCGGCCGTCCGGTCCCCGCGACTCCAAGGCGTCGGTCATGCGTTCGACCGCGGCGAGGTCCGGTCGCCGGCCGTCGAAACGCACCTCCCCGCTCAACCCGCACACGGGGCACCTCCCGCCTTCACGGCACCTCGGGGCTGCCGCCCCCGTAGGGCGTCGCTCGTCGTGGAGCACCTGGTCATGCACGTCATTCCTACACTCCTGTGCCCTTCGGCCGACGAGGGTCCGGCCGGCCCGAACGGGCGGTCGACATGCGAGGCGCCTGCCCACGCGAGCGTCGCTTAAGCGGTCGCTCTTGGGGGGGGCCGGGGCCAGCGGGGTCGCTCCTCCGGGGGTCGCGACGCGCTGCGCACGTTTGCGAGCGCGAGACATGTGCAGAAGCGAGGTGATCCACCATGACGTGACACCCTCGACCCGCCCCTCCCCGGGGCCCGACGGAGATCCCATGCCTCAGGAAGAGCCCCGCCTCCCCGACCCGGTGACACTGCACCCGCGTCCTCCCTTTCCCGAGCAGGAGCAGGACCACCCCGGCTCCACGGAGCGGATGGATCCGCAACCCGATCACGGCGAGGATTCCTACGAGGGTCACGACGTACTGCTCGACCGGGCGGCGGTCGTCACCGGCGGCGATTCCGGCATCGGCAGGGCCGTCTGCCTGGCGTTCGCCCGCGAAGGCGCGGACGTCGTCTTCACCCACCTCCCCGAAGAGGCGCAGGAGGCGGCCGAGACGGCGCGCCTGATCCGCGCGGCGGGCCGCAAGGCCGTACCGGTCGCATGCGACATCCGCGACGAGGAGCAGTGCGCGGCCCTGATCGACCGGGCCGTGCAGGAACTCGGGCGCATCGACCTGCTCGTCAACAACGCCGCCTACCAGATGTCCCAGCCGGACGGCATCGAGGCGATCACCACGGAGCAGTTCGACCGGGTGATGAAGACCAACCTGTACGGGATGTTCTGGCTGACCCGCAAGGCCCTGGAACACATGCCGCGTGGCGGCTCGATCGTCAACACCACCTCCGTGCAGGGCTACCAGCCGAGCCCGCACCTCCTCGACTACGCGATGACGAAGTCGGCGATCATCTCCTTCACCCACGGACTGGCCCAGATGCTCGCCGAGCGCGGCATCCGCGTCAACGCGGTCGCACCCGGGCCCGTGTGGACACCGCTGATCCCCGCCACGATGCCCGACGCGACGAAGTTCGGCGCGCAGTCACCCCTGGGCCGCCCCGCCCAGCCCGCCGAGATGGCGCCGGCCTACGTGTTCCTGGCATCGCCCCGGGCGAGCTACATCACCGGGGAGATCGTCAACGCCACCGGCGGCACACCGCTGCCCTGACCCGGGGTCGGCCTGACCGTTCAGGGCAGGGCGTCCGCATCCCGGTCGGACCGGGGCCATACGTAGGGCAGGTCGTCCGGCACGCCCGGGAAGCGCTCCCGGTAGAAGGCCGGATCCTTGCGCACCAGCGCGGACTGATGGCTCCGGTGGAAGTCCGGCGCGCCCAGCCACGGCGGCAGGTCCCCGTCGGCGGCCAACTGCTCCTGTGTGCGGGGGGCGCCCCCCGGCCGCCAGGCTCCGAAGTCCTCGACCAGGGTGACGGCGCAGGTGTCGGCGCGTCCCTCGGCGGTCCAGGCCCCGCAGATCTGCAGCCCGTACCGGACGAGTGCCTCCTCGTAACCCGCCCACATCCGCACCGCCGGGTGCCTGCGCCATCCGTAACCCGGGACGACCAGACCGCGCAGCACCTGCACGGCCTCGACCCGCTGCTTGCCGAGCCTTCGTCCGTCCAGCACGGCCGCCGAGGCGTCGAACGACGGAAGCGGAAGGAACGTCTGCACAGGTCTTCTCCCTTGCATTCCACCTGCGGTGCGCCCCGCGACCCACTGCCACGAGCCCACAGTGCGAGCGTGGCAGAAGCGCCGGAGTCACGCTCCCGCACGCGCGGGGCGACAGCGCTCCGACGGCCGCGGCAGCAGGTCAGTGGCCGTCCGGGAGGGGTACTCCGTCCGCCGCCGGGACCCGGCGGCGGCGCTGCCACAGGACCAGAACGCCGAGGGCCGCTCCGACACCCATCAGGACCAGGCCCCGCACCCAGACCCTCGACTCGATCTGCGTCGCCAGGGCGAGGCACGACAGCGCTCCGAGTACGGGCACGGCCGTGGGGGCCCGGAAGTGGGGGGAGGCGGCGGAGCTCTCGCGTCGCAGGACGAGGACGGCGGTGTTCACGGTGAGGAAGACGGCGAGGAGGAGCAGGACGAGGGTGCCCGCGAGGACGTCGATCTCCCCGGTGGCCGCGAGCAGCGCGGACACGGCCGTGGTCGCGGCGATCGCTGTCCACGGAGTACGCCGGACCGGGTGCACGCGCGTGAGGAAGGCCGGGAGGAGGCCTTCCCCGGCCATCCCGTACGCCAGGCGGGAACTCATGATTCCGGTGAGCAGTGCTCCGTTGGCCACCGCGACCAGCGCGATGAAGGCGAACAGCTTCGGCGGCACGGCCCCGGCGGCACGGACGACTTCCAGCAGGGGCCCGTCGGAAGCCGCCAGGGTGCCCGTCGGCACGGCCGCGGAAGCCGCCGCGCCGACGGCGGCGTACATCAAGCCCGCGGTGGCGAGCGCCCCGAACAGGGCCCGCGGGTAGGAACGGGCCGGGTCTAGGGTCTCCTCGGCCACGTTCACCGATGTCTCGAACCCCACGAACGAGTAGTAGGCGAGCACCGCTCCCGCCATCACCGCAGCCACGGGTGATGCGGAGTCCGTCCCGAGCTGCGTCAGCCTGCCGACATCGCCGTCGCCCCGTACGACGACCCATGCGCCGAGTCCCACCACGAGGAGCAGCCCACCCGTCTCGACCAGGGTGGCCAAGGTGTTCACCCGGGTGGACTCGCGGATGCCGCGCGCGTTCAGAAGCGCCAGGAGGGCGAGGAAGACGACGGTGACGAGGACCACGGGCAGCGAGACGAGGGCGGTCAGGTACTCCCCGGCAAATCCGCGGGCGAGCGCCGCGACGGAGACGATGCCGGCCGCCAGCATGCAGTACCCGGCGAAGAACCCCACGGCGGGGCCATAGGCCCGGGTGGCGTAGTACGAGGCTCCGCCGGCCCGCGGGTACTTCGTGGCGAGCTCCGCGTACGAAGCGGCCGTCAGGAGCGCCAGGAGGAGGGCCACCGTGAGGGGGACCCACACGGCGCCCCCGGACTTCGCGGCGACCTCGCCGATCAGTACGTACACGCCCGCGCCGAGGACGTCTCCGAGGATGAAGAAGTACAGCAGGCGCGTGGTGAGCACCTTGCGGAGCGGCTGCTGCACACCGGTGCCGGCGGAACGGGAAGGCATGGGGGCTCGTCTGTTCTGTCGTGGGCCGGAAGGAATGGGGGCGGCGGGATGTCGGTCCGCCACTCCGGTCGGAACCATGGGTCTCCTGGCCGCGGAAAGCCGTTCCAAACGGGGGGCACCGACAATCGATCTCTGACATCGCAGCCCCGGCCCGCCGTCTCGGCAGAGGACTCCAGTGACCGACTCCGACCTGACCGCACTCACCCGCATCTGCCCCCCGCCCGCCACCGCGCCACGCCCCGTCGACTGGGCCGCCGTCGAAGCGGCACTGGACATGCGGCTCCCCCCGGACTACAAGACGCTCGCCTCCACCTACGGCCCCGGCCGCTACGCCGACTACCTCAGCGTCTTCCACCCGCACGGGGTCACCGAGTGGGTCAGCCTCACCGGACCCGTGCCCGCCACGGTCCGCGCGCAACTCCAGCAGGACCACGACGGCGGCACGCACCATGTGCCCTACGAGCCGCGGTTCCTGTGCGCCATCGGAGTCACCGACAACGGCGAGTACCTCTTCTGGATCACCGGACCGCAGGCCGCGCCCGACCAGTGGCGCATCGCCGTCAAGGAGGCCCGCGCAAGACGCTGGTTCACCTACGACGGCAACCTCACCGCCTTCCTCGCCGCCGTCCTGAGCGGGAAAACCACCGTCCCCCAATTCCCCGAGGACCTCCTCGACACCCCGCCCGCCTTCACCCCATCAGCCGCCCGCCCGTACGCACTCCCGCAGACCCCGGTCAGGGACCCCGTGGACACGGACACCATCCGGGCCTGGGCCAAGGCCAACGAATACGAGGTCCCCCTCCGCGGCCGACTTCCCGCGGGCGTCCTCCACGCGTGGGAGGAAGCGCATCCGGCCTGACCAACAGCGCCCTCGACGCACGCGGGCCACCGCGAACTGTTGCGCATAGCACGGACGAGGGATTGCTACCGCCAGGGGGTCAGGCGTGGCGGGAGGACCGTTCCGGGTGGGCGGAGTGCGCTGAGGCTGCAGCCGAGGGCCAGGGCGGCGCCGGTGGCGGCGAGGGCCGGGACGGAGTGGGGTTCGTGGAGGACCAGTGCCCACGGTTCGGCGCCGCCTGTGGTGCGCCGGCCGGCGGCCGCGCAGAGCAATGGGAAGGCAGCCGTCAGAGGCGCGGCGACGCGGTGGCCCACGAGGGGGTTGAGGATGAGCGCGATGCCGAAGTAGACGGCGGTGTTGCGGCCGACCGAGGCGGCGATGCCGGAGCCGGCGGAGTTGCCCGCGAGGTGCGCGGCTGCGGAGATCGCGAGGACCACTGCGGTCAGGGCTGCGGCGAGGGCGGTGTCCCAGCGGTGAACGGGCCGCACCGCGGTGGCCTCCACCGGTGATCCGGCGCGGCCTGTACCGCTGAGCCACATGACGGCGGGCAATACCGTGACCAGCTGTGCCAGAACGAAGTGGCCCGCTTGGCCCGTCAGTACGGGGACCGGAAGTTCGATGTTGCCGATGACGAGACCGGCGAGGGCTGTCAGCAGGGTGCAGGCGGTGAGGACGGTGACGGAGCGGGAGCGGAGCCACCAGATCACCGGGCAGCCCCGGGGATGTCCAGGCGCGGGGGCTGGTCGCAGGTGCTCAGGGCTTGGCGGTTCACTTCGTACCAGGCCAGCTGCGTCTGGCGGGGCTGGTCGAGGACGCTGCGGACGAGGGCCGTTTCCCGGGGGTTCGTGCGCCCGGGGTTCGGCGGAGTGTGGGTGGCGATGGCGATGACCCAGGCCATCAGCGGGGCGCGTGCCGGGTAGGCGGCGAACGTGCCGGTGGCCCTCGCACAGGCCGGGAGTGGCGGGAGAGCGGTACCGGCCAGGTTGGCGGCGACATCCTCGGGGGTGGGGTTCTCGTTGATGCCGAAGACGGCGGTGTCGGCGGCGGGTGCGGCTGTGCGGTTCTGGGTCAGGGTGGCGGGTACCGGCAGACCGGCCTCGGTGAGGCGCGTGGCGTACGTGCGGGTCTGCTGGATGATCGCGGCATCGTCGGCGACTTCCGGCCACAGGCAGATGTGCGGGCGGGCCTCGGCGTCGCAGACCAGGTCGGAGGCGTCGCGGGCGCTGACGGGTACGTAGCCGAGCGGCTTGGCCAGGGCGACAGCGCCCCCGGCACCCGCGGTAAGAAGGACGAGTGCGAGTGCTGCGTGACGGGCCGACCGGCGGTGCATGAGGGTCAGGGCGGCAGCGCACACGCCGCCGGCGAACAGGACCGCGGCCCAGATGGCCGTCGGGTCGATGACGCTGCCGATGGAGCAGCAGCTGCCGAAGCCGCCCGCGACGAGTTGGCGCGGCCAGGCCGCTGCCCAGGAGGCCGGAAACGCGGTGAACGAGAAGCCCGCGAGGAGGGCGATCGGGGCGGCGGCGATGCCGGGCAGGAGTGAGCCCAGTACGTAACCGGCCAGGGTGGTGGCGGCGAGGAGCAGTCCCAGGGCGGCCGCCATGCCCAGGTGTGAGAACGGGGGCACGGCGCCGGCGGCCGTGGCGGAGATGGCCAGAGCGATACCGAGGCCGACGACGCCCATCATCCACACGGGAACGAGGACGGGAAGGGCGATCGCGACCGGGCCACGGACGGGGGCCTGGTCCAGGATCCGTCCGCGCCTGAGCCGAGCCGCTTCCCACGCGGCGCTGCCGGCGCACACGGCAGCGGCGAACGGCAGCACCGTGGAGGCTTTCCCGAGCGCCGAGGGACCGTACCCGCGGGTCACGAAGCTGGTCAGTGTGTCGTTCAACAGCAGACCAATGAACGCGGCAAGGAGGACGGCCATGACGGTGGCGGAGGACGAACGGAGCAGTGTGCGGGTCGGCATCGCTCAGATCTCCTGCCCGACGAGCCGCGTGTAGGCGCTCTCCGCCCGCTCCCGGTCCCCGGTGGCATCCGGGGCGAGCGCCTGGAAGGCGGCGGGGCTTCCTTGGAAACGCACCGTGCCCTGATCCAGGACGATCACCTCGGCGTAGAGCGCTGCGAGGTCTTCCGTCTGGTGTGTCGAGACGAGCACCTGGACCGTCGGGGACAGTTCTTCGACGAGGTGGCGGAACATCTGCCGCTGTTGCGGGTCCAGTCCGGCGGTCGGCTCGTCCATCAGGATCAGCTCGCTGCGGTGGCACAGGGCGCCCGCGATGCCGGTCCGGCGCAGCTGTCCGCCGCTGACCCGGTGACTCTTGGTGTCCGCCAGCTTCCCGAGGCCGACCCGCTCAATCGCAGTAGCCGATGCCTCCCAGGCCGCGCCCCGGCTCATTCCCTTGAGCCAGCCCGCGTACGCGACCTGCTCCCGCACGGTCAAGCCCGGGACGGACGTGATCTGCTGGGGTATCCACGCGACGCTTTTGCGGTACGCGGCCTGTTTGCGCCCGCCAGGGCGCAACCGGTTGAACCCGAGCGCCCCGGCCGTTGGGGTCAGTTGGGAGGCGGCGAGGCCCAGCAGGGTGGACTTGCCCGCTCCGTTCGGTCCCAAGAGGACCGTCGCGGGCGCGGCGACAGTCAGCGATAACCCGCTGAACACCGGTGTTCGCCTGCCGTACCGGAACGTGATGTCATCGAATTCCAGAGCCATTTGTGCGACGCGCAATCCGCCACCCCTCGGCCGAGCGGGGGCGGCATGTCGTAGAACCATGGACCGGAGGGGTCTGTTGCCGACCGGGTGTTACGCAGTCGGCCGCCGCGCAGCACCAAGTCAGCCTGTAGATAACGACGTTGAGCGCCTCAGATCGGATGCGGTGGGGCCGTGCACCGCACGCCGCCGCGTGATCGAATGAGGGATGACATCGTTCTGGACCGGCGAGCGGGTGCGGCTGCGTGGGATCGAGCCCGGCGACTGGGAGGCGTTCATGCGCTTCGCCGTCGAGGAGGAGGGGTTGGGGGACGTGCTGCGCCCGCCCCGGTCCGCCGAGGGGTTTCGTGCCTGGGCGAAGGAGCAGGCGGTCGCCCCGTCCGACGGCGACTGTTTCCGGCTGGCCGTCGAAGCCGTCGGAACCGGGGAGATCGTCGGCACGGTCGGCTCGCACCACGCCGAACCGCGTGCGGGGTGGTTCGAGTACGGCGTCACGATGGGCGCCGGCCACCGGCGCAAGGGGTACGCAGCGGAAGCCGTGGTGATGTTGCTGCGCTTCATGTTCGCCGAGCGGCGCTACCACAAGTGCGGGGCGCGGATCTTCGCCCACAACGAGGCATCCCTGGCACTTCACCGGCGGCTCGGCTTCGTCGAAGAGGGGCGCCTCCGCGATCACGTGTTCTCCGGCGGCCGACACCACGACCTCGTCGTGATGGGCATGCTGGCCGGCGAGTTTGCGCGCCTGCACGCGGTGGATGGACGTGGCTGAGTCGAGCCTGACGGGGCGCGGAACCGTCGGTTGACCCGGGCCGGGGCTAGCGTGGGGGGAGCAGCACTGGGAGTGGCCATGTCCGTCGCGGCGATCTTGTACCACCCGCCCGAAGGTGCGCTGCGGAGATGACCGGGGCCGAGCGGTCCGGGTCCGGGAGTCCGTCGCCCCTCGGGCGGGTCGGCAGTGCGGTGCGCCGGGTGCGGGCCGGGCGGCGCTGGGGGCGGGTGCGGTCGGTGAAGCTGTGGCAGCGCTCGCTGGGATTCGCCGCGCTCGGGTTCCTGACGTTGGTGCCGCTGCTGGTCGTGGTCTCCGCCGCGGACGCCGGTGGCGGGCAGGGGTTCGCGCAGTGGCTCGGGGACGGGCTCGGGGTGTCGCCGCCCGCACGGCGGGAGATCGGACGGCTCTTCGCGCTGCCCGAGCAGGCCTGGCGGACCACGACGGCCTTCGGCCTCGCTGTGCTCACCGTCTTCGGCCTGTCCTTCGCGACCACTCTGCAGAGCGGTTACGAGCGGGTGTGGGACCTGCCGCCCGCCCGCTGGTGGGCCCGGTGGCGGCACGTGCTGTGGCTCGCCGTGCTGGTTGGCGCCCTCTACCTGTCGGCCTTCTCTCCGCCCTGGCGGAACTCGCCCGCCCGCGGCTTCGTCACGGTCGTCATCGGCGTCCTCTTCTTCTGGTGGTCACAGCGGCTGCTGCTCGCCGGGAGGGTCTCCTGGTCCGCCCTGTTCCCCGGGTCGGTGGCCACCATGCTGGGGCTCCTGGGCCTGCGGGTCTTCTCCCGGCTCGTCTTCTCGCCGCTCATCGCCTCCGGCGCGGTCACCTACGGCCCCTTCGGCACGGTCCTCGTGGTGCAGTCCTGGCTGGTGGGCGTCGGTGTCGTCGTCTTCGGCGGCGCCCTCCTCGGGCGGCTGCTCCACGACGAGATCCAGCGCCGCGCGAAGTCGGCGGATCTTCGTGGCTGAAAAGAGACCCCTCCGGCCGTCCACGGTGGCGGGCCCACTCCGGTCCTGTTTGGCTTGGGGGGAACGGACTCCCCCGAACCGAGGAGCGGTCATGAGCGACCAGAACCAGCCGAGCGAACAGGCCCGGCAGATGCGGGACAAGGCCGAGCAGCTGGAGCAGGCGGCGCAGCGCGCGGCGGACCCGGCGGAGCGCCGGCGGCTCACGGACAAGGCCCTGCACATCCGGGAGAAGAGCGAGCAGGAGAACGGCCCGGGCAGCGCGACCATGGACCCGATGTAGGGCCGGCCGCGGGGGCCTCAGGCCTCGGACCGTGCGAGCCCTCAGCCCCCGGGCTCCGGTCGCGCGGCCCCCGGGCTCCGGTCGCGCGGCCCCTCAGGCCTCCGGCAGGGGCCCCCGCAGCGCGCTGCGGCCCTGGTCCCAGGCCCCGCGCAGGTGGTCCGCGAGCCGGTCCTCCAGCAGGCCGGTCGCCGCGCAGCCGAAGGCCACGTCCGCCTCCAGCTCCGGCTCGTCGGCGAGCAGACCGCCGATGACCTCGTGGCGTACGACCTGCTCGTGGACGGCGTCGGCCTCGACGTGCTCGGCGTAGAAGTGCTCGGCGGCGGGCCCGGCGCCGCAGCGGCGCATGGCGTGCGCGAGCCGCCGGGATCCGGGCGACGAGGTGACCTCGACGGACGCGAAGTGGCCGACGAGGGCGCCGCGCAGGGCCCGGTGCAGCCCGAAGAGGGACATCAGGTTGACGGTCGCGAGCAGCGGCGCCGGGGCCAGGTCCAGGTAGCGGCCGTACGCCGGGTCCAGGCCGAGATCGGTCATGAGGTCCGCGAAGAGCCGCGCGTGCACGCGGTCGGCGCGGCCGGCGCCGAACTCGTCGTACTCGATGGCGACCATCGCGGCCTTGGCCCGGCCGGTGAGCCGGGGGATCACCCAGGCGTGCGGGTCGGCCTCCTTGAGGTGGTAGAGGGAGCGCAAGGCGGCGTATTCGCGCAACTGCCAGAGCTCACCCTCCGTTTCGAGGCGGTGGCTGAGGCTGCCGGAGAGGTCGACCGGCTCGACCAGCAGCGGGGCGAAGGCCTCCTCGACGGAGCGCGGGCCGTCGGCCAGGTCCGACCGCAGGGCGTGCAGGAAGCGGGCTTCGGCGTCCCGGCGCAAGCGCAGCAGGTCGGGATCCCATTCGAGCTCGTCGTCCACCCCGTCGAAGCCGCGGTAGTGCAGTTCGTACAGGAGGTACAGCGCGAGCTGGAGGTCCTCCCCCCAGGGGTCGGCCTGGAGCACGGCGCCCGGCGTGTAGGCCACCGGGCTGCCCGAGCGCAGGGCCCGCGTCACGGCGCGCGACAGCTCGCCCCGGGCCTCGGGGAGGCGGGGGCCGGCGGCGGGGCGCGCGGTGGCGGTCGCCGTCGCGGTCGGACCGGCCGCCGTCGGCGTACGCGGGCTCGTGGTCGGGCTCGGGGCCTGGCCGTGGGGTGGCATCACGGGTTCCTCTCCTGGGTCCTTTCCGGGGGCCGCTCTTGATGGTGCTGCCGGCGCTGCGGGGTGTTCCGCTCCTCCGGCGGCGCGGCCGGCCGTTCGCGGCGGCGGTGGCTGGTGTCACACCAGGGGTAGGTGCGGCTGCGTCGGCACGTGCACACCGCGACCTGGAACCGGTCGGACCGGGCGACGCTTCCGTCGTCCAGGACGATCTCGACCGGGCCCTCGATCAGGACCGGTCCCTCCCGGTCCACGGACACCCGGCGGGCGGGTGCCCCCGAGGTGCCGGAGGCGGCGGTGTCGGGGCCGGCGGCGGTGTCAGAGGTTCCGGGCACGGATGACCACCAGCTCTTCCCATTCCTCGGCCGCGGCCGCCAGGCCGCGCCGTTCCAGCCACGCGCGCCGCGACCGCAGGACCGGGCCCCACGGTACGGAGGCCCGCGCCGCGATCTCCCCGTCCAGCCCGCTCCGGGCCAGCCGGTCCAGGGTCTCCTCGGCCCCGGACATGGCGGAGTGCACCATGAGCAGGACGCCGCCGGGCCGCAGCATCGCCGGGGCGCCGGCGCAGATCCGGTCGATCACCCCGCGCCCGTCGGGACCGGCGTCCCAGGCCCGCTCCGGGCCGCGCTCGGGAAGCCGCTCCGCCGGAGCGGGGACGTAGGGCGGGTTCGTCACCACGACGTCGTAGCGGCGGCCCGCGGTGCGGGCCTCGAAGTCGCCGTGCACGACGCGCAGGGGCAGCCGGTGACGCAAGGCGTTCAGCCGGGCCGTGGTCACGGCCGTCCAGGAGACGTCCACGGCCGTGACCCGGGCGCCGCGCGCGGCGGCGGTGAGGGCGAGCGCGCCGGTACCCGTACCGATCTCCAGCACGTCCGTGCCGGGCCCGAGGTCCTCCTGCGCGAGGGCTTCGGCGAGCAGCCGCGTGTCCGCCTGGGGCTTGTAGACGCCCGGCGGGGCGATCAGGGCGGGGGGCAGCGCGCCCCTCGTCAGTGCCGTACTCGTACGGGTCACCTCGTACCTCCTGGATCGGGGCGCGGCCCGCGCCCACGGGCGGCTTTCCTGGACGACACGCAGCGCATGCCCCCGGCGGGGCGCCTCATCCCGCCTCCGATGATCTTCGGAGGATCAGACGGAATTCCGGGCGGCCCGTCGGCCGTCCGTCCGCCGGACGTCACGCGCGCGGCCCCTCCCGGCCGTCGCCCCGGCCGTCGCCCCGGGCGCCGTCCGGGGTCTGCCAGGAGTCCTCGCGCTGCTGGGCCACGGGATTCTGCTCGGTCGGCCGGGCCGGGGCCGCGCGCCGGGCGTTGCGCCGGGCGCCGTACCAGAAGGCGCCGATCAGCAGGACGACCACGACCACACCGGCGAGGACGAGGAAGAGGGAGCTTTGGCCTTCGGCCGCGAGATGTTCGGTAGCAATCATGACGCGCGCCTACCCACGATCCGCCGTCTTACGAGGCCACACCCCCGGACGACACGTTTCAGACGGGCCGCAGCGGCCAGACGAGCGTACGGACTCGCGCAGTAGCAGTACGCGCCACGACGGCCGGTGGTAGGAGAACGATGGGAATGGCGAAGGTGTCGCATCTGCCCGGGCGGGCGGAACACCACTGGATATGGCAGATGGACGCCGCGTGCCGCGGTGTCGGCTCGGAGGTGTTCTTCCACCCCGAGGGCGAACGCGGCCAGGAGCGTGCCGAGCGCGAGGAGGCGGCCAAGGCGGTGTGCGCGGCCTGCCCGGTGCGCGCCCGCTGCCTGGAGCACGCCCTGCGCGTGGCGGAGCCCTACGGCGTCTGGGGCGGCCTCTCGGAGAAGGAACGCCGCTCGGCCGTCGGCTCGGCGGACCAGGCGGACACGGCGGCGGCCTGACCCCAGGCCCGGTGGCGCCCGCGGTGACATGAGTTCCGCAGAACTGGAAATCCGCGGGGTATGACACGCATCGCGAAACCACACCGTGAGGGTGAGCAGGAGAACCCGGGGCCGGGCGGGCACGCGGCTGCGCCACCGGGGGCTCCGGACAACCGGACGGTCGGCCCGCCCGGCGAGCCGACCGGCTCCGACCATCGGACCGCCGAGCCGGGTGACTCCCGCGAGCGGATCGGCGACCGGATTGAGGCGGCCGAGGAGCGCGGTCCCGATCGGCCGACCGAGCTGCCGCGGCGGTCCTGGTGGGCCGTACTGCGGGGCACGGTGCGGGAGTTCTCCCGGGACGAGCTGTCCGACCGCGCGGCGGCCCTGACCTATTACGGGGTGCTGGCGCTCTTCCCCGCCCTCTTGGTGCTCGTGTCCGTACTGGGCATGACCGGTGAGTCGGCGACCCGGGAAGTGCTGGACGCGCTGCGCCGCGTGGCTCCCGGGGCCGCCGGGGACGTGATGGGCGACGCGGTCGGGCAGGTACAGGGCCGCAGCGGGGTCGGCTCGGTCGTGGCGGTCATCGGTCTGGTCGTGGCGCTCTGGTCCGCCTCCGGCTACACCGCCGCGTTCATCCGCGCGTCCAACGCAGTCTACGACGTGCCCGAGGGCCGCCCGGTCTGGAAGGTCCTCCCGCTCCGCCTTGCGCTCACGGTCACGCTGATGGTGCTGGCCTGCGCGAGCGCGCTCATCGTCGTCTTCACCGGGGCCCTGGCCCGTCAGGCGGGCGACCTGCTGGGCGTCGGCGAGAGCGCGCTGACGGTGTGGTCGATCGCGAAGTGGCCTGTGCTCGTGCTCCTGGTGACGGTGATGATCGCGCTCCTGTACTGGGGCGCGCCGAACGCCAAGGGCCGCGGCTTCAAGTGGGTGACCCCCGGCAGCTTCCTCGCCCTGCTGATCTGGATGGCGGCCTCGGCCGGATTCGCGTTCTACGTCGCGAACTTCGCCTCCTACAACAAGACCTACGGCGCCGTCGCCGGTGTCATCGTCTTCCTGGTGTGGCTGTGGCTCAGCAATCTCGCCATCCTGCTCGGGCTGGAGTTCGACGCGGAGATGGCCCGTCAGCGGGCGATCTCCGGCGGGCTGGCCAAGGGGGAGGAACCGTACGTCGAACCGCGCGACACGCGCGCCTGGACCGACGAGGACCGCCGCCGCATGGAGTGACCGTCGTGCAACGAACCAGGTGAAGGACCGCGGGCCCGGGGATTCCCGGGCCCGCGGCATGCCCGGGACTGCCGCCCCGCGGCACGCAACCGGCGCCGGTCCCCCCGCAGCGGGGGGACCAGCGCCGATGTGCGGTACAGCGTGCGGTACAGCGGATCTCAGCCCGGCCAGGTGCCCGTCAGGCGGCGGGTGGCCACGGCTCCGGAGCGGTCGACGGCGGCCTTCACGACGGCGAAGATCGCGCCCTGGAGGCCGGCGGCGATGAGGATCTCCTTCCAGGAGCGGTCCTCGTCGGTGGCGTCGGGGGCGTCCCCCTCCCCCTCGACCAGCTTCCAGACCTGCTTGAAGGCCATCCCGGCCAGCATGCCGCTGAGCGCGCCGAGGGCGAACCCGACCGGCTTGTACGCGACCTTGGACGCCTTCACTTGCGCCCCCGCGCGCGGCGCACGAGCAGGAACACGAGCACGGCGCCGCCGAGGGCCAGCAGCGGGGTGCGGTTGGTGCGCGCCGCGGCCACCGCCTGACCGGCCGTGTCGAGGACCGGGTCGGGGGTCTTCTCCTTCACCCGCCGCGCCGCGTGCTCCGCGCTCTCCCGGAGCTGGCCGGCGACCACCGCGGCCTTCTCCACGGCCTGGTCCTTCACGGCCACCGCCTTCCCCTTGGCCTCGGCCGTCTTCTCCTTGACCTGCGCCGTCTTCTCCTTGGCCTGCGCCTTCACATCGGCCTTGTGGGCGAGCGCCTCGACGGTGCGGCCCAGTTCCTCGCGGGTGTGCTCGATCTGGTGGCGCAGCTCCGCGGCGGTGGCCTCGTCGCTCTGCGACTGCTCGGTCATCGGTGTGTCCTCTCCTTGATCTCGGCCACGTCGGCCTTGACGCTGTCGATGGTCCGCTCGGGTACGGGCGGGCCGGCCCGCGTGATCCGCTTCTTGCCCACGCCCGCCAGTACGGCGGCGAGTGCCGCGAGCAGCGCGGCGAGGATCAGGGCCGAAGCCCACACCGGCAGCACCAGGGCCAGGGCCGCGATCGCGGCCGCCGTCACCGCCTGCGCCGAGAGGACACCGAGCAGGCCCGCGCCTCCGAGCAGGCCGCCGCCCTTCCCGAACTGTCTGCCCTTCTGTCCCAGTTCCGTGCGGGCGAGCCTCATCTCCTCGCGCACGAGGGTGGAAATCTGTTCCGATGCCCGCGAGACCAGCACGCCCACCGAGTCGTCCGCGGGGCGGGACTGTCGTTCAGCCGTACTCACGATGCGCACCCTTCTCTCCGTCTGCGTCGTCCTACCGGGGACCGCAGGTGACCGAAGGGGGGTCCGGACCCAGGGCGTGTGCAGCCCCGGGACGACCCGCCGTCCTGCCTTTTTCCGTTCGCGTGCTCGCGGCGGAGCGCGTCCGCCGCCTCCCGCGCGCCTGCCCCCGGCTCCGCGACTCATTCACCGGGCGGGGGTGGGCGTTTCAAGAGGGCGCGACGGGCCAGACGAGGGCGAGTACGGGGACGTACGCGACGTGGCGAAGGGAGCCCGGGGTGGGGCACGTGTCTCGTCCGCCGGAAGCCGGTGGAGGCCAGGGGCCGTGGCGGGAGCGGGCCGAGTGCCGTCGCCTCGGCGCGCGCCCGTTCTTCCGCGCGCGCCTCGACGCGCCGGCCGCTTCCCCCTCCGCCGTCGCCGCCGCGAAGGAGGTGTGCGCGCTGTGTCCGGTGCAGCCGCAGTGCCTGCGGCACGCCTTGCGCAGGGGCGAACCGGCCGGGGTGTGGGGCGGACTGGACCCGCGGGAACGCCGCCGCCTGCTCACCGCGCACGCGGAGGGCCCCGGCGCACCGCCGCCCGGTCAGGGGCCGGCGGCCGCCTCCCGGGGACTGCGCAGGTGGTAGACGGCGAAGGCGTTGCCGATGACGGGCATCGCCACGTTCCGCACCCGGATCCCGCCCGCCGTCATCCCGTGCTCGGTGCCCGCGTGCGCGTGCCCGTGGACGGCGAGGTCGGCCCCCGCCCCGTCCATCGCCTCGGCGAGGAGGTAGCTCCCGAGGAAGGGGTAGATCTCCAGCGGTTCGCCGGCGAGGGTGTCCGGCACGGGTGCGAAGTGGGTGAGGGCGATGCGCAGTTCGCTGCCGTCCTCCTCCAGCGCGCACAGGGCCCGTTCCAGGCCTTCCGCGCAGTCGCGGGTGTAGCGGATGAAGGCCTTCATCTCCGGTTCGCCGAACTCGCTGCCGCTGCGTCCGGCGAAGCCGCCGCAGAAGCCCTTGGTCCCGGCGACGCCGACCCTGGTCCCGTCGATGTCCAGGGTGACCCCGGTGCCCTCCAGGACGTGCACGCCCGCGGCGGCCAGCTCCGCCGTCACGGCCTTCTCCTGGTCGCTCTGGTAGTCGTGGTTGCCGAGCACCGCCACCACCGGCACGTCCAGCCCCGTGACCTCGGCGGCGACCACCCGCGCCTCCTCGACGGTGCCGTGCCGCGTCAGGTCCCCGGCCAGCAGCAGGAGGTCCGCCCGCTCGCCCAGGGTGTCGAAGGCGGGCCGCAGGGTCCCGTTGCTGCCGGGGCCGAGGTGGATGTCCCCGACCGCGGCGACCCGGATCACCACAGCTCCTCGGAGTGGTCGGGCGGTACCGGCCGGCAGACGGTGACGTCCTCGCGCCACTCCACTCCGGCGAGTTCCTCCGCGGCGATGCGCAGCACCTCGGCCCGGCACTCGGGGCTGGTGACGCTGCCCCGGACCATGGCGCCCGCCCCGTGGACCTCGACGCGCACGCCCAGTTCCGCGAGGTCCTCGCGGGCCAGCCGGTCGTACAGGCGCCCGATGCGGTACTCCGTCTGCTCGCGGCCGGTCATGACCTCTCCTCGGTGGCGGTGTCCGGAGCGGGCTCCCGGTCGCCGATGACCCGGAGCCTCTCCAGGAGGTGCAGGAAAGCGTCCGGCAGCGGCTCCGCCCGGTACGCCCGGTCCAGCCGGTGCCAGTCGATCTGCTCCCGCAGCATGCGGGCCATGGGCAGGAGGTCACCGAAGTCGCAGTAGTGCTCGCAGAGCGCGGCGAGGCGGCTGTCCATGAGGTCGGTGGGGGCGAGGACGGGCATCCACACCGAATCCACCGCCTTGAGGTGGGCGCGCTCCAGCAGTTCGGTGCTCACCGGGCGGCGGGCCAGTTCGAAGATCAGGTCGATCTCCTCGCCGCCCGAGCGCCCCTTGACCAGCCAGTCCTCCGGGGCGCGGCGCATCTCGATGCCGCCTGCTTCCAGGGCCTTGACCGCCGCCTCCGCGTCCTCGGGCCGGACGCAGAAGTCGGTGTCGTGCTGGAAGCGGGCGGGCAGGCCGTGCGCGAAGGCGGCCACGCTCCCGGCGAGCGCGAAGGGCAGCCCGGACCGCTTCAGAAGCGCGGCCACCAGTTTGGTGGTCTCCAGAATGGCCTGGGTGTGGTCCTTGGGCAGCGGGCCCGCGGCGGGAGCGGGCGGGCTCAGTCCGGGCGGCGGGGCCTGCCCCGGGGGTGCGTGCGGCGTCTCCACGGTCGTCATGGGAAGCGGGTACCCCCCACGCACGAGCGAAACACTCCCGGCGCCGCCGATCCGCGGCCTCATCCGGACCACGTCCACTCGGTGACCGCGGCCGGGTCCACCCCGGTGCGGCGCAGTTCCGCGCACAGCGCGTCGCGCTCGCGCAGGTACCCCGCCGCGAGGTCCCGGTACCGGTCGCGCCGGGCCGGGTCGTCGACCGGCAGGTGCCGCAGGACGGCGGCGGCGAGGTCGTGGCGGGAGGTTCCGTTGCGCACCAGCAGGTCGTAGGGGGTCGTGGTGGTGCCCTCCTCGACGTAGCCGCGGACGTGGAACCGGTCGGGGCGCGGGCGTCCGTGGAGCAGCTGGTGCACCGCCGAGGGGTAGCCGTGGAAGTCGAAGACGACGGGGGTCTCCTCGCCGAACAGGGCGCGGAACCGGTCGTCGGCCATGCCGTGCGGGTGCCTGTTCGGCGGGGCCAGTGCGCAGAGGTCCACGACGTTGACGAACCGGATCCGGGCTTCGGGCGCGTCGCGCCGCAGCAGGTCGGCGGCGGCGAGCGATTCGACGGTCGGGATCCCTCCGGCGCAGGCGAGGACGGCCTCGGGTGGGCGGCCCCCGTCCGTACCGGCCCAGGGCCAGGCGGCCGCGCCCGCGCGGCAGTGGGCGCGGGCGGCGTCGAGGTCGAGCCACTGCGCGGCCTCGTGTTTGCCCGCGACGACGGCGTTGACCTTGTCCGTCTCGTCCAGGAGCCGCTCCATGGTGACCAGGAGGGTGTTGGCGTCGGGCGGCAGGTAGACGCCGGTGACGGCGCTGTTCCGGTTCAGCAGGTTGCTGAGGAAACCGGGGCCTTGGTGGCTGTACCCGTTGTGCTCCTGGCGCCAGCCCTCGCTGCTGAGGAGGTACGTGAGGCTGCTCACCGGCGCGCGCCAGGGCACTTCCCGGGCCGCCTTCAGCCACTTCGCGTGCTGGTTGGCCATGCTGTCGACGACGGCGGCGAAGGCCTCGTAGGTCGGGAAGAGCCCGTGCCGTCCGGTGAGCAGGTAGCCCTGGAGCCAGCCCTGGCAGGTGTGCTCGGACAGCATCTCCATCACCCGGCCGTCGCGGCTCAGGTCCTCGGAGTACTCCTCCACCGGCCAGACGTACGCCCGCCCGCTGGAGGCGAGGACGGTGTCCAGCTTGTTCGAGGCCAGCTCGTCCGGGGAGACGATGCGGAAGTCGCTGTCCCCGGCGGTGGCGGGCATCAGCTCGGCGAGCCAGCCGCCGAGCACCCGGGTGGGGCTCGCGGTGGCCGTGCCCGGCCCCTTGCCGGCGTCGACGGCGTGCGGGCCGATCGGCGGCAGGGCGAGCGGGCGGCGCAGGACTCCCCCGTTGGCGGCGGGCTGCGCACCGATGCGGGCGGCCCCGTCCGGTACGACGGCGAGCACCTCGGGTACGGGCCGTCCCGCCGCGTCGAAGAGTTCTTGTGGGCGGTAGCCGCGCAGCCACGCTTCGAGCGCCCGCAGCTGCTCCGGGTCGTCGTGGACATCGGGCAGGGGCACCTGGTGGGCGCGGAAGGTGCCCTCGACGGCCAGGCCCCCGACCTCGGCCGGGGCGCCCTGCCCCTTGAGGCTGCGCAGTACGATCACCGGCCACGCGGGCCGGACCGGCTTGTCCCCCGAGCGCGCGCGGAGCTGGAGGGAGCGGATCGCCGTGTGGGCATCGAGCAGGGCCTTCGCGAGCGGGTCGCCGGGCGGGTCGCCGGTGACGTCCACGATCCGCGGGTCCCAGCCGTAACCCCGGAAGAGCGCGGTCAGTTCGTCGTCGGACATCGTCGCGAAGACGGTCGGCGAGGAGATCTTGAAGCCGTTCAGGTGCAGGACCGGCAGGACCGCTCCCCCGGACACCGGGTCCAGGTACTTCGTCGAGTGCCAGGCGGCGGCGGTGGGCCCCGTCTCCGCCTCGCCGTCGCCGACGATGCAGGCGACGATCCGGTCCGGCGCGTCCAGGGCCGCGCCGAAGGCCGTCGCCAGGGCGTAGCCGAGTTCGCCGCCCTCGTGCAGGGTGCCCGGCACCGCCGGGGAGAGGTGGCTGGGAAAGCCGTCGGGGGCGCAGTAGCGGCGCGCAAGTTCCCGCAGCCCCCCGGCGGTCCTGGCCAGGGCCGGGTCGTAGTCCTCGTGGGTGCCCTCCAGCCACAGGTTGGCGTGCAGGGCGGGCGCGCCGTGGCCGGGCCCGGTGACCAGGAGGACGTCCGCGCCGCGCTCCCTGACCAGGGTGTTCAGGGCGGCGTAGACCCGGGTGATGCCGGGGCAGGTGCCCCAGTGGCCGAGCAGCCGGGGCTTGAGGTGCTCCGGGCGCAGCGGGTCCCGCAGCAGGACGTTGTCCCGGAGGAAGACGAGGGCCGCGGCCACGTAGTCGGCGGCCCTGCGGTAGGCGGCCGGATCCGGCCGACGGGAGGGGTGGGCGGGCTCGCGGGCGGGCTCGTTCACGACGCGGCCCCGGCCCGGTCGGCGGCCAGCGGGGCGGTGTCCATGCCCGCCCCGGCCCGCAGGCCCGCGAGGAACTCCTCGATGGCCTCCACCGAGGTGTGCGCGGGTTCCCAGGACAGCTCCTCGCGCGCCCGGGCGGCGTCCATCAGCGGCAGCCGCAGGACCGCGTCGAACAGGTCCGGTGAGGCCGGTACGAGGTGCAGCCGCCAGGCGGCGGCGAGGGCCGCCCTGACGGGGCCCGCGGGCATCGACAGCTTCCGCGCGTCGAAGAGGCGGGCCAGCACGTCGGCGTCCACGGGCGGGTCGGCCGCCAGGTTGAACGCCCCCCGCACGGGCAGGGTGACGGCCGCGCGGTAGGCGGCGGCCGCGTCGTCCGTGTGCAGGGCCTGGAAGCGCAGGCCCGGCAGGTCGGGGACGGCGGGCAGCAGCCGGGGGCGGACCAGGCGGCCGGGGAGCAGCCGTCCCGCGAAGATCCGGCGCTGCTCGGAGGCGGACTGCCGTTTGAAGAGGAAGCCGGGGCGCATCCGGACCACGCGGATGTCCGGGTGCCGCTGCTCGTAGGCGTCCAGGACGCGTTCGAGGTAGGCCTTCTCGCGCGTGTAGGCGGCCTGCGGCCAGCCGTGCGTGGGCCAGGACTCGTCCACGGCCCGGTCTTTGGGGCCGGGCGAGTAGGCGCCCACGGACGAGGCGTGCACGAGGACGGGGACGCCCGCCCGCGCGACCGCGTCGAAGACGCGGATGCTCCCCAGGACGTTGGTGCGCCAGGTCTCGGCGGGGTGGTGGGTGGGCTGGAACTTCCAGGCGAGGTGGATCACCGCGTCCGCCCCGGCGAAGAGCGGTTCGAGGTCGGGGCCGCCCGGTTCGATGTCCACCGCGTGCCAGCGCGTCTTCGCGGGCCGCCAGTCGGGCACCCTGCGGGCCAGGCCCGTCACGGCCCCCACCGCGCCGTCGGCCGCGAGGGCGGCCACGACACTGGTCCCGACGTTCCCGGTGGCGCCGACGACCACGATGCGCGTCCCGCCGGGTTCTTCCGGACCACCCGGTCCTGGCTCCTGTTCGACGGTCGCGCCGGGGTCCGCTGCCGCCGGGGTACGTCGCGTCATCGCGTCGGCTCCTCTCCAGAGCGTGCTGCCGCTCACCGCGAGCAGGAGGGCGCCTACCCGGGCCGGCGGACCCCATTCCCGCCGGGTCCAGCAGCGGCCGGCGGCGGCCGGGCGCGTGTGAACGGGCCGTTCCCGGGCAGGGGCCCGGCGTCCCCTGTCGCCGAGCCGTGAACGGACGGAGGAGGCCCGTGAGCTACGTGAACCCCGGCGGAGCGTTCGCGCGGGACGACCGCTACCTGACCACCCGGATCACCCGCGACGGGCGACGGCTTCCCCGTCGAGCCGGGCCGCTACCGGCTGGTGGTCAGCCGGGCCTGTCCGTGGGCCGGGCGAGCGGTCATCGTCCGGCGCCTGCTCGGACTGGAGCGGGCCCTGCCGATGGCCGTGGCGGGCCCGACCCACGACGAGCGCAGCTGGCGCTTCGACCTGGACCCCGGTGGCCGGGACCCCGTGCTGGGCATCGAGCGGCTCCAGGAGGCCTACCTCGCACGCGACCCCGAGTACGACCGCGGCGTCACGGTGCCTGCGATCGTGGACGTGCCCACCGGCAAGGTGATCACCAACGACTTCCCGCAGATGACGGTCGACCTCTCCCTGGAGTGGACGGAGCACCACCGCGAAGGGGCGCCCGCGCTCTACCCGGCGGAGCTGCGGCCGGAGATCGACGCCGTGAACGAGGCGGTCTACGGGGACGTGAACAACGGCGTCTACCGGGCCGGTTTCGCCGGGTCGCAAGAGGCGTACGAAGCGGCGTACGCGCGCCTGTTCGCCCGCCTCGACCAGCTCACCGAACGCCTCGCGCGCTCCCGCTACCTGGTCGGCGACACGCTCACCGAGGCGGACGTCCGGCTGTTCACGACCCTGGTGCGCTTCGACCCGGTCTACCACGGCCACTTCAAGTGCAACCGGCAGAAGCTGTCCGAGATGCCGGTCCTGTGGGCGTACGCGCGCGACCTCTTCCAGACGCCCGGCTTCGGCGACACCGTCGACTTCGACCACATCAAGCGCCACTACCACCTGGTGCACAAGGACATCAACCCGGCCGGCATCGTCCCCGCCGGCCCCGACCTGTCGGGCTGGCTCGCACCGCACGACCGGGACCGGCTCGGCGGCCGCCCCTTCGGGGACGGCACCCCGCCGGGGCCGGTGGCGCCGGAGGAGGCCGTCCCGGGCGTGCCGGGCGCGTAGGCCTCCTCCGGCGGGCCGGGCCCGGCGGGAGCGGGTACGTCCTTACGCGTGCCCGGCGTGCGAGGGGTGCGCCGGGGTCGGGGAGGCCGCGGATCCGGAGGGCGCCGGGGCGGGGGGCGGCGCGGCGGGAGCCTCCGGGGGGCCGGTGTGGGGGCCCGTGTGGGCGCTCCCGGACTCGATGGTTCCGCCGAGGCGGGCGCGGGCGGGGGCCAGCGCTTCGGGTGAGGCGGCGGTGACGACCCAGCGGGCGCCGACCAGGTAGGCGCCGCCGTACGCCCGCGACTCGGCGAGCCAGGCCGCCCGGCCCGCGTCGGCGGCGAAGGTGGCGATGCGGTAGGCCCCCGGGCCCGAGCCGCAGGCGCCCTCGCGCAGCTCGTCCGCCTCCACCGTGACCTCGGCCGTGCAGCCGAGGGCGGCGGCGAGGTCCTGGAGCGTGGGCGAACCGGGCGGGAAGGGGGCGGGGGAAGCGACGGCGGGGGCGGCGGGGGCGCGCCGCGCCGACGGCTGCCCGGCGGGTGCACCGCAGGCGGCGCACAGCAGGGCGAGGGAGAGGCCGAGCCCGGCCGTCGCCGGCAGGAGGCGGCGGGCCGCGGGCCCGGGCGCGGGCGGCGGCCGCAGGGGGCGCGGCCGTGGCGGTGGCTGCGGGCGCGGCGGGTGCGGCGGCCGCGGTGGCTCCGGCGGGTGCGCCAGCTCCGGCAGCTCCGGCCGGAGCGGTGATGTCGGCGGTCGCGGCACGGCTCAGCCCGCCGCCGGGGCCTTCTTGCCCGCGTCGGTCACCGCGAACCAGAGCCCCTGCTTGTTGTGGCCGTTGGTCTGGCCGGGCGCGGTGTCACCGGTGAAGGTGTAGACGGGCCAGCAGTCGATCGTCAGCTGCATCGTGCCGTCGGGGCGCTTCACCGAGCCCACCAATGCGGCGGCAATTCCGTTCACCTTCTTCTTGTCCACGGCCGCGGCGGGCTTCCAGGTGTCGAGGCACGCCCCGAGGCAACCGAATTTCATCGGCCAGGCACTGTCGTTGTTGAACCGGTAAAGGGTGCGGCCCTGGCCGTCCATGAGAATGTTTCCGAGTTTCGCGTCGTTCATGACGGATAGTTCCGCACCCATCTGTCCCATGGACATGCCTTCCGCCGGTTTCGGCGCCGCCGGCTTCTGGTCGACGGCCTTCTTTCCGTCGGCCGCCAGCGCGTGCCAGGTTCCGCCGACCCCCTCGCCCTTCGCCTCGCCCGGCCGGCTGTCCTGCGCGTACCGGTACACGGGCCAGCCCGCCAGGGTCAGCTGGCGGGTGCCGTCCGGGCGGACGACCGCGCCCAGGAGGTTCGTGTCGATGCCCGCCGAGGCCGTGGCGTCATCCGCCGGAACCGCGGGCCAGGTCGTGGCGCAGCTGCCGTCGCAGGCGGACTTGGGCGGCTGGGCGGTGTCCTTGTCGAACCGGTAGAGGGTGGCCCCGGCGCTGTCGGTGACCACGTTGCCCACCGCCGGGACGGCGCGTACGGCCAGCTGCCCGGCCGGCGCGCCCTTCGCCCCGGCGCCGGCCGCGGAGCCGGAGCCGGCCGCGGGGTCCGCCGCGGCGTCCGCTCCGTAGCCGGAACCGGAGCCGGAACCCGAGCCGTACCCGGCGCCGTATCCGTCACCGTTTCCACTGCCGCCGCCCGGGGATTTGCTTCCGGCCGGCTGCGCCGCATTCGCGGTGCGGAAATTCTCGGTGTCACTTCCGCATCCGGCCGCCAGCAGCACCACGGCGGCCACCGATCCGAGCATTACCCCACGACGCTTGTTGTTCACGACTGCTCCCAAGATTTCCAGGATTCGGATGACGACCGGCGCTTTTCACGCCGTGTTCCATTCATAGGGCCCGCGGACCCCGTTCCCTTCGGATCTCCCGGAATTTGTCAGATCGCGCCAAACGGTGAACTGCTCCGGCCTACTCCTGAATACGCAGAGCGAGCGCCGGACAACGCCGGACCGCCCGCAGGGCCTTCGGGCGCAGCGGCGCGGGGACCTCCATGACCCCCTGAGCCGGATAGCCGTCGCCGTCGAGCCGCACGACGTCGGGCAGCAGGTCCACGCACAGGCCGTGGCCCTTGCACAGGGTCCAGTCCACGACGAGCCGTTCGGGGTTCGCGTCGGCGGGCAGCGGCAGGGCGCCCAGGACGCGGCGTCCGCAGCCGCTGCCGACCGCGTGGTCGCGGAACTCGTCGGGGAAGACGGCGAGCGCGGAGGCCACGAAGGACGAGGTGCCGTCGGGGTGGCTGCACGCGCCGCGGCCGCGCACCCCGCGCATCCGTGCCTCCACCGCTTCGAGGGCGGCCCGGCCGCCCCCGTTCACGAGGTCGGCGACGGCCCCGGCCAGCGAGGGCAGTCCGCGCACGCACGGACCGCACTGCCCGGCGGACTCCTCGGCCATCCAGCGCACCACCCGGGCCACTTCCCCGGCGGGGCAGGTGTCCTCGGGCAGCGGCAGTACGGCTCCCGCCCCGAGCACCGCGTCGAAGGCGGCGAGGGACTCGCGGGAGAGCACGGCGGCCAGCGCCGCGCCCGGGGTGAGCCAGCGCCCGTGGTAGCCGCCGACCAGCACGCCCTGGCCGGGCGCCGCGCCGCACAGCCCGAGAACGTACGCCAGCGAGGTGCCCATGGGCACCTCCACCACGGTGGATCCGGCGACCGTCAGCAGGGTGGTCCCCGGTTCCGCGGGCAGTCCGACCGCCCGGTAGTCCAGGGCGCCCAGCCGGGCGGCGACCGCGAGTTGGGCGTACGTCTCGGTGTTGGAGAGCAGGGTCGGCGCTCCACCCAGCCCGCGTTCGCTGGTGCGCACCTTCTGACCGGACGGCAGCGCCTTGCCGCCGTCGAGTCCGGCGATGAGGGCGGTGCTCTCCCCCGTGACGAACCGTTCGGGGAGCCGGGTGACGCGGACGCGCCGGCCGGCGGGGCCGCGTTCGGCGACGGCGGCGCGCGCCGAGCGCTCGACGTCCTCGCGGGTCACGCCGACGACCACGTCCTCGGTGCCCAGGGCGGCGGCGGCCAGCAGGGCGCCGTCGAGGACGAGGTGCGGGACGTGCAGCCACAGCGCGGCGTCCTTGAGGCAACTCGGTTCGCCCTCGGTGCCGTTGACGACGACGGCGGAGCGGCCCTCGCGGCCGCGGGCGGAGCGGGTGACGGCGCGGAGCTTGCGGGCGAAGGGGAAGCCCGCTCCGCCGCGCCCGCGCAGGTCGGTGTTCTCGGCCAGGGCGAGGAGTTCGTCGGGCCGGTAGCGGGGCATGCTGCCGTGCACGGCGAGGTGGCCGCGCCGGTCGAGCCGGTCGGCGGCGTCGAGCCCGGCCAGCAGCCGGGGCTGCCCCACGCAGCCGAGGGCCGGGTGGGGCGCGTCCGTCACTGCCGGCCCCGGATTCCGTCGAGCGGTCCGGCGGGCCGGTCACCGGCCACGACCCCGCCGACGCCCCACGGGGGGCCGTACGGCTGCGGTTCGGGCCAGGGCATGACCGGCAGCGGGGCGGGCGGCCCCACCGGCACCGACCGGCCGGCCACCACCGGCGCGGCCGCCGCCCGCGGGGTGAGCAGCGGATCGGCCGCCGCGGCCGGTGCGAACGGCGCCTCGGCCGGTACGAGCGGTGCCTCGGTCGGCGCGCCGCCGCGCCGGTCCGCCTGGCGCCCCGGGCGGGTGACCGGCCGGGCCGCGGCCGGTTCCGCGGGCTGGTGGAGGAACGACCGCGACGGCGCGGCCGAGCGCGGGCCGGGCACCCGGGCGGCGGACGGCGCCGGGGCGGCGGGCCGGACCGGCTGCGCGGGGCGGGCGCGCAGCCTGCCGCGCAGCCGCAGGGCGAGCACGCCGGCCACCCCGACCAGGCAGAGGGCGTACGAGACGGTCACCCAACCACTGGCGGAGCGGCCCGACTTGAGCCCGTGCACCAGGGACGCGCCCCAGGCCGGGTAGGCGCCCATGTGCAGGGCGCGCCACCACAGGGAGCGGCCCTTGGTGGCGAAGGCGCTGCGGACCGCGCCGGAGACCGCGACGGCCACGAAGAGGTAACCGGCCAGTGTGCCCAGCCCGATGAGGAGGGCCTGGTCGGGGTCGGTGAAGGGGACGGCGACCGCGGTCGCCGTGGTCCGCGACCCGGCCACCTTGACCCAGACGTGCAGGGCGAGGAAGCCGAGGCCCGCGACGGCGAGGCCGCGGTGCGCGCCCTGGGCGGCGATCCGGTGGCCCGAGGCGAACAGCGTGCGGTCCGTCGCGGCCAGGCCCCACAGGACGGCGGAGGTGAGCGAGACGAGCGAGAGCACGCCCGCCCCGTAGTCGAGGAAGTCCCACAGGTGGGACAGGGCGCCCGCCCGGGCGGCCACGCCCAGGGAGACCAGGGCGGCGAGGGCCGCGGCGGCCAGGGCGCCGGGGTGCGGGCCGCCGCCCGCGGAGAGCAGGGGCGGCCGTCGCAGGGCGCGGCGGCCGACCGCGGCGGCCGCCGCGGCGCCGGCGTGGCGTCTGGTGCGGTGGGCTCGGTGCGAGCGGGGCGCGCGGATCTGGGACAGGGGCATCGGGTTCTCCCATACGCCAGGACCGAGCACTCCACGTCACGCGCTCGGCGCCCGGGGTGATCGTCGGAACTGCTCGGCAGCGGGCGGCGGATGGGTGCCTCGCCGACCGGGGAGCGGGGGCCGGAGTGCAGAAGCATCGTGGAGCTTCGCAACGCCTCCACAGGATTTATCGAAACGTGACAAGTTCTGGTGCCCACAGCGTCATCGCATCGAGTATCCCCGGAAGATTCCCTTCCAGTGGTGCGGATGTGACCGGCCCGACGCGCGGTTCACCGCTACACAGGGGGAGGCGGGCCCCGTCGGGGCGTGCCACCCTCCCACGGGACAGGCCGTACCCCGGCATGAACGAGGTAACAATGTGCGAACTTCTCAACCGCATCTGGTCCCGCCCCCGCGGCGAATGGACCCGGGTCCTGCGAAAGGAACTGCCCGCGCTGGCCGCGGGCATGGTGGAGGAACTGCGCGACGGGCTCCCGGAGTTCTCCGCACTCGTCGAGGACCTCGGCGACGAAGCGGTCAGACAGCGGGTGGAGGCGGCCCTGCTCACGGTCCTCGGTTATCACGAGGGCGCCGGCCGCGCGCCCGGCGCCGAGCCGGAGTGCGATCCCGCCCTCGCCCCGGACCACCGGCGGCTCCCGGACCACCCCCGGATCCCCAAGCAGCGCGACGACGAGTCCCCGGTGCGCGCACCGCGGCCCGCCCTGACCGCCGTTCCCGCCCAGGGCATCGCCGCCGACCGTGCACGGCGGGAACTCTTCGCCGCGCTCACGGGTGACATGACCATGACCGACGCGGAGCTCGGCGAACTGGCCGCGGCGGCGCACTGGCCCCTTCCGGCCACCGTCCGGGCCGTCGCCGCGGCCACGCCGGGCGAGACCCAGCAGCTCGCCGCCGTCCTGGAGGACGGCCTCGCGGGTCTGGCCGGCGGGCAGCCCTGCCTGATCGTCCCGGCCCCCGACCCGGACGCCCGCGGCGCCCTGGAGGGCGCGCTGCGCGGCCGGTTCGCGGCCGTCGGCCACCCGGTCGCGCTGCGCGACACCGCCTCCTCGCTGCGCTGGGCGCTGCGCCTGCTCGCCCTCACCCCCACCCGCACCGGGCTGGACGCGCGGGCCGTCTTCGTCGACGACCACCTCTCGACCCTGCTGCTGCTCCAGGACGAGCCCCTGGCGCACGCGCTCGCCGCGCGCTGGCTGCGGCCCCTCAACGACCTCACCCCCCGCCAGAGCGAGCGGCTCGAAGTGACCCTCCTCGCCTGGCTCGAAGGCGGCGGCGCACCCGAGGCGGCCAAGGCGCTGAGCGTGCACCCGCAGACCGTCCGCTACCGCATGCGGCAGCTGGAGAAGCTCTTCGGCCCCGGACTGCGGGACCCCCGCACCCGCTTCGAGCTGGAGATGGCCCTGCGCAGCCGCCGCCTCATGGCCCAGGTGCGGCGCCAGCACTCGCGGGCGGGCCGCCGGGCCCGCGGCGGCGCCCCCGACTTCCGCCCCCTGGACGTGATGGCCCGCGTCAACGGCCTCTGAGCCGACGGCAGAACGCGCCGCCCCCCACACACCACAGGCCCCGGCCCCTTCCCCGCCCGTACGGCGGAGGAGGGGCCGGTGCCACGCCCGGGGCGGCGCCGGGGAGGTGGGAGGGGGAGCGCCGCGCCGGGGGTCACAGGGGGTCAGCGGCAGGCGCGCCCGCCGTTGATGCAGCGGACCGCGTTCGCCATCAGCCCGTCCGACATCACGTTGATGAAGTCACCGTGGTCGGTCACCGGCTTGTGGAGCTGCTCCGGGAAGCTGTCCACCGCGAACCGGGCGCCGGGGGCCACGCCGTAGACGATCCGCTGCACCAGCTGCGGGATCGCCTTGAACCCGGCGGGGCAGGCCCCGTCCTTCCCCGCGAAGGCCACGTGCGTGCGGTGGTTGGCGCTGTCGGTGTTGCGGCCGTCCCAGCAGCTCTGGAAGCTGAAGGTGCGCACGACGTCACTGCCCTTGGGACAGATCGGGTACTTGTCCTTGAGCTGGCGGTTCTCGAAACCGGTGCAGCTCCAGGACGCGTTGGCGTTGGCGGGTCCGTTGGTGAAGGCCTTGGCGTCACCCGTGATGATCCGCAGGAACCGCGGCATGGCCGTCACCTTGGCGGCCGCGCTGCCCTTGAACTCGGTCGTCACCTGCTTCGGCTTGAGGATCGTGCCCACGTTGGCGTCCTGGCCCCCGCCGGGCGCCTTGGCGTCCTGTTCGGCCCGGCCGTCGCGCAGCCGCAGCACCGGCCAGTAGTAGGTGGACTGGTCGCCGTTGGTGCAGGTGGTCCCGGCGGCGGCCAGGCTCTTGTTGGTGGAGAAGGCGTCCGTCGTCTTGTTGCCCACGTAGTCGTGCATGTGGTGGGCGCCGTTGCCGACGCCGGGGGCGACGATCACGTTGTCGGGGTTGAGGTGGCGGTTCTCGTTGCGGCCGCAGTTCACCGTGAGGGATCCGGTGGAGGCGCGCGAGGAAGCCGCCGGGGGGCGCACGTTCGGCCGTACGGTGTTGATGGCGACGAAGTCGCTGCGCGCCGGGCCGCCGCCCGCGCCGCTCTTGCGGGCCAGGGCCTGGGCGTCGCCGCCGGCGGCGGGCTCGTCCGCCGGATCGGCGGCCGCGGCCTGCTTCATCGTGCACGTCCCCAGCGCCTCCAGACCCGCGGGGCGGGCGGACGCCTTGCCGAGCGTGTCGGAGATCCGGCCGATCGTCGTGCCGCGCTGCTGCTTCAGGCCGGCGAGCAGGGCGTCGCCGCGGGCCCGGCCCGTGGCGAGCTCCGCGTAGGCGTCGGCGACCTGCCCGTCCAGCTGCGCGAGGTCGCCGTCGACCGCGGAGCGGGCCTGTTCGGGGACGTCGCGGAGGGTGTCACCGACGTCGGGACAGTCGATGGTGGCCGTCACCGGGGCGCTGCGGGCGGCGTCCTGGCCCGCCGAGGCCTGCTGGGTGACGATCACGACTCCCCCGCCGCCCAGGGCGAGGGCGCTGACCAGGGCGAGGGCCTTGTACCTCGGCCGGAGACGGCGTTTGTGGCCGTTCTTGCTCATGCGATCACTTCACTTCGTCGGTCGGGGGACGGTGGAGGGGGCGGGCGTGGCGTCGGCGAGCCCGTCGAAATCGACCAGCCCGCTCGCTTCGAGGACCTCGATGTGGTCCAGGACGGTGGTGTTGGCGTCCGTGGCCAGCCCCCGGACCATGGAGTTGCGGGTCTGGGCCCGCACTTGGGCGACGAGGGCGAACACCTTGCCGTGCGCCCGGCGCAGCAGCTGGACGAACAGCCGCTCGTACTCAGCCCCTTGGGCCCGGTCCAGCTGGTCGAGCCAGCCCTGCTGCTGTGCGCTGGGCCGGTCGGGCAGGTCGACGCCGAGGGCCTCGCCCACCTCCCGGACGCGCCGGTCGAGTTCGGTGTGACCCTCGACGAGGTGCTCGCCGGCGGTGTGCACCGCCGGCCGGGTGCCGCGCTGCTGGGCCTGGCGCCCCGCGGGCAGCTCCCACAGTCCGGCCAGCCGCACCTTGCGGACGAAGTCCCGGTCCTGGGGGCTCAGCGGGCCGAAGGCGGTGCTCAGGGTCCCGGCCCCGTCGTCGTCGGGCGAGGGGGACTTGGCGGTCGCGGCGGCCGCGCCGGCGGTGGTGCCCGCGAACTTCTGCACCGGGATCAGCAGCGCGATCAGGGTGCAGGCCAGGGCGCCGATCACCACGACCGTACCGATCACCTGGCGCGAAGCGCCGGACATGCTGCCGACGGACGAGCGGCGGAATGACAGCACCGTGCCTCCTTGTGCGTGGTCCGGGAAAGCCGCGCCGTGTCTGCCTGTCGGCGCGGTGCCCCCGGGTGCCAAGGGACGCTAGGCGAGTGGGACGGCCCGTACGGAAGGCCCCTCACGAACGGATAAAGTTCCGGGCGGCGCGGCGGGCGGATGGTACGGTTCCGCCCGGCCGCCCCGGATCGGGCCCCGCGAATCCGGCGGTTCTCAACTACCGTGCGCGCACGCGTGGTTAGGGTGTACCGACGCTGCGACAGGAGATGCGTGATGCGCCGGTACGGACCCGCCCGCCCCGCTCTGGCCGCCGCCGCTCTCGCGCTGGCCCTCGCCGCGGCAGGCTGCGGCGGCGGCCGCGGCGGGACCCGGGAGGTCTCCCAGGAGGGCAGGGGCGGGTACCCCTGGGTGGCAACGGACGAGATCTGCAACGCCCTGCCCTACGGCAAGCTCGCCGACCCCTTCGGCAGCCGCGAGGAGGTCGCCGACCGGGCCAAGCGCTCCGGCGGCGGCGCCCCCGGCTTCATGTGCACCCAGCCGCTGGTGCCGAAGGGCGGCGGGTACAAGGGCGTCAAGGTCGAGGTGGACTTCGCCTTCACCGAGAGCGTCGGCTTCGCCAAGGACGTCTTCGCCTCGGGCAGGAAGGACAACGGCGCCACCGAGCCCGCGGGCGGTGGGGCCGACGTCGCGGGCGTCGGCCGGGAGGCTTACCGGTTCGCCTACACCAAGCCGAACGACCTGCACCAGGTACGCGAACTGCGCCTGCGGGACAGCAACCTGCTGCTGGGTGTGACGGTCACCGCGGACGCCCCCGCGCTGCCCACGCCCGAGACCCTCGGCGCCATGGACCGCACGGTCGACGCCTTCGCCCGGGGCGTCCTGGACACCCTGCGGAAATAGCCGCCGATGGGGAACACTTGACGCAAGGTTGACCGCTCCTTTCGACCACCCTGGCGGAGTCGGCCGTTACGTTCCCTCCCATGCCCCCACGACCCGCTCCCCTGCCCGTCCTCCCCTACCGCAAGCCCACCCGCGGCCGCGACTACTGGGTCCTGGACGACGTGCTGCCCGACCCGGCCGCGGTCCGCGAGCGCGCGCTGGCCCGGGACGACTGGACCGAGGGGTACCCGCACAAACCCGAGAGCTGGCCCGGCCTGCGGGCCATGCCCGGGCTGGACCCCGGCGAGCTGGAGCGGGTGGAGCGGCTGGTCCGCACGGCAACGGGCGCCCGCGAGCTCTGGGCCGAACGGCCGTCCGGGGGCGGCACGTTCAACCACAACTGCGTGCAGGTCGTCGGCAAGGGCGAGTGCGAACCGCGCCCCCATACCGACTCGCGCAGCCTGTGCCGCTACGCCGCCGTGCTGTACCTCAACCCCCTCGTCCCGAAGGGGTGCGGGACCAGCTTCTACCGCCAGAGCCTGCCCGGCGGGGTCCTCGGCGGCAACCAGGTGACCGCCCCGCACAACACCCTGGTCGACGCGCTGGGCACGCGGTTCGTGGCGCCGGACTCCTTCGTACCGGACGTCGAGGTCCCCCACCGCGCCAACCGGCTGCTCCTCTACGCCGCGAACATGATCCACAGCGCCACCGACTACTGCGGCACCACCCTGGAGGACAAGCGGATGACCGCAGTCTTCTTCTGGAAGGCCTGACCCGCTCGGGCCCTCCCCGGCCCCTCTCCGCGAAGCCCCGTTCAGCCCAGCCCCGCCGGGAGCCGTCCCGTGTGCAGCACGCCGAGCGTCTGCGTGGCGCGCGTCAGCGCCACGTACAGGTCGCTCGGCGCCTGGTCGGCGGGCTCGACCACGATCACCGTGTCGAACTCCAGTCCCTTGGCCTGGCGCGGGTCGATCAGGACGGCCGGCCGGGTCAGGTCCGGTTCCTCCCCCGCCCGCACCTCCACCCCGGCCCCGCAGAGCGCCTCGGCCAGCGCCGCGTGCAGCGGCCGCGGCGCGATCACCGCGAGCCTGCCCTCCGCCCCGCGGTGCTCCACGACCGCCTCCGCGACGGCGCGCGGCAGGTCGCCCGTCTCCCGGATCCAGGGCGCCACCCCGGTGGACCGCACCGAGCTGGGCGGCTCGAACCCCGGGTGGTGGGCCCGCAGTACGGCCGCCGCCAGCTCCATGACCTCCGCGGGGGTGCGGTAGTTGACGCCGAGCCGGGCCAGTTCCCAGCGCTCGCCGACGTACGGGGCGAGGATCCGCTCCCAGGATCCGCAGCCGGCCTCGTCGCCCGTCTGCGCGGGGTCGCCGACCAGGGTCATCGACCGGGTCGGGCAGCGCCGCATCAGCAACCGCCAGGCCATTTCGGACAGTTCCTGCGCCTCGTCGACGATGACGTGCCCGAAGGCCCAGGTCCGGTCGGCAGCCGCCCGCTCGGCCGTGCTGCGGTGGTCGTCCTCCTCGTGGCGCTCCGCCATCCGCTCGGCGTCGATGAGGTCGTGCGCGGCGAGGAACTCGCTCTCCTCGTCCTCGAATTCGTAGGACTCGGACCCCTGCGAGAGGTCCAGCACGCCCTGCGCGTAGGCGACGCGCCGCTCCCGCTCGCGCTCCTCGGCGGCGCGCAGCGCACTGTCGTCCGTCCCGAGCAGCTCGGCGGCCTCGTCCAGCAGCGGCACGTCCGCCGGGGTCCACCCGCCGCCGGTGCGCCGGACCAGTGCGGCGTCGTCCGGAGTCAGGTGCGTGGGGTCGGCGAGGAAATCGGCGACCAGCTCCTGCGGGGTGAGGGCGGGCCAGAGGGTGTCGATGGCTGCGTGCACCGCGCTGCTGGTGGCGATCTCCTTGCCGAGCTGGGCGATGTCGTCGGGGCCGAGGAGGTTGGGGCCGCCGTACGGGTCCGCGCCGAGGCGGTCGGCGAGCTGCTCGGTGAGCGCGTCGATGATCCGGAAGGCGAAGTAGGGGCGCGCCAGGTTGTGCGGCAGGCCGGTGGCGCGGGCCCGGTCGCGGGCCTCGTGCGCCATCGTGCGGTGGAGCAGCAGGGTGCCGTAGTCGTCGTGGTCGATCTCCAGGGCGGCCTCGGGGACGGTGTCGTAGTCCTCGCCGAGCCCCGCCGGCACCTGCTCCGGCAGTGTCTGGCGGTCGGTGACGACCCGGGACAGTACGTCGGCCATCGCGGCGCGGCCCTTGACGGCCGCGGCGCCGGGCCGGTCGGCGGCGGTGGCGTGCACGCCGGGGAAGAGTTCACCGACGGTGGCGAGCAGCACGCCGGTCTCGCCGAGGGCGGGCAGGACCTGCCCGATGTAGCCGAGGAACGCGGGACCGGGGCCGACGATCAGGACGCCGCGCTTGGCCAGCAGCTCGCGGTGCGCGTACAGCAGGTACGCCGCCCGGTGCAGGGCGACGGCGGTCTTGCCGGTGCCCGGGCCGCCCTCGACTACCAGCACCCCGCGGTGCGGCGAGCGGATGATGCGGTCCTGGGCGGCCTGGATGGTCCGCACGATGTCGTGCATGCGGCCGGTGCGGGCGGCGTCGAGCGCGGCGAGCAGGACGGCGTCCGCGTCGGATCCCTCGTGGCCGGTGCGCTCGGCGTCGGTGAGGTCGAGGATCTCGTCGTGCAGGGCGGTGACCCGGCGGCCCCGGGTGGTGAGGTGGCGCCGGCGCCGCAGGCCCATCGGGTGGTGGCCTGTGGCGAGGTAGAAGGGACGCGCCGCGTCCGCGCGCCAATCCAGCACGAGGGGCGTGCGGTCGGCGTCGTCCTCGCGGATTCCGATGCGGCCGATGTGGTGGTCGCGCCCGTCGGAGAATTCGAGCCGGCCGAAACAGAGGCCGTTCTCCCCCGCGTTCAGGGCGGACAGCAGGCCCGATTGTTCCGCGACCAGCACATCGCGCTCCAGGCGGGCCTGGAAGCCGGTCCCGATGTCGCGCAGGGCGCCGCGTACGGCGCGTTCGGCCTGATCGCGCAGGGCGTCGAGCCGGTCGTACAGCTCGGTGATGAATTGCTGTTCGTTCTCGAATTCCGCGGTTGACAATTCCACTCCCGACGCGATACAGTGTTCCCATAAGCTTCTTCGCGGATTCGCCACGCTTGGCGGTGTTGCGAACGCGCGAAACAATAAATATACGCAGAGAAATACCCCGGTCGTCAATCCGACCGGGGTATTTCTTTTGCTCTGGGCCCTGGCTCTCAGAGACGGCACCACTGCACGGGCGTCAGGTCCTTGACGTACCGCGCCGCGACCCAGGCCTCCTGCTTGGCGTGCAGGCGGTACCAGAGGCGGTTGCCCGCGACGTTCTCGCCGCGCTCCTTGCACTCGATGCGGAGCTTCTGGCCGGGGTGGACCCGGCCCAGGTTGCCCGCGTGGGTGCTCGGCCCGCTGCGGACGGTCAGCGGGCCCCTCGACACCACCTCGCCGATCGCGTACTCCCGGTCCTGCGGCGAGGCCGGACCGTCGTCGGCCACGGCGGTGCCGGCGCCTGCGAGACCGAGCAGCAGGCTGCCCGCGGCCAGGGCGAGGACCGTCCCGGCGGACTTCGACGTGATCGAGGTGAACGGCATGAGCGGCTCCCGTACGAAGACTTCCGGCGACCCGTCCGGTCGCCCGGGACGACTATGGCGACGCCGCCCCGGGCCGCCGGGCAGGCGCACCGCCGTGTCCTCCCGATCCCCCGGATCTCATCCGATTGACCCGTTGGCCGATGAGTTTGCGGCGGCCCCGCGGTCTACCCGTCGACGAAAGGAGCGCACCATGCGCAAGCTCATCATCTGCACCTTCCTGACCCTCGACGGCGTCATGCAGGCGCCGGGCGGGCCGGACGAGGACGCGGAGAGCGGGTTCGACCACGGCGGCTGGCAGAAGCCGGTGGCCGACGACGAGGTCGGCGCGGCCATCGCCGGCTGGTACCAGCACTCGGACGCGATGCTGCTCGGCCGCAAGACCTACGAGATCTTCGCGTCCTACTGGCCGGGCGCCGATCCCGGCAACCCGTTCACCGAACGGATGAACACGACGCCCAAGTACGTGGCGTCCCGCACCCTGACGTCCCTCGCGTGGCAGAACTCCACGCTGCTGGAGGGCGACGTCGTCGATGCCGTGCGCGCGCTGAAGGCGTCCGACGGCGGCAACATCAACATCGTCGGCAGCGGCGACCTCGCGCAGACCCTCATGCGGCACGGCCTCGTCGACGAGTACCGGCTGACCATCCACCCGGTGATCATCGGCAGCGGCAAGCGGCTGTTCGCCGACGGCGCGGTGCCCAGCGCACTGGAGCCGGTCAGCGTCACGACGACGAAGGGCGGCACCGTCGTCGGCGTCTACCGTCCGACCGGTGAGCCCGGCTACGACGCCTACTAGCGGATCCGGGCGAGCGGCCTGCGCTCCGCCATCGGACAGCTCGACGGCCTCCACCACCGGGCCTTCGAGTTCGCGGTCCGGGACCTGATGCGGCGCGACGGCTGTACGGACGCGCGGCAGGTCGGCGGCCGCGGTGACAACGGCGCCGACGTCAAGGCCACCGCCCCCTACGGCCGACGCTGGGTCATCCAGTGCAAGCACCGCAAGGCCGGCTGGTCCGGCAAGCCCGTCGGCGCCCCCGACCTGCACGTGCTCAACGGCACCGGCAGGCAGGTGCACCACGGCGATGTCCTGGTCATGCTCACCAACGGCCGCATCACCGCCAACGCGGCCGCCTTCGCGACGTCCCAGCGCCTCCACCTGGTCGACCGCCACCTCCTCGCCGAATGGGCCGGCGGCTCCCGCCCCTTGTGGGACCTCTTGCGCGCCCTCCCCCCGGCCGGCCGGCGGCTGACGGGCTGATCCGGTACGTCGACCGGGGCGCCGAGGGCGCGGGCGCGTTCGGCGGCCCAGACGAGGCGGTGCGTGGCCAGGCTGGTGCGGGGGCCGGAGAGCAGGAGGTCACGGTCGCCCGTCCGTACCGCGGCCAGGAAGGCCTCGGTCAGGGCCAGGTCACCGCCGCCGTGCCCGCCCAGCGGTTCCGGTCCGGCAGTGTCGACCAGTTCCTCGCGGCCCGTGCGGAAGTCGGTGATCCGCAGGGTGGCGCCGTCGCCCTCGATGTGGCCGTGGGTGCCGAACAGCCGGGTGCGCCGGTCCGCCATGGGGGTGAAGGCGCTGACGGTGAAGGTGGCGGTGGCGCCGTCGGCGAATTCCATGGCGACGACCTGGTGGTCGGCGGCGTCGTTGTCGCAGGCGTACACGCAGCGGCCGTACGGTCCGGTGCGCAGCGCCTCCCGCACCGCGGCCTCGGTCGCCACGGGCGTCACCGCGGACAGCGGCCAGAACTCGCGGCGCGGATCGCCGAGGCAGCCGAGGTAGAGGCGGGGCGCGGAGTAGGGGCAGTCGGGCTCGGCCGTGCAGTCGGTGCAGCGGGCGGCGGCGCCGGGCGGGGCGCCCTCGGGCCGGAAGTGGGTGCGGCGGCCGTAGGACATGACGGTGCGCGGGGTGCGGCCGAAGAGGTGCACGAGCCAGTCGAGGTCGTGGCAGGCCTTGGTGAGCAGCAGCGGGCCGGAGGTGTCCGAGCGGCGCCAGTTGCCGCGGACGAAGGAGTGCGCGAAGTGCCACCAGCCGACGGGCTCCAGGTGTTCGGCGCCCACGAGGCGGCCGATCCGGCCCTCGTCCAGCAGGGACCTGAGGGTGCGGGTGTAGGGGGTGTAGCGCAGCACGTGGCAGACGGCGAGGAGGACGCCGTGGCGCTCGGCGGCCTCGGCGATCCGCTCCGCCTCGCTCTCCTCCGCGGCCATCGGCTTCTCCAGCAGGAGGTGGTGGCCGGTGGCCGCGAGGGCGACGGCGGGCGCGGTGTGCATCCGGTCCTGGGTGGCGATGATCGCGGCGTCGGCGTGCCGCCCGGCCGCCACCAGGTCCCGCCAGTGCGGGTGGACCCGCTCGGGCGGTACGCCGAACTCGGCCGCGCCGGCCGCGCGGCGGCCCGGGTCGGGCTCGGCGAGCGCGGTGATCCGTCCGGCTCCCGTGGCGTGCGCGTGCCGGGCGTACGTCAGGCCGCGCAGCCCGGCCCCGACCAGGGCCAGGGTCACCGGCGCGGCGGCCGGGCGGGGCGCCGGGAGCGTCGCCCGGGCCTCCGGGTGGGGTTGTCGGGTCACGGGACCTCCGGGTGAGGGGCGGGCGGGCCGCGGGGCGGGGGTGCCCGGGCTCCTGTGCAGCCCTGCCCCGCCCGGGCGGTCCCGAAGCGCGCCGCCGCCCCCCGGTGGCCGCGGTCAGGTGACGGTGATCGCGTCGAGTTTCGCGCGCAGGTAGTGGTGGGAGTCGACGGGCGCGTGGACGACGCGGCCGGTGGGCGCGGGCAGCGACTCGACCCGGGTGTGCGGGTCGCACTCGTAGAAGTAGACGAGGGAGAGGAGTTCCTCGGACGGCGCCTCGGCGGGCGGCGGCAGCACCCGGTGGCGGCCCGCGCGCCAGCGGTCGCCGGTCCAGCGGGCCATCAGGTCACCGATGTTGACGGTCAGCGCGCCCGGCTCCCAGGGTGCGTCCTGCCAGCCGCCCGCGTCGGTGTGGATCTGCAGACCGCCCGCGCCCGGTTCGCGGTCCAGGGCGGTGAGGGTGCCGAAGTCGGTGTGCGCGCCGATGCGGTACTGGCCGGGCAGCGGCGGGCCGGTGCGCTCGGCCCCCGGGTACCAGTTGACGTTGAATCCCCAGGTGGGGTGACCGGTGTGACGGGTGAAGAGGTCCCGGTCGGCGCCGAGGGCGGCGGCGAGCAGTTCCAGCAGCTCGTCGGACAGGGCCCGCATCCGGGTGAGGTACGCGGTGACCAGGGCGTGCAGGGCGGGGACTTCGGTGGGCCAGACGTTGGGGCGGAACCACTCGGCGTCCACCTCGGGCCGGCCCGTGGGGTCGTCGGCGGCGCAGGACCAGGACTCCTTGAGGTCGGGCGGGGAGGGGGCGCCTTCGGCGTGGCTGTTGGCCTCGGCGCCCGGTCCGAGCCAGCCCCGGCCGCCGACGGACACCGCGTAGGGCTCCTTGACGGCGGCGGGCAGGTGGAAGAAGGCGCGGGCGGCCGTCCGGATCCGGGCGGGCAGGCCGGGGTCGACGCCGTGCCCGGTGACCAGCAGGAACCCGGCTTCCTGGAGGGCCCGGTCGACGCGGTCGGCGGTACGGGCGCGGGCGCCGGGGTCGGCGGAGCGCCAGGGTGCGAGGTCGATCACGGGGACGGGCGAACGCGTCATCTGCGGCCTGCTTTCCGATCGGTGCCGGGGCGGGGGCGGCCGGGTATCCGCAGCACGCCTGGGCGCGGGGGCGTCACGGGGGGCGGCGGGTGCGGGTCCATGCTCGCAGCTCGTCCGCCGGCCAGGTGTTGACGACCCGGTCGGCGCTCACCCCGCACTCCACGGCCCGTTCGCAGCCGAGGAGCTGCCAGTCGAGCTGACCGGGGGCGTGCGCGTCGGTGTCGATCGCGAACAGGGTGCCCGCGGCCACGGCCTCGCGCAGCAGCGTGCGGGGCGGGTCCAGCCGCTCCGGCCGGCTGTTGATCTCCACCGCGGTGCCGGACTCGGCGCAGGCCGCGAAGACGGCGGCCGCGTCGAAGGTGGACGGCGGGCGGGTCCGGCCGGTCACGAGCCGTCCGGTGCAGTGGCCGAGGACGTCCACGAGGGGGTTGCGCACGGCCGCCAGCAGCCGGCGGGTCATGGCGGGCGACTCCATGCGGAGCTTGGAGTGCACGGAGGCGACGACCACGTCGAGGGAGTCCAGCAGCTCCGGTTCCTGGTCGAGGGAGCCGTCGTCCAGGATGTCGCACTCGATGCCGGTGAGCAGCCGGAACGGCGCCCAGGTGGTGTTGAGTTCCGCCACCACGTCCAGTTGTTCGCGCAGCCGCTCCGGGCTGAGGCCGCGGGCGACGGTCAGCCGGGGCGAGTGGTCGGTCAGGACCGCCCACGCGTGGCCGAGGTCCGCCGCGGCCCGGCCCATGGCCTCGATGGGGCTGCCGCCGTCGGACCATTCCGAGTGCATGTGGCAGTCGCCGCGCAGGGCCGCGCGCAGGGCGGTGGCCGCGGGGCTCGGCGGCGGGCCGCCCTGGGGGTGGGCGGCGACCTCGTCCTCCAGTTTCTGGAGGTAGCCGGGGACCTCCCCCGCGACGGCCTCCTCGATGACCCGGGCGGTCTTGGGGCCGATCCCCTTGACGGCTTCCAGGGTGCCCGCGGCGGCCCGCTCGGCCGCCCGTGCCTCCCCCATGGCGGTGACCGCCTCGGCGGCGCCGCGGAAGGCGCGTACCCGGTAGGTGGGGGCCTGGGCGCGTTCCAGCAGGAACGCGATCCGGCTCAGTGCCGCGACCGGGTCCATGCGCCACCTCCTGCCGTGCCGGCGTGTCCGCGGCGGTCGGTGTCCGCGGCGGCCCGCTCCCCAGTGTGGCAAGGGACGCGCGGCCGGGCACCCCGGGCGCGCGTAGGCTGGAAGGCGGACTCGGGGACGTTCCGCCTGGAAGCGGTGGATCATGACCGGAATGCTGCGCCGGAGCTTCGACTCCGCGGACGAGACGAGGCCGTTCGAGGACGGCAAGGGCAGGCTCGACCTGCTGACGACGGACGGCGGCCCGGTGGGGCGCGCCGTGTTCGAGCCCGGCTGGCGCTGGTCGCAGCACGTGAAGCCGCTGGCGGGCACCGAGAGCTGCGAGTCGGGCCACACCGGGTACGTCGTGAGCGGCCGCATCAACGTCGTCATGGACAGCGGCGAGAGCGAGGAGTTCGGCCCGGGCGACTTCATGCAGATCGCGCCCGGGCACGACGCCTGGGTGGTGGGCGAGGAGCCCTGTGTGGTCGTGGACTGGACGGGTTACGGAACCTACGCTCAGCCCAGCAGCGCGTAGACCGTGGAGGCGGTCGCCGAGGGTTCGGCGGCGCCCTCGGGGGTCATGGTGACGTCCGCGAAGGCCATCCGCTTGCCCAGTTTGGTGACGCGGACGCTGATGAGCACGTCCGCGTCGACGACGGGGCGCTGGAAGCTGGTGGACTGCTGGACGGTGGTCATCGGCCCGTACCCGCCGCGCGCCGCCGAGACGGCGATCACGGTGGCGGTGTCGGCGGCCGCCATCAGGGCCTGCCCGCTGAGGCCGCCGCCGTCCCGGGCGAGGCGCTGCGACCAGGGCAGGCGCAGCACGGTGCGGTCCGGGCCGGTCTCCTCGACGGCGAGGCCGAGGTCGAGGACCCAGGGGGCGAAGTTCTCGGCGAGGATCTTCTCGCCGTCTGCCGGGGTGAGGGGCGTGGTGCCGGGGTTCACTGTCACAGGGTGATTGTGGCGGCCGGTCCCGGCCGCCACAACACCCCGGTCGGGCGCGAACCGTCAGAGCGTGGCGGCGAGTTCGGTGCCCTGGCGGACGGCCCGCTTGGCGTCGAGTTCGGCGGCCACGTCGGCGCCGCCGATGAGGTGGGCGTCGATCCCGGCCGCGATCAGCTCGTCGAACAGGCCCCGGCGCGGCTCCTGTCCGGTGCAGAGCACGATGGTGTCGGCGGGAACCAGGCGCTGCTCGCCGTCGACGGTGATGTGCAGGCCGTCGTCGTCGATGCGGTCGTAGGCCGCTCCGGCCACGGAGACGACTCCCCGGTGCTTCAGCTCGGCGCGGTGGATCCATCCGGTGGTGGTGCCGAGCCCGGCGCCGACCTTGGTGGTCTTGCGCTGGAGCAGGTGCACCTGGCGCGGGGAGGCGGGGCGCTCCGGGGCGGCCAGGCCGCCGGGGCCGGTGTAGGCGGTGTCCACGCCCCAGTGCCGGAAGTAGACGGCGGGGTCCTGGCCGGCGCCCTCGCCGCTGTCGGTGAGGTATTCGGCGACGTCGAAGCCGATGCCGCCGGCGCCGACGACGGCCACGCGCTCGCCGACGGGTGCGCCGTCGCGCAGCACGTCGAGGTAGCTGACGACCGAGGGGTGGTCCACGCCCTCGATGGCGGGGGTGCGGGGGGTGACGCCGGTGGCGACGACGACCTCGTCGTAGCCGGTCAGGGCGGCGACGTCGGCGCGGGTGTCCAGCCGGACGTCGACCGCGAGGTCCGCGAGCCGGGTGGCGTAGTAGCGGATGGTCTCCGCGAACTCTTCCTTGCCCGGGATGCGGCGGGCGATGTCGAGCTGGCCGCCGATGTGGCCGGAGGCCTCGTAGAGGGTGACGGCGTGGCCGCGTTCGGCGGCGGAGACGGCGCAGGCGAGTCCGGCCGGGCCGGCGCCGACGATCGCGACGCGCTTCTTCGAGCGGGTCGGCGAGAGGACCAGTTCGGTCTCGTGGCAGGCGCGCGGGTTGACCAGGCAGCTGGTGATCTTGCCGCTGAAGGTGTGGTCGAGGCAGGCCTGGTTGCAGCCGATGCAGGTGTTGATGGCCTCGGGGCGCCCGGCGGCGGCCTTGGCGACGAAGTCGGCGTCGGCGAGGAAGGGGCGGGCCATCGAGACGAGGTCGGCGCGGCCGTCGGCGAGCACCTCCTCGGCGGTCTCGGGGGTGTTGATGCGGTTGCTGGTGACCAGCGGCACCGAGACCGCGCCCATCAGCCGCTTGGTCACCCAGGTGTAGGCGCCGCGCGGGACGGAGGTGGCGATGGTGGGGATGCGGGCCTCGTGCCAGCCGATGCCGGTGTTGATGATGGTGGCGCCGGCCGCCTCGATCTCCTTGGCGAGGTGGACGACCTCGTCGAGGGTGGAGCCGCCGGGGATCAGGTCCAGCATGGAGAGCCGGTAGATCAGGATGAAGTCCTCGCCGACGGCCTCGCGGACGCGGCGGACGATCTCCAGCGGGAAGCGGACGCGGTTCTCGTACGAGCCGCCCCAGCGGTCGGTGCGCCGGTTGGTGGCGGCCGCGGTGAACTCGTTGATCAGGTAGCCCTCGGAGCCCATGATCTCGACGCCGTCGTAGCCCGCGAGGCGGGCGAGGCGGGCGGCGCGGACGAAGTCCTCGACGGTCTCCTCGACCTCGGCCTCGGACAGCTCGTTCGGGACGAAGGGGCTGATGGGGGCCTGGAGGGCACTGGGGGCGACCAGGTCGGCGTGGTAGGCGTAGCGGCCGAAGTGGAGGATCTGCATCGCGATCTTCCCGCCTTCGGCGTGCACCGCTTCGGTGATCACCCGGTGCTCGGCGGCCTCGTCCTCGGTGGTGAGGCGGGCGCCGCCTTCGAAGGGGCGGCCCTTGTCGTTGGGCGAGATCCCGCCGGTGACGATGAGGCCCGCGCCGCCGCGGGCGCGCTCGGCGTAGAAGGCGGCGAGGCGCTCGAAGCCGCGCTCGTGCTCCTCCAGGCCGGTGTGCATGGAGCCCATGATCACGCGGTTCGGCAGGGTGGTGAAGCCGAGGTCCAGCGGGCTCATCAGGTGCGGGTACTGGCTCATGCGGGGGCGCCTCCTCGCGCGGGGGTGATGCCCCTGTTGTAGCGAGCCGGGGAGGCTTTTGCAACTAGGTGCATAACAGTCCGCGGCGCCCCGGAACCCGTCGTCCCGGGCCGGGCGGGCCCGGCGGGCGGACGCTGTGGCGGACCTCACGCCCCGCTCCGCCCCCGCCCGGCCCCGGTCCCGCCCCGCGCGGGGCCGTCAGGCCCGGCGCAGGCGCACGGTGAGGATCTGGAACGGACGCAGCCCGAGGGCGACGGACCCGCCCGCCCCCGGGCCGGTGACCGCCGGGCCGGGCGGCAGCGGGCGCTCCAGCAGGTCGCTCTCCACCGCGTCGGCCACGGCGAAGCCAGGGGTCAGGATGGCGCTCGCGCGCCCGCCGCGGGATTCGTAGAGGCGGACGACCACGTCGCCGCTGCGGTCCTCGGCCATCTTGACCGCCTCGACGACCACCGCGTCGTCGTCCACCGCGACCAGCGGTGCGACCGGGCCCGCCCCCGTACGGACCCGCTCGGGCAGGTTCAGCCAGTGCCCCTCGCGCACCGCGTCCCCCACCTCCGCGCCCGGGGCGAGCGAGAAGCGCAGGGTGTGCTCGCCCTGGTCGGTCTCCGGGTCGGGGTAGCGGGGGGCGCGCAGCAGGGACAGCCGGACCGTGGTGGTCTGGCCGCCGTCCGGCCGTACGTCGCGCGTGACGTCGTGGCCGTAGGTGGAGTCGTTGAGGACCGCGACGCCCCAGCCCGGCTCCTCGGCGTGGATCCAGCGGTGCGCGCAGATCTCGAACTTCGCCGCCTCCCACGAGGTGTTGGTGTGGGTCGCGCGGTAGACGTGCCCGAACTGGGTCTCGGACGCCGTCCGTTCGGCCTTCACGTCGAGCGGGAAGGCGGCCTTCAGGAACTTCTCCGTCTCGTGCCAGTCCACCTCGGTGACGATGTCGACGGTCTTGGCGCCGGCCCGCAGGGTCAGCGACTGGACCGCCTTCGAGGCGCCGAAGGAGCGGGTGACGCGGACCGTCACCGCCTGCGGACCCTCCTCGGCCAGCTCCAGGGAGTCCAGCTCCACCAGGTCGGTGACGTTGTTGCGGTAGAACGCGTCGATGTCCCAGGCGTCCCACATGTTGGGGAAGTCGGGGTGGATCTGGAGCAGGTTCGCGGCCGCGCCCGGGGCGAGCGCCTCACGGCCCGCTTCGAGGTCGTACGCCGAGACCAGCAGCCCGCGCCCGTCGACGGCGATCCGCAGCCGCCCGTTGTCCAGGACGTGGCCGCCGCCGTCCCGCTCGTGCGCGGTGACCGGCGTACGGGCCTCCTCGGCCGGGGCCGCGCCGCCGGCCGGGACGCCGTGGCGGGCGTGCGGGGCGCAGTTGAAGACCAGCTCGCTGCTCCCCCGGCCGGCCAGGGCGCCCTGCGCCGCGTCGGTGATCGCCTCCAGCTGCGCCCGTACCTCCGCGTAGGTGGCGCGGGCCTCGCGGTGCACCCAGGCGATGGAGGAGCCGGGCAGGATGTCGTGGAACTGGTGGAGCAGCACGGTCTTCCAGATCCGCTCCAGGTCCGCGTGCGGATAGCCGAACCCGGGGACCCGGACGGCGGCGGTGGCCGCCCACAACTCGGCTTCGCGCAGGAGGGATTCGCTGCGCCGGTTGCCCTGCTTGGTCTTGGCCTGGGAGGTGTAGGTGCCGCGGTGCAGTTCGAGGTAGAGCTCTCCGGCCCAGACGGGGGCGTCCTCGTACTCCGCGTGCGCCTTCTCGAAGAAGGCGTCGGGGCGCTCGATCTCGACCCGGGGCGAGCCCTCCAGGTCGCGCTGGCGCCGGGCGCGGGCGAGCTGTTCGCGGGTGGGTCCGCCGCCGCCGTCGCCCCAGCCGAAGGGGGCCAGGGAGCGCGAACCGCGACCCTTCTCCTGGTAGTTGCGGGCGGCGTGGGCCATCTGCTCGCCGCCGAGGTCGCTGTTGTAGGTGTCCACGGGAGGGAAGTGGGTGAAGACGCGGGTGCCGTCGATGCCCTCCCACCAGAAGGTGTGGTGGGGGAACTTGTTCACCTGGGACCAGGAGATCTTCTGGGTCAGGAACCACTTCGAGCCGGAGAGCTTGACGATCTGCGGCATCGCGGCGGTGTAGCCGAAGGAGTCGGGCAGCCAGACGTTGTGCGTCTCGATGCCGAACTCCTCCAGGAAGAACTTCTTGCCGTAGAGGAACTGGCGGGCCATGGCCTCGCCGCCGACCATGTTGGTGTCCGACTCCACCCACATGCCGCCGACCGGCACGAACTGCCCGTCGGCGATCTTCTTCTTGATCCGTTCGAACAGCTCGGGCCGGTAGGTCTTGATCCAGTCGAGCTGCTGGGCCTGGGACATGGCGAAGAGGAACTCGGGGTGCTCGTCCATCAGGGCCAGCATGTTGGACGCGGTCCGGGAGACCTTGCGGACCGTCTCGCGCAGTGGCCACAGCCACGCCGAGTCGATGTGCGCGTGCCCGATCGCGCTGATCCGGTGGGCCGAGGCGTGGGCCGGTGCCGCGAGGACCGCGGCGAGCCGGCCGCGGGCGGCGGGCGCGCTCGCCGGAACGTCGGCGAGGTCGAGGGCGTCCAGGGCGGAGTCGATGGCGCGCAGGATCTCGTAGCGGCGGGCGTCGCCCTCGGACAGCTCCACCATGAGGTGGTAGAGGACCTCCAGGTCCTGGACGAGGTCCCAGACCTCGGTCTCGAAGACGGTCAGCTCCATCCGGGCCAGCCGGTAGAGGGGCTGGTCGCCGCTGGTCGGGAGATCGCCCTCGTAGGTGACGCGGTGGTCGACCAGGACGGGGTTGGAGGCCGCCTCGACGTACCACTCGACGCGCTCGCCGCCCTCGGCCCGGTCGGTGACGCGCACCCAGTCGTTGTAGGGGTTGAGCGCCTTGACCTCGGCACCGTCGGCCGTGTGGACCAGGCCCTCGCACTGGAAGCCGGGCATCATCCGGTCGAAGCCGAGGTCCATGACGGCCTCGACGGTGCGGCCGGCCCACTCGGCCGGGACCGTACCGGTGACCCGGAACCAGGTGGTGCCCCAGGCCGGCCCCCACGCGTCCCCGACCGCGCAGGGCCCGTACGCCGCGGCCAGGCCCTCGGCGACGGGGACGGGCTCGCCCGGCGCCTCCCAGCGCTCCACGGTCAGCGGGACGGCGAGGGAGTGGACGGCGGGCTTCACGCGCTCCTTGAGGACGCGGCGCAGGCGGTGCTCGGTGATGCTGCGGTCGTCGTGCATGACGGCTGCTCCAGGGAGGGGTGGCGGGTGCGTGGGGAGGCGGCGCGGCGATCGGGGCGCGCTCAGGTCTTGACGGCTCCCTCGCCGACGCCCTTGAAGAAGAAGCGCTGGAGGGCGAAGAAGAGGAGCATCATCGGGATGAGCGCGGCCATCGCACCGGCGGCGATGATCCGCTGGTCGTTGACGGTGGTCGCGCCGGCCAGGGACTTCAGGCCGAGTTGGAGGGTGTAGTGGTCGCTGTTGGTGAGGACCAGCAGGGGCCACAGGAAGTCGTCCCAGGCGCCCATGAAGCTGGTGATGCAGACGACGGCGAGGGCGCCCTTGGCGGCGGGGAGGAAGATCCGGGTGAAGCGGGCCCACTCGTTGGCGCCGTCCAGCACGGCGGCCTCCTCGATCTCCTTGGGCACGGCGAGGAAGGAGGCCCGCATGATCATGATGTTCAGGACGGAGACGGCGCCGGGGAGCCACACTCCGATCAGGGTGTCCACCAGGCCCATTTCGCGGACCGTGAGGAACATCGAGATCATCACGGACTCGAAGGGGAACATCAGGGTCGCCACGAGCACCGTGAAGACGGCCTTGCGGCCCTTCCAGCCGGCCCGGGACAGGGCGTAGCCGCCCATCGCGGCGAAGAGCATGTTGGAGGCGATGGCGAGGACCGCGACGGTGAGCGTGTTGCCGACGTACTGCACCAGCGGGAACGATTCGGCAACCCGGGCGTAGTTGTCGAGCGTGGGCCGTGAGGGGAGGACGCCGTCGTAGACGTTCTCCGTGCGGCCGCGGATCGAGGTCAGGAACTGCCAGACGATCGGTCCGAGCATGACGACGAGCATCAGGAGCAGCGTCAGGTAGCGGGCGGCCAGGCCGAGCAGGTGGCGGGTCAGGTCGGCGCCGGTGCGCCGGACGGCCGGGGCGGCGCTCAACTCTCGTCTCCCTTCGACAGACGGCGGCCCAGCAGGCTGAAGACCAGCGTCAGGAGGAACAGCAGGATGGAGATGGCGGCCGCGTAACCGGTCTCGCCGGAGAAGCCGAGGCCGACCTGCCGGATCAGGAAGGGCAGGGTGCGGGCGCCGCCACCGGGGCCGCCGCTCTCGCCGCCGAGGATGTAGATCTCGGTGAAGACGCGCAGCGCGGAGATCGCGGACAGGGTGCCGACCAGCAGCATCATCGGCTTCACCTGGGGGACGGTGATGCTGAAGAACCGCCGGAGCGGCCCGGCGCCGTCGATCGCGGCCGCCTCGTAGAGGGAGGCGGGGACGTTCCCGAGGGCGGCGAGGTAGAAGACCATGTAGTAGCCGAGGCCCTTCCACACCGTCACGATCATCGCGGAGACGAGCAGCATCGCACTGTCGGTCAGGAACGGGATCGGCTCGGAGATGACGCCGATCTGCTGGAAGACGGTGTTGACCAGTCCGTCGCTGCGCAGCACCCACTGCCAGATCAGGCCGACGACCACGGCCGAGGCGATCACCGGGGTGTAGAAGGCCGACCGGAAGAAGCCGATGCCGGGAACCTTCGTCCGCACCAGGACCGCGAGGGCCAGCGGCAGGAGGACCAGGCACGGGACGACGACGACCAGGTACAGCACGCTGTTGCCGGTGGCGACCCAGAAGTCCGGGTCGGCGAAGGCGCGGCGGTAGTTGGCGAAGCCGACGAAACCGCCCCCGCGCAGGATCTGGGCGTCCGTGAAGGAGAGGATCACGGTGTTGACGAAGGGCCAGAGGCTGAACAGCACGACCATGGCCAGGCCGGGCGCGAGGAAGAGGTACGGGGTCCACCAGCTGCGGTGCACCAGTCCCGGCTCGGCCTCCGCGTCCCGCCGCGCCTTCCGGCCGCGGCGCCCCCCGGACTGCCACCGCCCCGTACCGAGGGGCGACGGACCCTCCTGCCGCGGGAGCCGCCGCTCCAGGAGGGTCCGGGGCGCCGTCACTTCTGCACCGTCTTGGCCAGCAGTTTGTTGGCTTCCTCCTGTGCCTTGCGCACCGCGGTCCGGGCGTCCTGCTCGCCGTTGATCGCCTTCTGCACCTCCCGGACCACCGCGTCGCCGACCTGGTTGGTCCACTGCACCGGGGTGTTGGCGTCGAGCTGGGCCGTCTTCAACGATTCGGCCCCGATCGCGCGGGCGGTCGTCTCGGCGTCGGTGCCGTCGCCCCGGTCCGAGAAGTAGGGGTCGGCGAGGCCCTTGGCATTGGACGGGTAGATCGTGGCGTTCTTGGAGAAGGCGACCTGGTTGGGCCCGTTGGTGACCCACTTGGCGAACTCGGTCGCCGCGTCCAGGTGCTCGGTGTCCTTCTTGATGCCGAGGGACTGCGCGTAGATGCCGATGTGGCCGAGGGTGCCGGTCACCGTACCGGCGACCTGGGTGTGCGCGTAGACCTGCGGGGAGTTCTGCTTGACGTCCTTGATGAAGCCCGGGGAGCCGGGTCCGAAGACGAGCTTGCCCGCGCCGTAGAGCTGGCTGATGTCGTCCGACTTCAGCAGGGACTCCTTGGGCATCGCGCCCTTGGCGTAGAGGTCCTTCATCCGCTCCACCCAGGCGACCGCCTTGTCGGTGTCGAAGACGAAGCCGTCCTGGCGCTCGTTGAGGATCGGGACGCCCATCTTCTGCCAGTCCCCCGGCAGCCGGCCCTTGGGGTCGGCCATGAAGGCGGAGTACCGGCCGCCCGATCTGGCGGCGATCTGCTCGGCGTAGTCGAAGAACTGCTCGACGGTGGCCGGCGGCTTCGCGGGGTCGAGGCCGGACTGGACGAACAGGTCCTTGTTGTAGGTGAGGATCTCGGGGGTGACGTACCACGGGTAGGCGTACACGCCGTCGCCCTTGCCCGGGAGTTTGAACTGCTGCCAGGCGCCCGGCACGTAGTCCTTGGCCACGTCGCCGTCGAGCTTGGCCACGTCGGCGAGCATGCCGCGGTCGCCGAGGAGCTGGAAGGAGTCGGTGGACAGGTTCACGACGTCCGGAAGCGCCCCGGCCTGGGCGTCGGCGACGAGCTTCTCGTTGTAGCCGTCGCCCGGCACGTCCTCCCACTTCACCGTGGCGTCCGGGTACTTCTGCTCGAAGGCGTCGATGACGCCCTGGACGTACCCCGTGAACTTCGGCTTCAGCTGGAGGGTCCGGAAGGTGATCTCACCGGACACCTTGCCGGTCTTGTGCGCCTCCTTCACGTCCGCGCCGCCGCTCAGACCGCACGCGCAGAGGGCGCCGCTCAGGAGGACGGCCATGGTCAGACGGGCCAGGTTCGAACGGGTCATCGTCGCCACCCTTCGGGGAGTTCCGGCCTCGCTGCCGGAGAGCGATGCCCACGGTCGTCCGAAAAGAAGATCGCGTCAATGTGTCCAAGGTCCCGAAGGGGGCGCGGACTTACGTCCGGAAATCGCGGCGGCTCCGCTCCATACCGCGCGAAACCCGCTGAATCAATAGCGGCGTGACCTGGACTGATGCGCTTTAGTTCCCATTCACCTCGGCGCGGTATCGATTCGATAACGAACCCGTCGGCGCGTCACCGTGGGGCCACTTCCGGACAGTTCGGGGTGGGCACGCACTAATGCGCTTTACCAAGCGCGACGAAAAACCGCTTTACCCCGTCCCTCACAGGTCCGCGGGGTCGGTGTTGGCGCCGCACAGGACGACGGCGACGCGCTCGCCCGGCGGGGCGGGCAAGGCGCCCAGCGCCGCGAGGGCGGTCGCCGCGCCCGCCTCGACGACGATCCGGTGGTCCTCCCACAGGGCCCGGCGGGCGGCGGTGATCGCCGTGTCGGGGACGAGGACCGAGGTGACGCCGTCGTGGCGGGCCGCGGCCAGGGCGTCGGCCGAGACGCGGGTGGCGCCGAGCGAGTCGGCGGCCACCGACCCCACGGGCACGTCGACCGGCCTGCCGGCCGCCAGGGCCGCGTTCAGCGCCCGGGAACCCTCGGGTTCGGCCGCGATCACCCGTACGCCGTGCTCGCGCGCGGCGGTGGCCACACCGGCGAACAGCCCGCCGCCGCCGACGGCGACGACCACCGCGTCCAGCCCGGGCAGCGCGGCCCGGATCTCCTCCAGCAGCGTGCCCGCGCCCGCCGCGATCAGCGGGTGGTCGTAGGCGTGGCTGCTCAGCGCGCCGGTGGCCGCGGCGAACTCCCCGCAGGCGGCGAGCGCGTCGGCGTAGCGGTCACCGACGAGCCGGACCTCGGCCCCGTACCCGCGCAGCCGCTCGACCTTGACGCGCGGCGCGGTCTCCGGGAGGAAGACGGTGGCCGGAACGTCCTGGGCGCGGGCGGACCAGGCGCAGGCGAGGCCCGCGTTGCCGCCGGAGGCTATGGTGACGCCCGCCTCGGGCAGGGCGGCGGCCTCGCGGTGGGCGGCGAGGAAGTTGCGGGCGCCGCGCGCCTTGAAGGACCCGGTGTGCTGGAGGTACTCCAGGGCGTACCAGAGGCCCTCGGCGGCCGGGACGACGGCGGCGGGGCGCACGGCCCCGGCGATCCGGTCGGCGGCGGCCCGGACGGCGGCGTAGTCGAGCTGCGTTTCCATGCGGGTGGTGCTCCGTTCAAGGGGGGCGGCGAGGCGCGGGAGCGCGGCGGGGAGAGAACGCGCGGGACGGCGACGGCCGGACGGCTCAGGGCCGGTTCCCGGCGCGGGCGGGGTCGGCCGCCGCGATCAACTGGCGCAGGGCGCCGTAGTACACCTCGTGGTCGGTGAGGCAGGGCAGTACGTCGGCCACCGCGCCGCTCAGCGCCGGGAAGCGGGCCGGGTCGAGCGCGGCCAGCGCGGCGCGGGAGGCCTGGGTCGCCCCGGCCGGGTCCCGGTGGTCGACGAAGGCGGCGCTGCCGAGGGTCAGCAGGTACATCCGGCGGTAGCAGGTCATCGCCTCGGCGGCGGTCATGCCGACGGCGACGCTGTGGGCGATGGAGGGTTCGACGAGCCGGGCCAGCAGCTGCCGACCGAGCCAGGGTCGGCCGCCGCGCAGCACCAGCAGCCCGGGGTGGGCGGTGAGCAGCTCGTAGAAGCGGCTGAAGCGCAGCTCGGTGGCTTCGGCCCAGCCGGCGCCCTCCTCGATCTCGGGCAGTTGGGCCGCGAGGTGTTCCGTACACAGGTCGAGCAGGCCGGCGAGGTCGTTGCAGCGGCGCTGGACGGTGGCGTGCGAGACGCCGAGCCGGTCGCCGAGGGAGCGGAAGCTCAGGGCCGCGGGGCCTTCGTCGTCGAGGATCCGCAGCGCGGCCACGGCGATGACTTCAGGGGTGGCCCGGTCCAGGGCCATGGAGCGTCTCGGCATGCGTTACAACGTAACATACGACGTATCAGAACGGGCGCGTCAACCGCCCACCTCCCTCCGGCACGTCCGGATTGCGGCCATATTGCTGGTCATGGAGCCGCACACATCGACATATGTTGACACCGCGTAACACCGCCGCTGCACTGAGCGCACGACAGTCCCTGTCGGGTACGTCCGACGTCAAGGAGTTCCCGTGCCGCCTCGCCTGCGTGCGTCGCTCCCCTCTCTCATCGCGGCCGCCCTGCTCGCGCTCCCCCTCGCGTCCGGCCCCGCCGCGGCCGAGCCCGCCGAGCCCACCGCCACCTCCGACACCCCGCTCGCCCTCACGCCGCCCATGGGCTGGAACAACTGGGCGCACTACATGTGCGACATCGACGAGGGGACCGTCGTGGCCAACGCCGACGCCCTCGTCGCGACCGGCCTCGCCGCCAAGGGCTACGACACGGTCACCGTCGACGACTGCTGGATGACCAGGGCCCGGGACGCGCGGGGCGACCTGGTCACCGACCGGGACAAGTTCCCGCACGGCATGGCCTGGCTCGGCGAGTACCTCCACGGCAAGGGACTCAAGTTCGGCATCTACGAGGACGCCGGCCACCTGACCTGCGAGCGCTACCCCGGCAGCGGGACGCCCGAGGGCGGCGGCGCGGACCACTTCGCCCAGGACGCGCGCCTGTTCGCGTCCTGGAAGGTCGACTACGTGAAGATGGACGGCTGCAACCTCTACGTGCCGCCCGGCACCACGAAGGAGCAGGCCTACCGCGACGCGTACGCGGCCGCCGCCCGCGCCCTGCGCGCCAGCGGCCGCGCGATGGTGCTCTCCGCCTCCGCCCCGGCCTACTTCCAGAAGGGCGAATGGGGCGGCGCCGACTGGCACAAGGTGCTCGACTGGGTCGGCGAGAGCGGACAACTGTGGCGCGAGGGCAAGGACATCCAGGTCTACAAGCCGGCCGCGCCCAACGCCTCGCGCTGGGCCTCGGTGCTGGGCAACTACGGCTACAACCGCTGGCTGACCCGCTACGCGAGCCCGGGCAACTGGAACGACCCGGACTTCCTGCTCGCCGGCGCGCCCGGCCTGACCGATGCGGAGGGGCGCAGCCAGGTGTCCCTGTGGGCCATGATGGCGGCGCCGTTCATCATCTCCTCGGACGTCTCGCGGCTGAGCCCGGGCGGGCTCGAAGCCCTCGGCAACGACGAGCTGATCGCGCTGGACCAGGACCCGATGGGCCGTCAGGGGGCCGTCGTATCCTCCAGCTCCAGCTTCGACGTCCTGGTCCGCCCGCTGCAGAACGGCGACCGCGCCGTGGCCGTGCTCAACCGCACGGGCAGCGCCCGGGACGTGGTGCTGCCGCTCGCCGACCTCGGCCTGGACGGATGCGCGGTGAGTGCGCGGGACCTGTGGTCGGGGGCGCGGGAGAAGGTCGCGCACACCCTGGGTGCCACGGTGGGCGCGCACGACACGGCGCTCTGGCGGCTGACCCCGGACCGCGGCTGCGGCGACGCCGTGCCCACCGGGCAGATCACGGGCGAGGGCGCCCGCTGCCTGGACGGGGGGAACACCGCGGGTGTCGGCGCGGTCGTCATGTCGCCCTGCACCGGCGGGGACGACCAGCGGTGGGTCATGGGCGAGGACGCCACGCTGCGGCTGGCGGGCAAGTGCCTGACCGCGGATCAGGCCGACGCGGCGGTGACCCTGGCTGCCTGCCCGTCCGGGGACACCGTGACGACGGCCCGCAGCACGCGGCACTGGATGGCGCAGCACGACGGCTCCCTGGTCGAGAGCGGCACGGGGCTGTGCCTCCAGGCGCCGGGCGCGGCCGATTCCACCGGGCTGCTGCGGCTGGCCGCCTGCGGCGACCACCGGCCGGACCAGCTCTGGGCGCTGCCCGTCTGAACCGGAGCCGGCCCGTCTGATCCAGCGCCGACCCGCGGGAACCGGGCCCACGGATACACCACCGGACCGGTGGTGATCACCCCATACGGTGATCGTCACCCTCCCGTGGGAATCTCGAAACACGTGCGGGGGAGAGGGGCGGATCCGGTTGGCCGGGCGGCCCGCGGTCCGGGTTCACTGACCCGGAGACGATCAGGGGCGGCCACCGGAGGCATCCGGTGGCCGCCCCTTGCGACGCCCGTGCGTCCGCCTTCGCCTGTCCTTTCCTTCCCGCACGCCCCCTTCCCTCGCCACAGGAGTGAGCGCCCATGTCCGAGACCGAGCAGGAGCGGCCGGGTCCGGCGGGTCCGGCCGCCGACGGCGCGCGCAAGCCCGCCGCCGCCCTGGAACTGCTGACCTTCCTCGCCGCCGGAGTCGCCGACCTGGCGCTCGACCAGTTACGCCAGTCCAGCGAGCGGGCCCAGGACGTGATGCGCCGTTCCGACCTGCGCGAACTCCTCACCGACGGCGTCGTCGAACTGCGCAAGCGCGGCGAACTGGCCACCCAGCGGGCGGCCGGCGGCTCCGAGAACTACCTGGAGACCATGGCCCGCCGGGCCGCCGAGCGGGCCGGTCACCCGCGTGCATGACCACACCGGTTTCAAGGGCCGGATCGACGAGGTCCTGGTCCGCCTCGCCGACGAGGAGGAAGCCGCGCTCCTCGGCCTGCACGTCGAACTTTCGCCGCTGTCCGAGCAGTTGCGCCGCTCGCTCGCCCGGGGGAAGCGGATCCGGGCCGCGTTCCTGTACTGGGGCTGGCGGGCTGCGGGCCAGCCGGACTGCGAGGGGGTGATCCGGGCAGCGGCCGCGATGGAGCTGGTCCACGCCGCCGCCTGCACCCACGACGACATCATCGACGACAGCCGCATGCGGCACGGCCAGCTCACCGCGCACGCCGCCTTCGCCGCCTCCGGACAGCGCTCCACCGCCCTCGCGATGATCCTCGGCGATCTCCTGATGGGCTACGCGGGGCACGTGTTCGCCTCGTGCGGCCTCCCCGGCGCCTACCTCGCCCGCACCGGGCCGCTCTGGTCGGCACTGCTGCGCGAGACCATGGCGGGCGAGTTCCTGGAGGTCCTGCGCACCGACGCGCCCGAGCGCCCCCTCCAGGTCGCCGAATCCCTGGAGGTGGCCCGGTACAAGACCGCCAAGTACACGGTGGAGCGGCCGCTGCACCTGGGCGCCACGCTCGGCGGCGGTCCCCGGGCCCTCATGGAGGCCTTCACCGCCTACGGGCTCCCCCTCGGCGAGGCCTTCCAGCTGCGCGACGACCTCCTCGGCACCTTCGGCGACCCGGCCGAGACCGGCAAGTCGAACCTCGACGACCTCCGCGACGGCAAGCCGACCGCGCTGCTCGCGCTCACCGCGGCGGCGGCCGACGAGGACGACCTCAGACTGCTCGCCAAGCTCGTCGGCAACCCCGATCTCGGCGAGGAAGAGGCAGCGGCCGTACGGGAGTTGATGGAGCGCTGCGGCGCACTCCGGCAGGTCGAGTCGATGATCGGCGAGCGCATCGCCCGGGCCGCGGGCGCGCTGGACACCGTACCGATGCCGGCCGAGGCCCGGTCGGCGCTGCGCGGACTGGCCGAAACGGCGGCCCGGCGCACGATCTGACGTCCCGGGCCCGGCCCCGGGACGCGGCCGCCCGTACCCCGGCCCCCGGCCGCCCTCCCCCGCACCGAAGACAAGGACCCACGCACGTGAACGCGCACACCACCGCACCACCGCGCCCCCGTTACGACGACGCCGCGCTCGACGCCCTGCGCACGCAGGGTGATCCCCTCGCCGACGAGACCGTCGCCGCGATGTTCGCACGCAAGGAGGTGGGCGACCTCAACACCCTGATGCGGTTCTTCTCCACCACCGGGGACAAGCTGCCCGAGAAGCTCCCGGCCGCCGCCGCCGCGTACTTCGAGGCGACCGCCATGCCCCCCGCCTGGGTGGACTGGGACGTCATGGAGCAGGCGCGGCTCTTCTTCATGGACAACGCGGCCCACATCAACACCGGGCTGTCCTTCTCCGCGATGCCCGCGACCTACGCGATCCCCCGGCTGTCCCGGCTGCTCTCCTCGACGCACTCGCTGTCGTACCCCTCGCGGCGGATGGCGAACACGGGGCAGTTCGTCACCTACCTCATGCAGACCAACTCCTTCGCCGAGGGCAGCAAGTTCATCCCGGCCGCCCAGAAGGTACGGCTGCTGCACGCGGCGGTCCGCCACCACCTGCGCAGCGGCGGCCACTGGGACGTCGCCCGGGACGGAATGCCCATCTGCCAGGAGGACATGATCGGGGGTCAGATCTGCTTCTCGATCCTGGTCCTCGACGCCATGCACCGGCTCGGCGTGCACATGAGCGAGGAGGGCGCGGACGCCTACTTCTACGCCTGGCGGGTGGTGGCGCACATGCTCGGCTGCGACATGTCCGCGGTGCCGGAGACCCTGACCGAGGCCCGCGCCTACTGCGACCTCTACCTGCTGCGCAACCTCGGCCCCTCCCCCGAGGGCGTCGCGCTCAACGCCCAGCTGATGCGGATGTACGAGGACGTGGTGCCGGGCACCCTCTTCGACCCGATGGTGCCCGCCACCATCCGGTTCCTGGTCGGGGACACCATCGCCGACTGGCTGGAGATCCCGCGCAGCGGCTGGGACACGGCGGCCAAGGCCGTGCCCGTCGTGCTCGGGCTGCTGGAGACCCTCGAGGACAGCAGCCCCTACGCCGAGTGGGCGCTCGACAAGGCCGGCTCCCTGCTCGCGGGCTTCGAGCTGACCACGCTGACCCGGGGCCGGGTCATGCACCACGCGATCCCGGCGGAGCTGAAGTCCGAGTTCGACGTGAAGCCGCCGCGCACGGGCCGCTGGGTACCGCCGCCGCCGACCGCCGCGGGCCTGACGGGGACGGCACGGGGCAGGTAGCCACCCGCGTCCGGCGGCCGTCGGCGTCCGTGCGGTCCCGTCGGCGCCCCGCGCGAGCGGTGGGTCCGCGCGCCCGCCGCGCCTGGGGCGCCCGCCCGTCGTAGATTGGCAGGACACGCGTGTCCCCGCACGTCAGGAGCCGAGGCCGTGGAGCTGACCAGCACGTCGTTCCTGGCCGTGCTCGTCGGCGTCACCGCGCTCGCCATGCTGGCCGCGCTGCTCCTGTGGAACCGGGTCCCCGGCCCCGGCTGGGTGCGGTGGCCCGCCCGCGCGGTGATGCTCGGGCTGTGCCAGCTGACCGCCATCTGCGTCGTGGCCGCCTGGATCAACGGCAGCTACGGGCTCTACGCGTCCTGGGACGACCTCCTCGGCACCGGCCGGGCGGCGTCCACGATGACCGGACCGCCGCCCGGCCGTGCCGCGTTCACGCGGGGCGGGGACGGCACCCTCAGCACCTACTTCCGCGTAACCCGGTCCCGGCTGGCCGGTCAGGTCATCGTGTGGGCGCCCCCGGAGTACGACGCCCCGGGCTCGGCGAAGACCCGCTTCCCCGTGCTGACGTTGCTGCACGGCTACCCGGGCTCGCCCCGGTCCTGGGTCGAGCTGGGGTCCATGCCGGCCGCGCTGGAGCAGCTGGTCCGGCTGGGCGCGGCGCACCCGTACATCCTGGTGATCCCGGAGATCTATCCGGGCGGGGTGAACACCGACTGCAGCGACACCCCCGGGCACAAGGTGGCCACCTGGCTGGCGGAGGACGTCCCGGCGCTGGTGGCGCGGCACTTCCGTACGCTGCCCGGGCCCAAGGGGTGGGGGCTGATGGGGGTGTCGACGGGAGGGTTCTGCGCGGCGAAGCTGCCGCTCCAGTACCCGAAGGTGTTCGGGGCGGGCGCGGCCCTGGACCCGGACCCGCTGACCGGGGATCCCGAGGTGCTCGCGGATCCCGCCCTGCGGGAGCGCAACAGCCCGATGTGGCTCGTCCGCCGCGCGAGGACGGCGGACGTGGGCCTCTTCCTGGCCACCTCCGCCCAGGACAAGGACAGTCCGCCGGGGCAGCTGGACGCCTTCGCCCGGGCCGCGGCGGGCACCCGCGTCCGGGTCAAGACCCTCGTCCGTCCCGAGGGCGGTCACAACTTCCAGACCTGGAGCGGGATGTATCCGGACGCCCTGGGCTGGCTGAGCACGGAGCTCTCGCCGCCCGGTGGTGGCTGAGCGGTACGGATCCCGCCTCAGAACCAGGTGGTGGTGAGGGGGAAGGTGGTGGTGGCGCTGGTGGGGGTGGTGTCTGTGGCGGTGATGGTGATCCGGGTGGTGCCGGTGCTCCAGGGGGTTCCGGTGATGCGTCCGGTGGTGGGGTCGAGGGTGAGGCCGAAGGGGAGGCCGGTGGCGCTCCAGCGGAGCGG
>NZ_JBEXPB010000037.1:0-67537 GCF_040611795.1 Streptomyces sp. NPDC006529 | reverse complement strand
CTGCAGGGGGGACCCTGTGGGAGAGTAGGACGCCGCCGAACAATTATTGTGGGAAAGCCCCGCACCTTATGGTGCGGGGCTTTTCTGCGTTCCGGACCGGAAAACGGGTGGAAGCCGGGGTGGGTGGTCGGCTTACGATCTCCGGCATGAACGACACCAGCGAGTACGTGATACGTGGGATCAGGGCCGACGAGTGGCGGAAGGTCAAGGAGTTGCGGCTGGCCGCGCTCGCCGACCCGGTGGCTCCGATCGCCTTCCTGGAGTCGCCGGCCGAAGCCGCGGCGCAGCCGGACGAGTTCTGGCAGGACAGGGCCGAGCGGGGGGCGCAGGGGAGCGCGGTCCGGCAGTTCGTGGCCGAGGCGGCTGACGGGCGCTGGGTGGGGTCCGTGACCGTGCTCCTCGAAAGCGCCGGGGTGCGCGGGATCTTCGGGGAGGAGATCCCGGTCGACCAGGGGCACCTCGTGGGGGTGTTCGTACGGCCCGAGCAGCGGGGGACCGGGCTCACCGAGGCGCTGTTCCAGGGCGGGCTGGACTGGGCCTGGGCTCGGGAGGAGCCGGCGCTGGAGCGCGTACGGCTCTTCGTGCACGAGGACAACGCGCGGGCCGCGGCGTTCTACCGGCGGTTCGGGTTCGAGCCGAGCGGGACCGTGGTGCCGATGCCCGGGGATTCCGGGGCCGAGGAGCTGGAGTACCTGCTCGCCCGGCCATGAGCGGAATCAGGGCGCGGGCAGCGGCAGGTCGGCTTCGGGCCAGCGGGAGCGGGCCTGTTCGCGGCTGCGGCACAGGGCCAGGACCGGCAGACCGGTGGGATCGGCCAGCAGCTCGGGGAGCTGCGGGATCGGGGCCACGGCGGCGATGTCGTCCAGGATCAGCGCGAGTGGTGGGTCGAGCCGACCGTGGGATGACCGTGCGGCCATGCGGCGGCCGTGCTCGACCACGCTCGCGGTGAGTGCGGTGAGGAGGGGCATCGCACCCGGGTGGGTGCGCGGGTCCTCCAGGGGCTCGCCCACCACGTACAGGCTGCCCCCTTCGGTCAGGAACGATGCCAGCGTGAGGGAATCCGTTCGGTTCGCAGTGCACGCTTCGCGGACGTTGATGGAGGACAGGCAGCTCAGGGCACGGCTCGTCAGGTGCTGCGCCTGCTCGCGGCGTTCGGGGTGGGCGGTGAGGGCGCTTTCGAGTTCGCCGGCCGCGCCGGGGGCCGCGTGCGGGTGGGTGCGCAGGATGCGGACCGGTTCCTGGGCGTTGGCGCCCTGGGCCCAGCGGTGGAGCTGTTTGAACGGGCGGCTGTCGAGGGCGAGGGCGTGCAGCCAGCTGCGCAGGAGCGTTTCCGCCGTATCGGCGACGGCCGCGTCCATGCGGGCCTGGGGGCGTACGGGCGCCAGCAGCGCGGCGGCGCGGGCCGCGGCGGTGTCGCGCTCGGCGCAGCCCTCGGCGGGGTTCCAGTGCATGCGGGCCGGGGTGTCGCAGAGGTGGCCGGGGTCGTAGAGGAGGACGGGTCCGAGTTTGGCGCGGGCGTCCTTGGTCTCGGCCCACAGGGCGGGGGACGAGGTCACGATGAGGGCGGCGCCTTCGGCCATGGCGATGCGGTCGGCCGCGGCGCGGTGGCGTGCGGCCGGGTCGGCGTACCGCAGGGCGGTGGGGGCCGAGGGTGCCGCGACCGGGGCGGCGGGCGCGGGCTGCGGTGCGGTGGCCGTCGGCGGGTAGCCGAATCCGTACCGGTAGGCCTCGTCTTTGGGGGACGTGGGCGCGGGCCGGGCCGGTTCGGGTTCCGGGGGCGGGGGCGCGTACCGCGGGGTGGGCTGGAGCGGGACCGTGGCCGGGGCCGGCTCGTGGTTCGCGGCCTGGCGGGCCAGGGCGCGGCGGGACTTGGTGCGGGCGATGACGCCGATCACGAAGACGGTGGCGACGAAGAGCACCAGCAACTGGCTGATGAAGGTGCCCCAGAACAGGCCCCAGCCCGAGAGGGCGGCCGGGTCGGTGTCCGGCCAGGCGCCCGCCAGGTCGTGCGGTTGCGCTATCAGGGCGCGGACCGCCGAGGGGGTGTGGCCGAAGGTCACGGTGTCGGGCCAGCTGCCGCGGGTGATCCAGGCGGCGAGGCCGGTGGCGGACCACACCAGGACGGCCAGGCCGAGGAGGAAGGCGAGCAGGGCGAGCAGCAGCCCGTCGGGGATGCCGCCGCGCTGCTGTCCGGTGGGGTGCTGGGGTTCCGTACGGCGCGGGTCGGCCATGGCTCAGGCCACCGTGGTCGCCGAGCCGGGGCCGTGGCCGCCGTTGCGGTGCCGTTCCATGAGCAGGGCGCGTTCCTCCGCTTCCAGTTCGGCCGCGAGCAGCTCATCGGGGAGCTGGTGCGCTGCCGAGGACTCCGTCATGGCGCGGTCGGTGTAGACGAGGGGGCGTTCGGACTCGGTGATCAGGTGTTTGACCACCTGGACGTTGCCGTTGACGTCCCAGACCGCGATGCCGGGGGTGAGGGTGGGGATGATCTCGACGGCCCAGCGCGGCAGGCCGAGGACGCGGCCGGTGGCGCGTGCCTCGTCGGCCTTCTGGGCGTAGATGGTGCGGGTGGAGGCCATTTTGAGGATGGCGGCGGCCTCGCGCGCGGCCGCGCCGTCGACGACGTCCGAGAGGTGGTGGACGACGGCGACGAAGGACAGGCCGAGGCGGCGGCCGAACTTCAGGAGGCGCTGGAAGAGCTGGGCGACGAAGGGGGAGTTGATGATGTGCCAGGCCTCTTCGACCAGGAAGATGCGCTTCTTGCGGTCCGGGCGGATCCAGGTGTGTTCGAGCCAGACGCCCACGATGGCCATGAGGATGGGCATGGCGATGGAGTTGCGGTCGATGTGGGAGAGGTCGAAGACGATCAGGGGCGCGTCGAGGTCGATGCCGACCGAGGTGGGGCCGTCGAACATGCCGCGGAGGTCGCCGTCGACGAGGCGGTCCAGGACGAGGGCGACGTCCAGGCCCCAGGCGCGCACGTCGTCTATGCCGACGTTCATGGCCTGGGCGGATTCGGGTTCCGGGTGGCGCAGTTGCTCGACGATGTCCGTCAGTACGGGCTGCCGGTCGGTGATCGTGTCGTTGACGTAGGCGTGCGCGACCTTGAGGGCGAAGCCGGAGCGTTCGTCCAGGCCGTGCCCCATCGCGACCTCGATGATCGTGCGGAGCAGCGCGAGCTGGCCGGTGGTGGTGATCGCCGGGTCGAGCGGGTTGAGCCGGATGCCGCCGTCGAGGGCGGCCACCGGGTCGAGCCGGATGGGCATTATCCCGAGCTGCTGGGCGATCAGGTTCCACTCGCCGACGCCGTCCTCGCCCTGGGCGTCGAGGACGACGACCTGCCGGTCGCGGAAGCGGAGCTGACGCAGGACGTAGGTCTTCTCCAGGGCGGACTTGCCGTTGCCGGATTCGCCGAGGACCAGCCAGTGGGGCGCCGGGAGCTGCTGGCCGTACAGCTGGAAGGGGTCGTAGATGTAGCCCTTGCCGCTGTAGACCTCGCGGCCGATGATCACGCCGGAGTCGCCGAGGCCGGGGGCGGCGGTGGGCAGGTACACGGCCTGGGCCTGGCCGGTGGAGGTGCGTACGGGGAGTCGGGTCGTCTCGACCTTTCCGAAGAGGAAGCTGGTGAAGGCGTCCGACATCGCGGACAGCGGATCTCGCATGGCGGCTTCTTCCCTCCGGCTAGCGTCGGATGCCGGTCGCGAACGGCAGTGTGTTCACAAAGGCGCGGTGGTGCTCGCGGTCGCACCACTCCAGCTTGAGGTAGGACTTGCCGGCCGAGGCGCGGATGGTGCGCTTGTCCCGGGCGAGGGCCTCGGGTGATCTGGAGGACACGGTGATGTACCCGACGAGGTTGACTCCGGCGGCGCCGCTGGCGAGGTCTTCGCCCCGCTGGTCGAGGCGGCCGTGGGCGGCGATGTCGCGGGGGTCGACCGTGCGGTTCATCTTGGCGGCGCGGCTGGCGTCGGCCTCGTCGTTGGTCTTCTCCGTCAGCATCCGTTCGATGGCGACCTCGGTGGGTTCGAGGTCCATGGTGACGGCGACGGTGCGGATGACGTCCGGGGTGTGGACGAGGAGGGGGGCGAGGAAGTTGACGCCGACGGGGGTCATCGGCCACTCCTTCACCCACGCGGTGGCGTGGCACCAGGGGGCGCGCGTGGAGGACTCGCGGGTCTTGGCCTGGAGGTAGGTGGGTTCCATCGCGTCGAGTTCGGCGGGCCAGGCGTTGCGCTTGGTCATGGCCTGGATGTGGTCGATGGGGTGGTCCGGGTCGTACATGGAGTGCACGAGGGAGGCCAGGCGGCCCTGGCCCAGCGGCTGGCGCACGCGGATGTCGGCTTCGGCGAGGCGGGCGCAGATGTCGGTCAGTTCGCGGGCCATGACGATGGCGAGGCCGGCATCGCGGTCGAGCTTGCGGCCCTTGTGCGGGGTGGCGGCGCGGGCGATGGTGACGGCCTCGGCGGCGAGTTCCCGGGTGAAGTGCATGCAGGCGACGAGGTACGCGCGGTGCTGCTCGGAGGAGGTCGACACCATCGACTGGAGCTGGTCGTAGGAGTCGCGGAGCCAGCCGGGGGCGGTGGTGTCGCCGCGCTGGGCGACGTCCTTGGCGTGGGCGTCGGGGTCCGCGGGCAGCGTGCGGGCGAGCATCTGGAGGCGGGTGACGAAGCCGTCGCCGTTGGCGACGTGCTTGAGGAGGGTGCCGAAGCGGTCGACGAGGGCTTCCTGGTCCTCGCTGTCGCGCAGGCCGACGCCGGGGCCCTCGATCTCGATGGCGGCGGTGACGGTGCGGCGGTCGGCGTGCAGGAGGACGGCGATCTCGTCGGGGCCGAAGGGGGCGGCGAGCCAGTTGATCCGGCCGATGCCGGGGGGCGGGCCGACCTCGACCTCGCGGCCGTCGGAGGCGCGGACGCCCGCTTCCATGGCGGCCGAGCGGTACGTCGTGCCGCGCCGCAGGGTCCGCTTGAAGCTGCGGTTGATCTCGAACCACTTGTAGAAGGTGCGGCCCTTGTAGGGGACGTACACGGCGGCGAGGGCGAGGACCGGGAAGCCGGCGAGCATGGCGATGCGCGGGGCGATGCCGGGGACGAGCAGTCCGCTCATCATGCCGAGGAACGCGCCGGCGATGATCAGCGCGATCTCGCCGGTCTCGCGGTTCTTGCCGACGATCGCGTTCGGCCGGGCCCGGCCGATGAGATACGTGCGGCGGGGCGCGACCGGGTGGATCTGGTGGGACTGGGTCGTCAACGCCCGTCACCTCCTGTGTTCTTCGTGCTGCTCGTGCCGGTGCTCGTGCGGGGCGGTGGGGCGGCGGGTCCGCCGCCGGATCCGCCGGTGGGGCGGCTGCTGTGGGCGGCCACTCCTCCGGAGAGGGGGTTGGCGGGGCGGGGGGCGGCGCCGCCGCCCCCTCCGCCGTCGCCGGCGCGGTGGGAGCCGCGGCTGCTGTGCGTTTTGATGCCCTGGGAGACGAGCGAGGCCGGGGAGCTGATGACGGCGGCCGCCTGGGCGCCGTCGGTGGCCTTGCTGCGGTTGGTGCGGGCGGAGGCGATCTCGTCGCCGAAGCCGGGAACGAAACGGTAGATCATCGCGGACGCGAAGATCGCCAGGAGGATGATGGCGAGGCCGGAGACGACCGCGGAGAAGGCGTTCGGCCCCTTTTCGCCGGCGAGGGCTCCGGCGAGGCCGAGGACGATGACGATGACCGGCTTCACGAGGATGACGGCGATCATGATGCCCGCCCAGCGGCGGACGTGGCCCCACAGGTTCCGGTCGACGAGCCCGGCGTAGACGACGACGCCGAGGAGGGCGCCGACGTAGAGCAGGGCGGCCCGGATGACGAGTTCGAGGCAGAGCACGCCCGCGGCGACGACGGTGACGAGGGCGACGACGATCAGCATGATCGGGCCGCCGCCGATGTCGTCGCCCTTCTTGAGGGCTTCGGCGAAGGAGCCGAAGAAGACGTCGCTCTGGCCGCCGGTCGCGGTGGCGATGACCTGGGTGACGCCGTCGGTGGCGGAGACGACGGTGTAGAGGATCAGGGGGGTGAAGGCGGAGGCGAGGACGGTGAGCCAGAGGAAGCCGATGGCTTCGGACATGGCGGTGGTGAAGGGGACGCCGCGGATGGCTCGCTTGGCGACGGCGAAGAGCCACAGGACGAGGGTGAGGATGGTGGAGGCGGCGAAGACGACGGCGTACTGCTTGAGGAAGGCCGCGTTGGTGAAGTCGACGTTCGCGGTGCCGTTGACGGCGTGGCTGAGCTTGCCGACGATCCAGGCGGCGGCGTCGGCGCAGCCCTTGGAGAGGGAGGCGAGGGGGTTCAGGGCGTCTGCGGGGTCGGTGGGGGAGAGGCCGCGGGGGGCTCCGCCGGATGCGCCGTCGCCTCGTTCGCAGAATTCCTTGGCGGGTCCCCGGATCAGGTCACAGGGGTTGTTGCTCGCGGACGGCGTCGGGGTCGGTGTGGGTGTCGGCGCGGGGGCGGCGGCCACGCGCGCGGCCAGCAGCATCGCCGCGGCCTGCAGGCCCGCGACCGCGGAGGAGATCGCCATGAGGCGGCGGCTAGCGCGCATAGGTGAAACCTCCGAACTGCGACACGGCCTTGGCCATCTCCTCCGCGGTGGCGGCGTTCTGGTCGCGGCCCACCGGTGCCGGGCCGTCCTTCTGCGTGAAGGTGGAAACCTTCCAGTCCCCGTTGACCCACCTGAGCTCGAAGGTGTTGGTGTACCAGCTCTCCGAGACGGGGTTGGTGGAACCCTCACCGGCCAGACCGAAGAGGGACGAGTACCAGACCGACACGGTCGCGCTGTCGGTCTCGAACTTCTCGACCTTGGTTCCCACCGGGCTGGTGCGGGAGACGAACGTCAATCCCTTGGGGGCCTTTCCGGCGGGGTCGAGTCCGATGCGCGTGAGGAATTCCTGGCCCGAGTAGACACGGTCGAGCTCGGCTTGGCGGGCAGCGGCCGCGTCGGGCGGATACACGGCCTCGACGATGGCCTTGCGGCGCACAGGGTCGAACATCCCGTCCGAACTCAAGGCCACCGCGAAGTTGGCCGCCGCCGACTGGGCGCCCTGTTCGTCGTGGGCGAAGCCGCGCGGGATCGTCCCGTTCTTGCCGTCCACCGGGGCGGTGCCCGTCGGGGCCGTGGCGGTGGTGGTGGGGGGTTTGGGGGAGGACTGGGGGGAGGTCGGGGGCTGGTTCTGGTTCGCGAACGCGATGGCGGCGATCAGGAGGACCACCACGCCGACGACCGTGATCAGGCCGCGGGAGGGGCGGGGGCCGCGGCGGGGGCCCGGGTAGGGGTCCGAGGGGGAGTCCGGGAGGCGGGTGCGGGTCTGGCCGGTGCCGCCGACTTCGCCGTGGCCCGTGCCCGTGCCGCCGTACTGGTCGTCGTGGCTCATTCCCTGTCCGCCCCCTCGGCGTCGTACGACGGTGCTGGTGGCCGCGCGGACGCGGTGTGGTGAGTCGTCATCGGTCGGGAGCCGGCGGCGTGGCTAGACGGCCATTCCGTAGACGATGGTGAACAGGGTGCCGAGGGAGCCGATGATGAACACTCCCGTCAGCCCGGCCACGATCAGGCCCTTGCCCTGCTCGGCGCTGAAGGTGTCGCGCAGGGCGGTCGCGCCGATGCGCTGCTTGGCCGCGCCCCAGATCGCGATGCCCAGGCAGAGCAGGATCGCCACGGCCATGACCACCTCGATCATGACCTTCGCTTCGTTGCCGAGACTGCCGAACGGGCCCCAGTTCGGGGCGATTCCGCCGATGATGGTGGTGATGTCGCCCTTTTCGGCTGCCAGGATCATGTAACTCACCGCCCCTGTATGGGTAGTTCCGCTTGGCCCCGTGCCCGATGGCAGGGGGCACGTCCTATCTTCGCTGATGAAATCGCCGTCGTATGTCGACTTGACGGCTCTCTTTACCCGATCTCCCGGTTCGGGCCCCTCCCCCGTCCGCTGACCTGGTCACTCTGTGTATCACGGGGGGTGACCCCGGGCAATGATTGTCGTCCCGGCGTACGCGAGGCGAGGTGCGGGTCTGCTCGGGTGGCCGCCGTTCGGCGCAGTGGGGCCGCGTGTCGTTGGCCCAACCCGCTGACATATGAACAGACTGACGGAATGTCGGACCGTCGTCACGCCGGGACGCGGGTCATGCTCCACCTGCTTCCGGCCGGAGCGCGCAACGTTCCACGATGAGAGACGACGCAAGGAGCAAACGGATGGGTTCCGTATCTCAGGCTGGTCGCCGCACGAGGCGGGCCGCTGGGCTCGTACTGCCGCTGGCGCTCGCGTTCGCGGGGATCTCGGGTCCGGCGGTGGCCGCCGTGCAGGACGTGACCTCGCCCGCTCCGGGGGGCAAGTGCCACGCGGACGCGCGCATGGACGCCGCGGCAGTGAAGGCCGCCAAGGGTGCCAAGACCGCGAAGGGTGCGAAGGGCGCGAAGGCCGGGAAGGGCGCTGCGGTGACGAAGGCCGCGCCCGCCGGGTACGGGTCCGGCTGCACGGGGCCGCGCGGCTCGGCGGGGCCCAGGGGGCCCAAGGGTGACCGGGGACCCAAGGGAGACCGCGGTCCGGCCGGTCCGGCCGGGAACTGCACCGATGTGGACACGGCGAAGGGCGTGAGCAACCTGGAGTTCAGTGCCGCCCTGGTCCGCGGGCGCACGTTCATCGGGGTGCGGAAGATGGCGCCGACCGTGGGCGCGTACTACTGGCGCGACCTGACCGGTCCGCTCAACCCGGGACACCCGCAGAACGCGTGCAGCGTGTCCGTCGAGACCGAGAACCCCAACAGCGTCTACCTGAAGGTGCTGACCACCACGGGCGCCGTGTACGAGAACTCCTGCACCTACACGCCGATGGGGACCCTCACCTGCCCGTCCGGCTGGACGGCGCTGGTCAAGCCCTGACGTCCCCTCCCCCCGCCCGTCGTCGGCGCCGCGGCCGGAAGCACGAGCCGGTGCGCGGGGTCGGCGGGGGCGGCGGGGGCCGATTGTCAGTGGGGTGCGGCAGCCTGGGGGCATGACGACGACACCTTGGACCCTCGCGGACATCGAGGCGGCCGTCCGGGCCGGCTGGTCGGCCGATCTGGCCTGCCCCTCGGACATCACGCGCATTCCCTGGTCGGCCGACAATCCGGCCTGGGGGCACTGTGACATCACGGCGCTGGTCGTCCAGGACATAGCGGGCGGGGACCTGATGGTGGGCGAGGTCTTCCTCGACGGCCGCCAGGAGGGCTACCACTGCTGGAACCGGCTGGCCGGGGGCCTGCGGATCGATCTGACCCGGGAGCAGTTCCGGCGCGGGGAGACGGTGACGCCGGGGCGGGTCGTGCGGCGCCCGGCGGACCGGCGGACCCGGCGGTGGGCGGAGTACCAGCTGCTGCGGCAGCGGGTGATGGACAAGCTGGGGCCGCTGCCGGGGGTGGTCGAGGTGGCCGGCCGGCAGCTGCGGTACACGGACTTCGGCGGCCCGGGGGAGCCGCTGCTCGCGCTGCACGCGCACTTCATGGAGGGGCGGACCTTCGCGCGCCTGGCCCGGGAGCTGGCGCCGCGGTGGCGGGTCATCGCGCTGGACCAGCGCGGGCACGGGGATTCGGACCGGGCGCCCGAGTACTCCCGGGAGGGGTACGTGGCGGACGCCGCGGCCGTACTGGACCACCTGATGGCGGGCCCCGCGGTGGTGCTGGGGCATTCGCTGGGCGGGGTGAACGCCTACCAGCTGGCCGCGCGGCGGCCGGATCTGGTGCGGGCGCTGGTGATCGAGGACGTCGGGGCGGTCGTGGAGGACGACCTGTCCTTCGTGCTCGACTGGCCGCTCCGGGCGCGCGGCCGCGAGGAGCTGCTGGCGGCGCTGGGGCGTGCGGCGGACTTCCTGACGGACTCGGTGCGGGAGTACGAGGACGGGTGGGGCCTGGCCTTCGAGGCGCAGGACATCTTGGCGTCCGGCGAGGCGATACAGGGGGACCACTGGGCGGACTGGCTGGCGGTGCGGCAGCCGACCCTGCTGGTGCGCGGGGACCGCAGCACGGTGCTGTCGGCGGGCCACGCGCGGGAGATGGCCGCCCGGCGGCCCGGGGTGCGGCTGGTCGAGCTGCCCGCCGGGCACGGGGTGCACACCGAGGACCCCGAGGGCTTCACGGTGGCGGTACGGGAATTCCTCGCGCGGCTCTGACCCGCCCGCTCCCGGTCCCGGTCCCGTCGTTCCGGGGGCGGGCCCCGGGGTCCGGCCCGGCACGGGGGTGCGGGTCGGACCCCGGGGTGGCTCAGGACCCGGGGTTCAGGACCAGTGGGGCGGGCGGGTCAGGGTGGGCGGGATGCGGGTGGCGGCGTCGCCGCGGGCCGCGTTCAGCTGGGCCTGGGTGAGGAAGATGGCGCCGGTGAGGTCGGCTCCGCCGAGGTTCGCGTCGCGCAGGTCCGCGCCGATCAGGTCGGCGGTGCGCAGATCGGCGCGGCTGAGGTCGGCGGCGATCAGGTAGGCCCCGCGCAGGGTGGCGCCGCGCAGGTTCGCGCCGGAGAGGCGGGCGCCCATCAGGTCCGCGCCCCGGTGGTTCTTCTTGCGGCCGGGCACGGTGGCCCGTACCAGGTCGCTGGTCTTGAGCAGCAGGGTGTTCACGGCGGCGCGGCGGGCGCCGACGTCGGTGGCGGCCAGGGTCGCGGCGTCGGCGCGGGTCAGCTCCTCGGTCTCGGCCAGGGCGCGCCGCAGGTCGGCGTGGACCGGGCGGGCGGCCGGGAGGGTGAGGGCTTCGGCGAGGTAGAAGAGCAGCTCGTGGAGCTGGCGCATCACCGGGAAGACCTCGAACATCCGGCGCGAGGTGCCGGGGTGGGCGCGCCAGTCGCGGCCTTCGAAGGTGACCTGGGAGACCTGCTGGCCCGCGCCGAAGCAGTCGAAGACGGTGCAGCCCGGGAAGCCCTTGTCGCGCAGTTTCGTGTGGATGCCGCAGCGGAAGTCCTGCCGGAGGTTGGTGCACGGGGTGCCGGCGGGTTTGTTCACGGCGAAATCGGTGGACCGGGCGAAGGGCAGGGCGACGCAGCACAGGGCGAAGCAGTTCGCGCAGTCGGCCTGGAGCACGGGCAGTGCCGGGCCGGTGCCGGGGCCGGTGGGACCGGTGGGGCTCGCAGGGCCGGCGGCTTCGGCCGGGCCGGTGGTGCCGGGGCCGGGCGCGGGATCGGGAGCGGGGTGAGAACGGGACACGGCTCCATTGTCCTCCGTCCCCGGCGGGGGCTGGTGCCCGCGGGTTACCTCTCGGTAGCGTGCGCGCCATGGACGACGCCGACGACCGTCACGCACGCGCCGCAGCGGACACCCGTGCCGCCGAAGCCGAGGGGGCCGACGACGCCGCCGCGGTCGAGGGCTTCTACGAGCGGACCGGCGAGGGCCGGTTCCTGGCCTCCGCCTTCACGCGCGGCCCGTGGGACCGGCGCTCGCAGCACGCGGGACCGCCCGCAGCGCTGCTCGGGCGGGCCGTCGAGGAGCGCCCCGGGGCGCGCGAGGACATGCGGATCGCGCGCATCACGTACGAGATCCTGCGGCCGGTCCCGATCGGGCCGCTGGAGGTCACCACCTCGGTCCTGCGGGCCGGGCGCGGCACCGAGGTGGTCGAGGCGGCGCTCGCGCCCGCCGGGGCCGCGCCGGTGATGTTCGCCCGGGCGCTGCGGATCCGGGTGGCCGGGGAGTCCGTGCCGGCGGTGGCGCCGGGACCGGCCGTGCCGCCGCCCGGCGCGGTGGGGCGCACGCCGTTCTTCCCGGTGCCGTGGGCGACCGGCTACCACACGGCGATGGAGACCCGGTTCACCGAGGGCACCTTCGTGGAGCCCGGACCGGGGACCTGCTGGATGCGGATGCGGGTTCCGCTGATCGCCGGGGAGGAGGTCCGGCCGCTGGACCGGGTGCTGGTCGCGGCCGATTCCGGCAACGGCATCAGCGCGGTCATGGACTTCGCCAAGTACGTGTTCGTGAACGGGGATCTGACGGTCCACCTGCACCGCCATCCGGTGGGCGAGTGGGTGTGCGTGGAGGCGCGGACCAGTGTGGACGCGGCCGGGATCGGGCTCGCCGACGCGCGCCTGCACGACGAGGACGGGCCCATCGGGCGCGGTGCGCAGAGCCTGTACGTCGCTGCGCGCTGACGCTGTGACAGGCTCTCGCGCATGGACGCGCTGAGGGAGACCGATCCGACGCGGATCGGGGTGCACGTGCTGGTGGCCCGGCTGGGCGCCGGGGGGATGGGGCAGGTGTACCTGGGGCGCTCGCCCGGCGGGCGCCTGGTCGCCGTGAAGGTGGTCCGGGAGGAGATACTCGGCCACCCGCAGGCCCTGGCCCGCTTCCGGCGCGAGGCGAGCACCGTGCGGGAGGTGCGCTCCGCGTACACCGCGCGGCTGATCGACGCCTCGCTGGACGGGGCCCCGTACTGGCTGGCGACCGAGTACGTCGCCGGGCCCACCCTCGCGCACGCGGTGGGCGGCGGGGGCCCGTTGCCCGCGGACACCTGCCGGGCGCTGGGGGCGGCGCTGGCGGAGGGGCTGGCCGAGGTGCACGCGCAGGGGGTGACGCACCGGGACGTGAAGCCGCAGAACGTGATCCTGGGGGCGCAGGGACCGCAGCTGATCGACTTCGGGATAGCGCGCGGGGTCGGGGTGACCGCGCTGACCCAGGAGGGGCAGGCGCCGGGGACGCCGGGGTTCACGGCGCCCGAGGTGCTGCTGGGAGCGCCGGGCGAGGCGGCGGCCGACGTCTTCGCGCTGGGCGCGACGCTGGCGTACGCGGCGACGGGGCGGCCGCCGTTCGGGTCCGGGGAGGCGGCGGGCGTCTGGTACCGGACGGTGCACGAGCCGGTGGACGCGGCCGGGGTGGAGCCGCGGCTCGCGGCGCTGATCGAGGCGTGCGTGGCCAAGGACCCGGCGGCGCGGCCGACCCCGGCGGAGGTGATCCGGCGGTGCGGGGTGGCGCGGGCGGTGGTGGACGACCCGGTGTACGCGCGGCTGTCGGCCCTGCGCGACGAGATCCCGGGCGCGGTACGGGACGACGTCCCGGGCGGGGGACGGGACGCGGTACCGGCCGCGGAGCGCGAGGAGGTGCCGGGCGCGGGAACGGGCCCGCTCCCGGGCCCGGCCCCCGCGGCGCCCGACGCCGTCCCGGGCGCGGTGGAGCCCGTACGGACCCGGGTGCTGCCGGAGAAGGACACCGCGGAGTACGTCGCTCCCGCGTCCTCCCGGCGCGGCGGGCGGGCCGGGGTCCGGGTGGGCGTCGCGCTCGCGCTGGTGGTGGCGGGGTCGGTGGCCTCCTGGCAGTTCTCCCCGGACGGCGGGGGCGGGTCCGGCGGGTCCGGCGCGGCGGGGGCGGCGGGCGGCGGGGGCACGACCGGCAGTGCGCCGCCGTCCGGGAGCCGGACGGGCGCCGCGGCTCCGGGCAAGGGTGGTCCGCCGGCCGGTCACATCGAGCAGAGCCGGACCTCGCGGGAGCGCTGGTCGCTCGACAAGGACCCGGCGATGGCGCAGTACGGCAGCGGGATGTGCAACGAGCTCGTGGGCGAGGAGTCGGCTCCGGGCAGCGGAATGGAGAGTTCCACGGTCTCCACGAACACCGACGGCGTGCCCGGCACGACCATGACGGTGAAGATGCGGGCCAAGGGCGCGGGCGACCCGGACCGGGGCCCCCGCCCGGCTCCCTACTACGTGTCGGTGGCCGTCAAACCGCCCGGGCAGGTGGCGGCCGGCGGGCTCGGGGCCACGAGCGTGCCCGTGGACCTCTACGGCACCTGGGACTCCGGCGAGTACCTGGACCTGAGCTATCCGGCGCAGTTCCGCACCTACCGGGACGGCAAGGGAACCGGGGCCCCGGCGCTGGGGTCGGACCGGGGGGACTGGACGGTGGTCTTCTACCACGTCAAGGATGACCCGAAGAAGTACGCGCGTATCGCCTGTTCGGGCTTCCGGGTGGGATAACGGCCCGCGACACGGGGGAAACAGACGGAAACCGCCCCTGGAGGGGACCTGCATGGGGGAGGGTTGACGGGTGCGCAGATTCTGGATGGTGGGCGGGATCGGGGTCGGGGTGTGCCTGACCTTCGTCATGCTGCTCGTCGTGGGGACGTACTCCGCGGCCGCGGGACTGGGCGGGCTCGGGGGCGCGGGCGGCCGGGGGGTCGGGCTCGCGCCGGGCGCCGTGCCGGCGAAGTACCAGGAGCTGGTGCAGAAGTGGGGGAACCTGTGCGCGGCGATCAGTCCGCCGCTGCTGGCCGCCCAGCTGTACTCCGAGAGCGGCTGGAACCCGCAGGCGGTCAGTCCGGCGGACGCGCGGGGGATCGCGCAGTTCATCCCGGGGACCTGGGCGGGGCACGGGGTCGACGGGGACGGCGACGGGGACCGGGACATCTGGGACCCCAACGACGCCATTCCGTCGGCCGCTTCGTACGACTGCGAGCTGGCGAAGGACGTGGCGGGGGTGCCGGGCGACCCGGCGTCGAACATGCTGGCCGCCTACAACGCGGGGGCGTACGCGGTCATCAAGTACCAGGGCGTGCCGCCGTACAAGGAGACGCAGGGGTACGTGAAGACGATCACGACCCTGGCGCTGAGCTTCGCGAAGCCGGTGGGGCGGGTGGCGCCCTCGCAACAGGCCGCCGGGGCCATCTACTTCGCGCAGAAGCAGCTGGGCACGCCGTACCTGTGGGGCGGCAACGGCACGCCGGACCAGGACGGGCGGTTCGACTGCTCGGGGCTGACGGTGGCGGCGTACAAGACGGTGGGGATCGATCTGCCGCGCGTGGCGAACGACCAGTACAACGCGGGTCCGCACCCCTCGCGCGCGGAACTGCTCCCCGGTGACCTGGTCTTCTTCTCCAACGACCTGACGAACTCGCGGGAGATCCACCACGTCGGGCTGTACGTCGGCGGCGGGTACATGATCAACGCGCCGTACACCGGGGCCGTGATCCGCTTCGACAAGATCGACAGTCCGGACTACTTCGGCGCGACCCGCGTCACCAGGGACGGAGCGGCGGCGCTGCCGGTGCGGGACGCGGGCGCGAAGACCTCGTGAGGCGGGGCCCGGTGTGGGGCTCGACAAGTGGGAGTGGTGGGGCCCGGTCGCCGCTCTGTTGACGCTGCGTTAGGCCAAGGCCCTGAGCTGCGACGACGAGTCACTCTTGGGTAACGTTGGAGTGATCATTCGGTGGAGAGTGGAACGTAGCCGCCAGAACGGGCGTTCCATGGACACGGGGGGTTGACCGCGGGGGGTCGCGGGGCGCGCGCAGGGGTGCGTCCGGCGTTCTCAGGGAAACCGACGCAAGGGGCCGCATCGCCATGGCTGGACTCACGACCGGTGGGCCGAATGTGGATGTCAGCCTGCTCTACGACATCAACGGCCTGGCCCGGCGGGCCCCCGAGCCGGTCGACCGGCTCGTCGGTCTCGTCGGCGAGTACGGGCTGCCGATCGCCATGGTGCTGCTCGTGCTGTGGTGCTGGCGCGGGGCCCGCAGGCAGGACGGGCCGGGCGCGGCCGAGGCGTTCACCGCGCTGGTGTGGGCGCCGCTCGCGGCCGGGATCGCGCTGCTCGTGAACGTGCCGCTGCGTGAATTCGTCGGCCGGCCGCGGCCGTTCCGCCAGCACGAGGGGCTGGAGGTGCTCGTCTCCGGCAAGGGCGACTTCTCCTTCGTCAGCGATCACGCCACCCTGACGATGGCGCTCGCCGTCGGGGTCTTCATCGCCCACCGCCGGCTCGGGCTGGCCGGCATCGGGCTCGCCCTGGCCGAGGGCTTCTGCCGCGTGTACATGGGCGTCCACTACCCCACCGACGTCATCGGCGGCTTCGCGCTCGGCACGGCGGTGGTCCTGCTGCTCGCGCCGTTGGCGATGGCGCTGCTCGGGCCCGTGGTGCGGGCGGTGGCCGGGTCGGCGCGCGTCGGCTGGATCGTCCGGGCGAAGGGGTACGGCGTGCCGCGGCCGCTGGACCTGCCGCACGCGCAGACGCCGCCGGGTGGGCCGCGCGAGAGTGATCTGGCGGCCTGAGTACGGGCTGTCCGGGGTACGGGCCTGTGGGCCGGTGTGTGTGCGTGCTCGGCGGGGTGGGTGGGGTCAGCCCGGGGCGTACGAGTCCCAGAGCGTGAGCAGGACCGCCGAGAGCAGGCACAGGGCCGCCCCGGCGAAGCAGAGGCGGACCGCGGCGGGGCGTGAGCGGGGGCGGGGTCGGGGGCGTGAGCGGGTCACGGGGTGCCGCCGTCTCGGATCCGGGGGGCCGGGTCTGTCGTGTCCTCGGTGGCCCCGGGGGCTTCGGCTTCCGCGTTTCTGCGGCGGTGGCGTGAGCGGAGCCACAGGGCGGTGGCCGCGGCCGCCGTGGAGGTCGTTCCGATGGCCAGGGCCACGTCGCCGGGGCCGTCCGCCGTGCCGGTGGGCTTCGCGTGGGCCTGGGTGGGGGCCGAGGCGAGCAGGAGGGCCGCCGCCCAGGTTAGGGCCAGGGCGCGGGGGATCGTACGGCCGCGGGGTCGTCTGACCGGGGGGCTTCCGCGCACGGGGGCTCCGCTCTGGAGGGGGTTTCCCTCCAGGGCATCCGGTTGCGGGCCGGTCGGCCAGTGGGGGCGTCCGAACGGGGGACGCGGTGGGGGTTGCGGGTGGGGTGGGGGTGCCCTTGGGCTCCGCCCCGGGCCCCGGGCCCCGCGCCTCAAACGCCGGCGGGGCTGGACTTGGCCCCGGGCGGGCTGGATTTGGCGCCGTGTCGGGGTGGGTGCGGGTTCGTGATTCGGGGCTCCGCCCCGGGCCCCGCGCCTCAAGCGCCGGCGGGGCTTTGGTTGGCTCGGCGGGGCTGGATTTGGCTCGGCGCAGCTGGGTTGGCTCGGCGGGGCTGGGTTTGGTCCCGCGTGGGATGGGTTCGGCTTGGGGCGGGGGCTATGTCTTCAGGTGGGCGGTGGCGTCCTTGCGGGCCAGGTCGCGGGAGCGGCGGGCGGGGCCGCGCCAGCCGCAGGTGCATGCGGCCAGGCAGAACGAGCCGCGTTCGGATGTGGTGATGGTGTGCTCCGCGGGGGTGCGCGGGGCCGGGGGCGCCAAGGGGTGCGGGTCCACGGGACCACGGTACCCGGGCCGGGTGCCGGTGCGGGAGGGGCCGGGGCCGTGACGGGGGGCCCGGGATCTCGTTAAGCGGAGCGGGTGGGGGCCTCGGGCAAGCAGCGGTCATGCGTTGGGGGTTGGCAGGCGATGGTGGTGCACCAGCACAGGCGGCGCGGGGCGGCGGCCGCGGCCGTGGTGGCCGTGGTGACGCTCGCCGGGTGCGGCGGCCCGGAAGGGGCCTCCGCCGCGGCCGACGCGCGACCACCCGGCGATCCGGCGGCGGCCGTGCGCGGCGCCGCCGACGTACTGGCCCGCAGCGGCAGCGCCCAGGCCCGGACGGCGATGGAGATGGCCACCGGCGGCACCCGGGTCACGATCCGGGGCGAGGGCGGGGTCGATTTCGCGCAGCGGATGGGCCAGCTGCTGGTGATGCTCCCGGTCGACGTCACCGGCAAACCCGGCCACCGCCCGATCACCGAGCTGCTCACCCCCGGCGCGCTGTACATGAAGAACCGGGGCGCGGGCGTGCCCGTCGACAAGTGGGTCCGGGTCGATACGACGACCCTCGCGGACGGGAACCTCGTCACCGGCGGGGCCACCGATCCGATCGTCGCCGCCGAGCTGCTGCGCGGGGCGCAGGGGGTCACGTACGTCGGCGAGACGGACCTGTCGGGGACGAAGGTGCGGCACTACCGGGGCACCACCGACATCGGGCGGGCCGCGCGGAGCGCGTCGCCGGACGTGCGCAAGGCGCTGGAGGCGGCGGCGAAAGGGTTCAGCAACGACGCCGTTCCGTTCGACGCGTACCTGGACCACGAGGGGCGGCTGCGCAAGGTCCGGCACCGCTTCAGCTACGTCAACAATGGCGTGATCGATGTCTCCTCGACCACGCTGTTCTACGGCTTCGGGACGCCGGTGACGGTCGTTCTCCCCGCAAGCGGGGACATTTTCGCCGGGAAGATCGCCGACTAGCCGGTGCGGGGGAGACGCACCGCGCGATCGGGTCATGGGCGGGTATCCGGAAATGGTCCATCCGTGTCATGCGCGCAGCGAGTCGCGCTCCCTACGCTGAGAGCGGAGCAGTCCGATGCCCGGTGACGGCAGACAGAGGTGACGCGCGTGACTCCCGCAGGCGGTACGACGGTGCAGGACCTCGTGGCGCTCGCCGAGATCGAGCTGTGCGGTGAGCTGATCATCGCGGCGTCCGCCGCCGCCGAGGAGCGGCTCAGCCAGGACCGGATCGACGAGGTGCTCGGCGCGATCTGCTGCCCGTAGGTCCGGGCGGCGGTGTCAGGTCCGCAGCAGGCGGGCGATGGCCTTAGTCGCTTCCTCCACTTTGGCGTCGATCTCGGTGCCGCCCTTGACGGCCGCGTCGGCGACGCAGTGGCGCAGGTGCTCTTCGAGCAGCTGGAGCGCGAAGGACTGGAGGGCCTTCGTGCTGGCCGAGACCTGGGTGAGTATGTCGATGCAGTAGACGTCCTCGTCGACGAGCCGTTGCAGGCCGCGGATCTGGCCCTCGATCCGGCGCAGGCGCTTGAGGTGCTCGTCCTTCTGGTGGTGGTAGCCGTGCACGGGGCCGGCGTCGGGGGCGTCGCCCCGCGCGGGGCCGGCCGCCGCTGCCTCGGTGGTCGTCATGCGTCCTCCCGTGGTCCGTGGTGGGGCTGCCGGTGTCTGCGCACCTGTCTGCATACCCCTCATGGGTATAGGATACCGGCCGCCGCGCGCGGTGGCAGGGGTCCGTCGCGCCTCACTCTGCCTGATGGAGCACACTGGGGAACCGCCGGTTAGCCGTGGCTGGAGGATGCGCCTAGCATCAGCCTGACCGAATCCAATGCACCCCGAGGACCTCACGTGCGATTTCGTCTGACCCCCAGGGAGACGAGCTTCTACGACATGTTCGCCGCCTCCGCGGACAACATCGTCACGGGCTCGAAGCTCCTGATGGAACTGCTCGGGGCGGATTCGTCCGCGCGGGCCGAGATCGCGGAGCGGATGCGGGCGGCCGAACACGCGGGGGACGATGCCACCCACGCGATCTTCCACCAGCTGAACTCCTCCTTCATCACGCCGTTCGACCGCGAGGACATCTACAACCTCGCGTCCTGCCTCGACGACATCATGGACTTCATGGAAGAGGCGGTCGACCTGGTCGTCCTCTACCAGGTCGAGGAGCTTCCCAAGGGCGTCGAGCAGCAGATCGAGGTCCTGGCGCGGGCGGCCGAGCTGACCGCCGAGGCCATGCCCCACCTGCGGACGATGGAGAACCTCACCGAGTACTGGATCGAGGTCAACCGGCTGGAGAACCAGGCCGACCAGATCCACCGCAAGCTGCTCGCCCACCTCTTCAACGGCAAGTACGACGCCATGGAGGTGCTCAAGCTCAAGCAGATCGTCGACGTGCTCGAAGAGGCCGCCGACGCGTTCGAGCACGTCGCGAACACGGTGGAGACCATCGCGGTCAAGGAGTCCTGAACCTCGTGGACACCTTTGCGCTGATCGTGACCATCGGTGTCGCGCTCGGCTTCACGTATACGAACGGTTTCCACGACTCCGCGAACGCGATCGCGACCTCGGTCTCGACCCGGGCGCTGACGCCGCGCGCCGCGCTCGCGATGGCCGCGGTGATGAACCTCGCCGGTGCGTTCCTCGGCAGCGGGGTCGCCAAGACGGTCAGCAAGGGGCTCATCGAGACCCCGCACGGCGACAAGGGGATGTGGATCCTCTTCTCCGCGCTGGTCGGTGCGATCGTCTGGAACCTGGTCACCTGGTACTTCGGCCTGCCCTCGTCCTCCTCGCACGCGCTGTTCGGCGGCATGGTGGGCGCGGCGCTGGCGGGCGGGATCGGCGTCATCTGGCACGGGGTGCTGGAGAAGGTCGTCATCCCGATGTTCCTCTCGCCGGTCGTCGGCCTGGTCGTGGGCTACCTGGTGATGGTCGCGATCATGTGGATGTTCCGCAGGTCCAACCCGCACAAGGCCAAGCGCGGTTTCCGGATCGCCCAGACCGTCTCGGCGGCCGCCATGGCCCTCGGCCACGGTCTGCAGGACGCGCAGAAGACGATGGGCATCGTGGTGATGGCCCTGGTGATCGCCGATGTCCAGAGCGACGGTGACCCGATCCCGGTCTGGGTCAAGATCGCCTGTGCGGTGATGCTCTCGCTCGGTACGTACGCCGGCGGCTGGCGCATCATGCGCACCCTGGGCCGCAAGATCATCGAGCTCGACCCGCCGCAGGGCTTCGCGGCGGAGACGACGGGCGCGTCGATCATGTACACCGCGTCGTACCTGTACCAGGCGCCGATCTCCACCACCCACGTGATCACCTCGGCGATCATGGGCGTGGGCGCGACCAAGCGGGTCAACGCGGTCCGCTGGGGCGTCGCCAAGAACATCATCCTGGGCTGGTTCATCACCATGCCGGCCGCGGCCCTGGTCGCCGCGGTCAGCTTCTTCCTCGTGAACCTGGCCGTCGGCTAGCACGCGCGCGTACGAAAACGGGCCGGCTCCCCCCACCCAGGGGGAGCCGGCCCTTTCGCCGTGCGGTGGCACCGCCATGCAGCACCGCAGGACGCAGTGACATCCAGGGGGCTGCGGCTCAGCCGAAGCGGCCCGAGATGTAGTCCTCGGTGGCCTGGACGGACGGGTTGGAGAAGATCCGGTCCGTGTCGTCGATCTCGACGAGCTTGCCGGGCTGGCCGACCGCCGAGAGGTTGAAGAACGCGGTGCGGTCCGAGACGCGGGCCGCCTGCTGCATGTTGTGCGTCACGATGACGATCGTGAAGCGCTCCTTCAGCTCGCCGACCAGGTCCTCGATGGCGAGGGTGGAGATCGGGTCGAGGGCCGAGCAGGGCTCGTCCATCAGCAGGACCTCGGGCTCGACCGCGATGGCGCGGGCGATGCACAGGCGCTGCTGCTGGCCGCCGGAGAGGCCGGAGCCGGGCTTGTTCAGGCGGTCCTTGACCTCGTTCCAGAGGTTGGCGCCCTGGAGGGACTTCTCGACGATCTCGTTCAGCTCGGACTTCTTGAAGCTGCCGTTGAGCCGCAGGCCCGCCGCCACGTTGTCGAAGATCGACATGGTGGGGAAGGGGTTCGGGCGCTGGAAGACCATGCCGACCGTGCGGCGGACCGCGACCGGGTCGACGCCGGGGCCGTACAGGTTCTCGTCGTCCAGCAGCACCTTGCCCTCGACGCGGCCGCCGGGGGTGACCTCGTGCATGCGGTTCAGGGTCCGCAGGAAGGTGGACTTGCCGCAGCCGGAGGGGCCGATGAAGGCCGTCACGGAGCGGGGCTCGACGGTCATGGAGATGTCGTCGATGGCCTTGTGACCGCCGTAGAAGGCGGAGAGGCCGCTGACATCGATGCGCTTGGCCATGAGGGGTCACTTCGCTTTCATGAGTCGCGTCAGCGACCGGTCTTCGGGGCCTTCCAGCGGGCGATGCCGCGGGCCACCAGATTGAGGATCATGACGAAGGCGATCAGGACGAGGGCAGCGGCCCAGGCCCGGTCGTAGGAGGCTTCACTGCCGACCTTGTACTGCTCCCAGATGTAGAGGGGGAGCGAGGACTGCGCGCCTTCGAAGGGGTTGCCGTTGATCAGCTGCGAACCGAAGACCAGCAGCATGATCGGGGCGGTCTCGCCGGCGATGCGGGCCACGGCCAGCATGACACCGGTGGAGATGCCGCCGATGGCGGTGGGGAGGACCACCTTGAGGATCATGCGCCACTTCGGCACGCCGAGGGCCAGGGCGGCTTCGCGCAGCTCGTTCGGGACGAGCTTGAGCATCTCCTCGGTGGAGCGGACCACGACCGGCATCATCAGGATCGACAGGGCCATCGAACCGGCGAAGCCGGAGGGGCCGAAGCCGAGCATCAGGTTCCAGGTCGTCAGGATGAACAGGCCCGCGACGATGGAGGGGATGCCGGTCATGACGTCGACGAAGAAGGTCACGATCTTGGCGAGCGGGCCGCGGCCGTACTCGACCAGGTAGACCGCGGTCAGCAGGCCGACGGGGGCCGAGATCGCGGTGGCCAGGCCGACCTGCTCCATGGTGCCGAGCAGCGCGTGGTAGACGCCGCCGCCCTGCTCGAAGCTGGTCACGCCGTTCATCGAGTGGTTCAGGAAGTCCGCGTCGAGGGCCTTCATGCCGCGGGCGATCGTCGTCCACAGCAGGGAGACCAGCGGGACGACGGCGAGGACGAAGCAGACCCAGACGACGGAGGTCGCGATGCGGTCCTTGGCCTGGCGGCGGTTCTCGACGATCGCGCTGGCGGTGTACGTGATCACCACGAACAGCAGGGCCGCGAGCAGGCCCCACTGGGTCTTGCTGGTGAGGCCGAAGACGGCGCCGGCGGCGCAGCCGAGGACGACCGAGAGGAGCGCGATGCCGGCCGGGGCCCAGCGGGGCAGACCACCGCGGGTGAGGCCGGCGGGGGCGGCGGACTTGGCGGCCCGGGCGGGGCGCTGGTCCTGGAGTACGTGGCTCATCAGGCGTTCGCCCCCGAGAAGTCCTTGCGGCGGGCGATGATCAGCCGGGCCGCGCCGTTGACCAGCAGGGTCAGGAGGAAGAGCACGAGTCCAGAGGCGATCAGCGCGTCCCGGCCGAACTCGTTGGCCTCGCCGAACTTCGCGGCGATGTTCTGTGCGAACGTTCCGCCGCCGGGGTTCAGCAGGTGCCCGGAGATGAGGAAGCTCGGGGACAGTACGGTCGCCACGGCCATGGTCTCGCCGAGCGCGCGGCCGAGGCCCAGCATCGAGGCGGAGATGATGCCGGAGCGGCCGAAGGGCAGCACGGACATCCGGATGACCTCCCAGCGGGTCGCGCCGAGGGCCAGGGCGGCCTCCTCGTTCATGCGCGGGACCTGGAGGAAGACCTCGCGGCTGACGCTGGTCACGATCGGCAGGATCATGATCGCGAGCAGGATGCCGACGGTGAAGATCGAGCGGGCGACGCCGACCTGGGTCTTCTCGAAGACGTAGGTCCAGCCGAAGTACTCGTCGAGCCAGAGGTTCAGTCCGCCGAGGTAGGGGACCAGGACGAGGGCGCCCCAGATGCCGTAGATGATCGACGGCACGGCGGCCAGCAGGTCGACCACGTAGGCGAGCGGCCCGGCCAGCTTGCGCGGCGCGTAGTGCGAGATGAAGAGGGCGATGCCGACGGCGATCGGGACCGCGATGGCCATCGCGATGACCGAGCTGACGACGGTGCCGAAGAGCAGGACGGCGATGCCGAAGACGGGGGGCGTGGCCGAGGGGTCCCAGTCGAAGGTGGTGAGGAAGTTGCCCTCGTTGTCCGACAGGGCGATCGACGCGCGGTAGGTGAGGAAGGCGGCTATCGACGCCATGATCACCAGGAGCAGGATGCCGGAGCCCTGGGAGAGCCCCGCGAAGATCTTGTCACCGGCGCGGCCGGTGGACCTCGCGCTCCTCGTGACCGGCGGAGCCGGTTCGTGCTGGACGGGTGTGGTGGAAGCCATGGTCTTTCCGGTCTGTGTGGGGGGCGGGCCCCCTGGCGGCGGTGCACCGGATTCCCCTGGGTGGAGGGGAGGGGCCCCGCGGCGCCGGCCGCCCCGGACGGGGGGAGGCCGGCGCCGCGGGGCGCGGCATCAGGCGAGCGACTTGATGACTTCGCGGACCTTGGTGTTGATCTCGGCCGGGATCGGGGCGTAGCCGTTGTCCGTGAGCAGCTTCTGGCCCGCGTCGGAGGCGGTGTAGTTCAGGAAGGACTGCACGGTCTTCAGCGTCGCGGGCTTGTTGCCCTTGTCGCAGACGATCTCGTAGGTGACCAGGACGATCGGGTAGGCACCCTCGGCCTTGGTCGCGTAGTCGAGCTTCAGCGACAGGTCGGCGCCGGTGCCGACGACCTTGGCGGCGGCGATGGCCTTGGAGGCGTTCTCGCCGGTGGCCTTGACCGGGGCCGCGGCGCCCGTGTTCACGTCGACGGTCTTGATGCTCTGCGAGCTGGCGTAGGAGAGCTCGAAGTAGCCGATCGCGCCGTCGGCGGCCTTCACCTGGGCGGCGACGTCGGAGGAGCTGCCCGCGGCCTGGCCGCCGGGGGCGGCCCACTTCTTGGCGGGCTCGTAGCTCCAGGCGTCGGGCGCGGCGGTCTTCAGGTACTTGGTGAAGTTCTCGGTGGTGCCCGAGTCGTCGGAGCGGTGGAAGGCCTGGATGGCGGTGGAGGGAAGCGTGACGCCCGGGTTCAGCTTCTTGATCGCCTCGTCGTCCCACTTCTTGATCTTGTCGTTGAAGATCGCGGCGATGGTGGGGGCGTCCAGGGTGAGCTTGTCGACGCCGGCGACGTTGAAGCCGATGGCGATCGGGCCGCCGACCATGGGCAGGTTGATGCCCTGGCCGCCGGTGCAGACCTTCTTGGAGTCCTCGACCTGGGCGGGCTTCAGCGGCGAGTCCGAGCCGGCGAAACCGACGGTGCCCTGGTTGAAGGCGACGATGCCCTCACCGGAGGAGATCGACTTGTAGTTGACCTCGACGCCGGAGCAGGCGGCCATGTAGTTCTTCACCCACAGGTCGACCGCGTTCTTCTGGGCGGAGGAGCCGGAAGCGAGGAGCTGGCCCTTGGCGTCGTCGCACTTGACGTCGCCAAGGGCGGCGGCGGAGGGCTTCGCCGCACCGGAGCCGTTGTCCTTGGTGGTGTTGTCGTCCGAGCCGCACGCCGTGAGGACCAGGGCACCGGACACGACGAGCGCACCGAGCACGGAGGCACGGAGCCGGTTGTTGCGCTGAAGCTTCACTTTCGGGTGTTCCTTCCAGAAGCCGCCGGCCGCTTTCTGTGTCGGGGCGGCGTGCGAAGAGGACTGCGGGGTGGTGCGGGGCGCTGGGCTGCTGGGCCTGGGGTTGTCCCCGGGTCCTTCGGGCCGCGGTCCGCACCGTGTGGTTCCGAAATTAGGCAGATCAGGTGAAGCGGCCGACGGGGGTGGGTGAACGGACGGTGAACCGTGGCGGACGGCATGGGGTGGGTGGTGGTGTCGGGGGCGGGGGGTATCGGGCCGTTACCTTGCCGTTATTGTGCCGTGACGGTTTCGGGGGCGGGGGTGCGGGGCCCGTGGCCGGGGGGTGGCCGGAAACCGCTGCTCACTCCAGCCTCGCCGGGCGCGGCCCGTCCCGGTTCTCCGCTGGGTCGCGGCATGTCCAGCCTCGCCGGCGTTTGAGGCGCCCCCGGAGGGCGGGAGGGCTGCACCCGGACTCGGAGGGCCGTCCCCGTGGTGCGTGCCGCCGGGTGGGGCGCTGGCGCTTGTGGGCCCACCGGGGGCGCCTCAAACGCCGGCGGGGCTGAGATGGGCTGGGGTCCGGCTCGGCTGGGACTGGCTCCGGGGGCGCCTCAAACGCCGGCGGGGCCGGGGTTAGACCGGGGCTGGGAGCCAGAGGTGGTGGAAGGTGAAGCGGGCGGCTTCCACCTCGTGGCGCTGGTCGGCGTGGAGGACGCCCAGGGCGTAGGCCGTGGCGGGGGCGATGCGGGGGGTGCGGGCCGCGGCGGAGGAGGCGGCGGCGGCCTCGGCGGCATCGCGGTGGCGGTCCAGGGCCCCGCAGGCCGCCGCGAGGCGGGTGACGTCCTCGCCCAGGGCCTCCCGCGCGTAGCGGTGCGCGCGCAGCAGGCGGCGCACCTCGTGCCAGGGCGCGTCCTGGCGGGTGTCGTCGATGAGCGCGTCGGCGTTGTACGGCCGGGCGGCCCGGGTCAGCGGCAGGGCGGTGACGGCCGCGGCGAGCCGGGACTCGGCCAGGGCCGCCAGCGGGACGAGGACCTCCTCGGCCCGGCCCCGCGCCGCCACCGGGCTCAGCGGCACCTCGGAGGCCAGTAAGGCCACCGCGTCGGCCAGCGCGTGGAAGCGCGAGGAGCCCAGCGCCTGGAGGGTGGCCGAGTGGGCGCGCGTACGGGCCAGGGTCAGCTGCCGTTCCAGCAGGGCGGCCGCGCGGGCCGCGCCCACGGTCAGCGCGCCGGAGCCGGCCGCACCGCGCGGCGCGGGGACGTCCGGGGCCCCCGAGAGCCGGTGCAGCGCGTCGAGCAGCCGGGTGAGCCGGGCCCCGTGGGCGTGTTCGTCGGCCAGGGTGGAGGACAGCCAGACCAGTTCGGTGCGCAGGCCGTCGGCCCAGGCGGATTCGGTGACCGGCCGGAAGGTGGCCAGGGTCCCCCCGAGCCGGCGCGCGGCCCCCCGCAGGCCGCGCGCCGCCTCGTTCCCGCCGTCCGCGGCGTCCCCGCCCGCCTCGTGCGGGCGCAGCCCGCGCAGGAAGGCGGTGGCCTGGGAGCGCAGGTAGGCGCCGAGCACGTCGCCCGCCGTCGCCGTACCCGCTGTCAGGTCATGGTTTTGCAGAGCCACGCCGGCGCCTCCGGGCGTCTATGAGCATCTCCTGTACGTGCCGCAGCGGCTGCCCCTCGGCATCCGTGCAGTGCCGGGTCCAGTCCCCGTCCGGGCCCAGGTGCCAGGAGGAGGTGGCATCGGACATGCCGGTCTCCAGCAGCCGGTCCAGGGCCGCGCGGTGGGCCGGGTCGGTGACCCGGACCAGGGCCTCGATGCGGCGGTCGAGGTTGCGGTGCATCATGTCGGCGCTGCCGATGAACACCTCGGGCTCGCCGCCGTTGGCGAAGGCGAAGACCCGGGAGTGTTCGAGGAAGCGGCCGAGGACGGAGCGGACCCGGATGTTCTCCGAGAGCCCGGTGACGCCGGGGCGCACGGCGCAGATGCCGCGCACCCAGATGTCGACCGGCACGCCCGCCTGCGAGGCCCGGTAGAGCGCGTCGATCAGTGCTTCGTCGACGATCGAGTTGAGCTTGAGCCGCACGTACGCAGGGCGGCCCGCCTTCTGGTGGGCGGTCTCCTTGTCGATCCGGGAGACGAGGCCGTCGCGCAGCGATTTGGGTGCGGTCAGCAGCCGGCGGTAGGTCTCGCGGCGCGAGTAGCCGGAGAGCCGGTTGAAGAGGTCGGAGAGGTCCGCGCCGACCTGCGGGTCCGCGGTGAGCAGGCCGAGGTCCTCGTAGAGCCGGGCGGTCTTGGGGTGGTAGTTGCCGGTGCCGACGTGCGCGTAGCGGCGCAGCGTCTCGCCTTCCTGGCGGACCACGAGGGAGAGCTTGCAGTGCGTCTTGAGGCCGACCAGGCCGTAGACGACGTGGCAGCCGGACTCCTCCAGCTTGCGCGCCCACTTGATGTTGGCCTGCTCGTCGAAGCGGGCCTTGATCTCGACGAGCACGAGGACCTGCTTGCCGGATTCGGCGGCGTCTATGAGGGCGTCGACGATGGGGGAGTCGCCCGAGGTCCGGTAGAGCGTCTGCTTGATCGCGAGGACGTCCGGGTCGGCTGCGGCCTGTTCCAGGAAGGCCTGGACCGAGGTGGAGAACGAGTCGTACGGGTGGTGCAGGAGCACGTCGCGTTCGCGCAGCGCCGCGAAGATGTCCGGGGCGGAGGCCGATTCGACCTCGGCGAGGTCGCGGTGGGTCCCGGCGATGAACTTGGGGTACTTCAGCTCGGGCCGGTCCAGGGAGGCCACGCCGAAGAGCCCGGTCAGGTCGAGCGGGCCGGGTAGCGGGTAGACCTCGGCCGCGGAGATCTTCAGCTCCTGGACGAGCAGGTCCAGGACGCCGGCGTCGATGGACTCCTCGACCTCCAGGCGCACGGGCGGCCCGAAGCGGCGCCGCATGAGCTCCTTCTCCAGGGCCTGCAGGAGGTTCTCGGCGTCGTCCTCCTCCACTTCGAGGTCCTCGTTGCGGGTCACCCGGAACTTGTGCTGCGCCAGCACCTCCATGCCGGGGAACAGCTCCTCCAGGTGCGCGGCGATGACGTCCTCCAGCGGGACGTAGCGCTGCGGGGAGGCCTCCAGGAAGCGGGAGAGCAGCGGCGGGATCTTGACGCGCGCGAAGTGGCGGTGGCCGCTGACGGGGTTGCGGACGACGACGGCGAGGTTGAGCGAGAGCCCGGAGATGTACGGGAAGGGGTGCGCGGGGTCCACGGCCAGCGGGGTGAGCACCGGGAAGATCTGGTTGCGGAACAGGGTGAAGAGGCGCGCCTGCTCCTTCTCGGTGAGGTCGTGCCAGCGGATGAGGTGGATGCCCTCTTCGGCGAGCTGGGGGGCCACGTCCTGCTGGTAGCAGGCGGCGTGGCGGGCCATGAGCTCGCGCGAGCGGGTCCAGATCAGGTCGAGGACCTCGCGGGGCTGCAGGCCCGAGGCCGAACGGGTGGCGACGCCGGTGGCGATGCGCCGTTTGAGGCCGGCCACCCGGACCATGAAGAACTCGTCGAGGTTGCTCGCGAAGATCGCGAGGAAGTTGGCGCGCTCCAGGAGCGGGGTCGCCGGGTCCTCGGCGAGTTCCAGCACCCGTTCGTTGAAGGCGAGCCAGCTGCGCTCGCGGTCGAGGAAGCGGTTGGCGGGCAGCTCGCCGTCGTCCTTGAACTCGTACGCGTCGAGATCCGCGTCGAGGTCGGGTTCGAGGTCCACGTGCGGGCGGTGCGCGGCTATGGACCCCAGCCGGGCGTGCCGCTCGGCCTGGGAGTGCTGGACGGGAACCTCGGTGGGGCTGACGCCGGGCTTGTGGCTCATGACTCCATTCTTCCGCGCACGCGGAAGGACAGGCGCGTCGGAAGCGTCCGCGGGGGGTGGAAGTCCAGGCTGCATGTCCGGAGAGTCGCAAGCGCGTCTGAATGGCCGGTGAATGGCGTGTGGCATCCAGGGTGCGGCTGGTGCGGCTGGTGCGGCAGGGGGTGCGGGGGGTGCCGGGGCGCGCGCGGGCGCGCCCCGGACGTCCTCGCGGGCCGCTCAGCTCTCGGTGCGGTACATCAGGTCGACCTCGTGGGTGACGAAGCCGAGGCCCTCGTAGACGGCGAGGGCGGCCGGGTTGTCGGCGTCCACGTAGAGCATCGCGGTGGGGAGGCCGGATGCGGCCAGATGGCGCAGTCCGACGGCGGTCAGCGCCTTGCCGAGGCCGCCGCCCTGGGCGCCGGGCAGGACGCCGACGACGTAGACCTCGCCGAGCCCCTGCTCGGCGTGGACCTTGGTCCAGTGGAAGCCGACGAGCTTGCCGTCGCGTTCGGCGAGGAAGAAGCCCGCGGGGTCGAACCAGGGCTGCGCGATCCGGTCGTCGAGGTCCCGCTGGTCCAGCGAGCCCTGTTCGGGGTGGTGCGCGAAGGCCGCCGCGTTCGCCGCGAGCCAGGCCGCGTCGTCGGCGCCGGGCACGAAGGTGCGTACGGTCACGCCCTCGGGCAGGACCGGCTCGGGGAGCGGGGCGGCGTCCGGGCCGAGCGGGCGGCGCAGCTGGCGCAGCTCGCGGAAGAGGGTCAGGCCGAGGACCTGCGCGAGGTGGCGGGCGGCGGAGCGGCCGCCGTGCGCCCACATCCGGATCCGCTTGCCGGAGGCGGCGAGCAGGGCCTGGCCCAGCGCCCGGCCGTGGCCGCGGCCGCGCAGCGCGGGGTGCACGACGAGTTCGGCGGCGGGTGCCTCCACCGGGTCGGTGTCCTCCAGTTGCGCGTATCCGGCGAGCCGGCCGTCGGCGGTCAGCAGCAGGTGCCGGACCCCGGCGCGGCGGCCGCCGCGCAGCTGGAGCCGTCCCTGCTCCGAGACGGCGGTGGTGCCGTCGGTACGGGCCGCTTCCCCGATCAGCTCCAGTACCGCGTCGGCCTGTTGCTCCGTCAGTTGGTCGAGGGTCTCGATCTGCCGTCCCGGTTCACGGGCCGCTGCTGCGTCAGTCATGTGACGAGCCTACGACCGCGGCCCCGCCCGCAGGTGCCCCGCGGGCCCTCGCCGCGGTGGTCCGGGTGAGCGAAACCACACCGGATACGCCCGCGCGTAACCGGCTCGCAACCCGTTACCCCCTGTCGTGCTACGCGCGTTGACCATAGGCTGCGGCTCACCTCCCAGTCCGTACCGCTGTCCAAAAGGGGACTACATGTCAGCGACGCCGCAACGGCACCGCCGAGCCCGCCGGTTGACCCTCGCCGCCCTCGCCCTCACCGCGGGAGCCGGGGCCATGGTCGCCGCCGCCCTCCCGGCCGGGGCCGCCAGTGGCGGCGGTGCCGGCCCGGGCCGCACCGTCGACGTGCAGATGCTGTCCTTCAACGATTTCCACGGCACGCTGGAGGCGCCGCAGGGCTCCTCCGGCAGCGTGAGCGAGCGTCAGGCCGACGGCACCACCAAGTCCATACCGGCGGGCGGTGTCGAGTACCTCGCCACCAGCCTGCGCGAGGCCCGCAAGGGGCACGAGTACTCCGTCACCGCCGCCGCCGGTGACATGATCGGCGCCAGCCCGCTGCTGTCGGGGCTCTTCCACGACGAGCCGACCATCGAGGCGATGAACAAGCTCGGCCTCGACGTCACGAGCGTCGGCAACCACGAGTTCGACGAGGGGAAGACCGAGCTGCGCCGCATGGCGTACGGCGGCTGCCACCCGGTCGACGGCTGCTACGAGTACGGCAAGACCTTCACCGGGGCGCGGTTCCCGTACCTCGCGGCGAACGTGACGGACGAGAAGACGAAGCGTCCGCTGATGTCGCCCACCTTCATCTGGAAGAAGGGGGACGTGAAGATCGGTTTCATCGGCGTCACCCTGGAGGGCACCCCGGACGTCGTGACCGCCGAGGGCGTCAAGGGCCTGAAGTTCGGTGACGAGGTCGAGACGATCAACAAGTACGCCGAGGAGCTGAACCGGCAGGGCGTCAAGTCCATCGTCGCGCTGGTCCACGAGGGCGGCCTGCCCGCCAGTGGCGCGTACAACTACGACTGCGACGCGCCGGGCGCGGGCGCCGGGATCTCCGGCGCGATCGTGGACATCGCCAAGAACGTGGACCCGAAGGTCGACGCCCTGGTGACCGGCCACACGCACCAGGCCTACGCCTGCACCATCCCCGACCCGGCGGGCAACCCGCGCATGGTCACCTCCGCCGCGTCCTACGGCCGGGTGTTCACGGACACCACGCTGACCTACGACCGGCAGACCAAGGACATCGTCCGTACGCCGCTCAGTGCGCCGAAGCCGCTCAACAAGGTCGTCACCCGCGACCAGGCCAAGGCCGCGGACATGAGCGAGCTGATCGAGCGCTGGAACACCCTCGCGGCGCCCATCGCGAGCCGTCCGCAGGGGTTCATCGCGGCGGACATCGCGGGCCGCGGCTCCGCCGCCTTCGAGAAGCCGCTCGGTGACGTGATCGCCGACGCGCAGCTGGAGGCGCTGGCCCCGGCGGACAAGGGCGGCGCGCAGCTGGCCGTCATGAACCCGGGCGGCATCCGCGCGGACCTGGCCTACAAGGCCGCGGGCGCCGAGGGCGACGGGGTCGTGACCTACGGCGAGTCGTACACGGTGCAGCCCTTCACCAACATGATGAACGTCGTGGACCTGACCGGTGCGCAGCTCATCACCGCGCTCCAGCAGCAGGTCAGCGGCCCGGTGAACGGCGCGAACCCGAAGATCCTCCAGGTGTCGAAGGGCTTCACCTACACCCTGGACACGACGAAGACGGGCGCGGACCGGATCGTCGTGGACTCGGTGAAGCTGAACGGCGCGGCCCTCGACCCGGCGAAGACCTACCGGGTCGCGATGAACGAGTTCCTCGCGGGCGGCGGTGACGGCTTCACCGTCCTGAAGGAGCACAAGAACAAGCTGGTGGGCGCGTCCGACCTGGACTGCTTCAACGCCTACCTGGCGCAGCACGCGACCCAGGAGGCGCCGCTGGCGCCGCCGGCGGCCGACCGGATCACGGTCGTCCAGTAGGTCGCGCGGGCAACTCGCGCGGGGCGGCGGGCCGTTGGGCTCGCCGCCCCTTCGCGTTTCCGTGCTTACCCGTGGGTAGCAATGCCGGGCTCCGCACGCCATAATCCGGGCCACCACTGGGTCGGCGAAGGGGCGGGCATGGGCATGGGCGAGGCAGCGGGAACGGACCGGCGGAGGTTCCTGGCCGGGGCGGCGGCGGTGGCGGCGGGCATGACGCTCACCGGGCTCCTCGGACCGGCGGCCACCGCCTCGGCGGCGGCCCTCGCAACGCAGGACTGGATGGCCGGGGTGCCCGACGCCACCCCGCTCCAGCGGATGACGGTCCCCGGCACGCACGACTCCGGCGCCCGGCAGGGCGGCCTGTACGTCGCCTGCCAGAACACCTCCATAGCCGAGCAGCTCGACTCCGGGATCCGCTTCCTCGACGTGCGCTGCCGGGTCACCGGGGGCTCCTTCGCCATCCACCACGGCGCGTTCTTCCAGAACCTGATGTTCGGCGACGTGCTGGTGGCCTGCTGGAACTTCCTGGCCGCGCGCCCCACCGAGACGGTGCTGATGCGGGTCAAGCAGGAGTACTCCGAGGAGAGCGACGCGACCTTCCGCGCCGTCTTCGACGACTACCTCGACCACCGTGGCTGGCGGCCCCTGTTCCGGATCGCCGACGCGCTGCCCACCTCGCTCGGACAGGCCCGCGGCAAGGTGGTGCTGCTCGCCGACAACGGCGGGCTGCCGGGCCTGCGCTACGGCGACGGCGCGGTCTTCGACATCCAGGACGACTACCAGGCCGAGCCGTTCGCCAAGCGCACCCGGATCGAGACGCAGTTCCGCAGGTCGGTGCAGCAGCCCGGCAAGCTCTTCATGAACTACACCAGCACCGCCGCGGGCCTGCCGCCGCGCTGGAACTCCGACCGGCTGAATCCCCAGGTGCAGTCCTTCGTGGACGGCGGGGAACTGGCCGGGCGGACCGGGCTGGGGATCGTGCCCATGGACTTCCCGAACACCCGCTCCGGGCTGGTCGCCTCACTGATCCGGCACAACCCCGCCTGAGCCGTCCGCGTCCCCGTCGGCGCCCGCCTCCGCGTCCCCGGCCGCCGGGAAGCGCGGCGGCGGGGCCGGGGCGCCCGGGAAGCGCAGGACCGCCTCCGTGCCCGGGCCGCCGCCCGGCGCCGCCCGCAGCTCGGCGGTGCCGCCGGTGCGCTGCACCGTGCGGGCCACGATGGACAGGCCCAGCCCGCTGCCGGGCAGGGCGCGGGCCGAGGGGGAGCGCCAGAACCGGTCGAAGACGTGCGGGAGGTCCTCGTCGGGGATGCCGGGCCCGTGGTCCCGTACGGTCAGCTCGCCCGCCCGCAGCGTGAGCGCGACGGCGCCGCCGGGCGGGCTGAACTTGACCGCGTTGTCCAGGATGTTGACCAGCGCCCGCTCCAAGGCGGGGGCCTCGCCGCGGACGTACCAGGGCTCCAGGTCGGCGGTGAAGGTCAGCTCGGGGCCGCGCAGACGCGCCCGCGACAGGGCGTTGCCCGCGATGTCGTGCAGGGCGACGACCTGGAGCGGGCCGGGGGACGCGGCGTCGGGGCGGGAGAGCTCCTGGAGGTCGCCGATGAGCGAGGCCAGTTCGGTCATCTGCGCCTTCACCGAGGCGAGCAGCTCCTTGCGGTCCTGCGGCGGGATGGCCCGGCCGGTGTCCTCGCTGCGCACGAGCAGCTCGATGTTGGTGCGCAGCGAGGTGAGCGGGGTGCGCAATTCGTGGCCCGCGTCGGCGATCAGCTGGGCCTGCCGGTCCCGGGAGGAGGCCAGGGCGCTGGTCATCGAGTTGAAGGAGCGCGAGAGCCGGGCGATCTCGTCGTCGCCGGTGTCGGGGATGCGGACGGTGAGGTCCTCGGTGCGGGCGATGTGCTCGACGGCGCCGGTCAGTTCGTCGACGGGCCGCAGGCCGGTACGGGCCACCCACAGCCCGGCCGCGCCCGCGCCGACCACGCCGACGCCGGCGACGAGCAGCAGCACCCAGGCCAGGGTGGACAGCGGCTTGTCGATGTCGGCGAGCGGTTTGGCGACGGAGACGGCGAAGGAGGGTCCGCCGGGGTTGCTCTGCATCGTGTAGACGCGCATGCCCACGCCGTCCGGGGTGGTCACGTCGTGCAGGATGGGCCGGGCCCCCACGTCGCCCGCGACCGCGCGGTCGGCCTTGGTGACCGGGAGGTTGGCCAGCCCGCCGATCCAGCACCGGGTGCCGTCGGCGAGGACGATCTGTACGGTCGCGTTCAGGTTCCCCGCGATCTGCTGCGCGGGCTCCGGCGGCCGCAGCACGCAGCCTTCGCGCAGCGACCGGACCACCTGTCCGCTGACGTTGGTGGACATCAGGGAGCGGTCGAGCTGGTCGCTGAGCTGGGTGCGGACCATCACCCAGGACACGCCCGCGACCGCCGCCACGGCGAGGGCCACGGCGACGGCGACGAGCAGGGCCAGGCGCGAGCGCAGCGGCAGCCCGCGGAATCTGGCGGCCGGACTCATTCGGGCCCGCCGCTGTCGCCGGAGACGGTGGCGCGCAGTACGTAGCCGACCCCGCGGACGGTGTGCACCAGGCGCGGCTCGCCGCCCGCCTCGGTCTTGCGGCGCAGGTACATCACGTACACGTCCAGGGAGTTGGAGCTGGGTTCGAAGTCGAAGCCCCAGACGGCCTTCAGGATCTGCTCGCGGGTGAGGACCTGGCGCGGGTGCGCCAGGAACATCTCCAGCAGGGTGAACTCGGTGCGGGTCAGCTCGACGGCGCGCCCGGCCCGGGTCACCTCGCGGGTGGCCAGGTCCATGCGCAGGTCGCCGAAGGTCAGGACGTCCTCGGCGGCGGCCGGGGAGTCGGCGGCCGCGGCGTAGGAGCTGCGGCGCAGCAGCGCGCGGACCCGGGCGAAGAGCTCGTCCAGCTCGAAGGGCTTGACCAGGTAGTCGTCGGCGCCCGCGTCCAGGCCGGTGACCCGGTCGCCGACGGTGTCGCGGGCGGTCAGCATGAGGATCGGGGTGACCGAGCCGGCGGCGCGCAGCCGCCGGGCCGCCGTCAGGCCGTCCATGCGGGGCATCTGGATGTCCAGGACGATCAGGTCCGGGGCGTACGCGGCGGCCTTCTCCAGGGCGTCGAGCCCGTCGACGGCGGTCTCGGTGCCGTACCCCTCGAAGGCGAGGCTGCGGCGCAGGGCCTCGCGGACGGCCGGTTCGTCGTCCACGACGAGTACGCGCGCTTCGCCTTCGGCGGGATTCATCGTGGGGCTCCCCAAGTCGTCGTTCGGTGGTGCGGCGGCCGGCTCCAGCCTGCCACGGCGGCCGGCGCGGGCGGGGCCGGTGCGCGGGGCGCGGTCAGTAGGAGGTGCCGAAGCCGTCGGCCGCGCCGTCGGTGGCGGTCCCGTTGCCGCCGTCGGCGCTTCCGGCGCCGCCGGGGCCGCCCTTGCGCAGGGAGTCCAGGTCGGCCTTGACGGTGTTGCCGGGGATGGCGAAGCCGAGGCCGACGCTGCCCGCGCCGGAGCTGTCACTGGACGGCGAGTAGATCGCGGAGGGCATCCCGACGATCTCGCCGTTCATGTTGACGAGCGCGCCGCCGGAGTTGCCGGGGTTGAGCGAGGCGTCGGTCTGGATGGCCTTGTACGAGGTGGTGTTCTGGCCGGTGGTGCCGTTGAACTGGCGGCCGCCGTAGGAGAACGGCCAGCTGCCGCCGCCGCCCTGCCCGCGCTGGCCCTGCGGGGCCTGCTGCTCCGACTTGGGCACGTTGACCTCGCGGTTCAGCGCCGAGACGATGCCGCTGGTGACGGTGCCGGTGAGCCGGTCGGGGGAGCCGATCGCGACGACCTGGTCGCCGACCCGGACGGTGTCGGAGTTGGCGAACCGGGCGGGCTTGAGGCCGCTCGCGCCGTTCAGCTTGATCAGCGCGAGGTCCTTGTCGGGGTCGGTGCCGAGGACCTTCGCCCGGTACTTCTTGCCGTCGCTCATCGTCACCTGGACCTCGGCGGCGCCGCTGACGACGTGGTTGTTGGTGACGATCTCGCCGTCTGCGGTGACGACGACGCCTGAGCCGGTGCCCTGGCCCGCCGCGGTCGTCGTGTCGATCCGCACGACCGAGGGGCTGACCTGCTCGGCGACGCCCGCGACGGTGCCGATGGTGGACTGCGAGACGGGGGAGCCGTTGACGGCGCTCTGCGCGCCGTCGCGGTGGCTCAGGTACTGCTGGATCCCGGCGGAGGTGCCGCCGCCGACGAGCGCCGCCACCAGGGCGACCGCGGTGAGCAGGGCGAAGGGGCGGCGGGGGCGGGCGTGGCCGGCGGCCGCGGGGCCCGCGGCGTGCGCATGCCCGGGGAACGGGGGCTGCGGCTCGTGCGCCTCGAACCAGCCGGGCGCGGAAGCCGCGTACGGGGCTCCGGGGGCGGTCGGGGGGTGGACGGGCGGCGGCGGGTACGCGCCGGCGTCCCGGGCGCCGTGCGCCGGTCGGTCGTGACCCTGCTGCCGGGACTCGCCGAAGGGCGCGTCCTGGTGGGGGCCGTTCTCCTGCGGGTCGCCTTCGCGGCGGAAGCTGTCGGTCATGGAGACGACTCTGCGCCGGGATCATGAGAGCTTCCTGAGTCTCCGCTGAGAAGCCCGACAGAACCGTGTATGCCCGATATAAGGCCGACGGCCGTACGGCGCCGGGAGGGGTGCGCCGGGGTCAGCGGCAGCCGCAGGAGCGGCGGATGACCAGAGCTGAGGGGAACTGCTTCAGCCGCTCCCGCCGGGACCCCGCGACGCGCAAGGCGTCGTCCAGGACCAGGTCCACCGCGGCCCGGGCCATCGCCGGGCGGTCCGAGGCGACGGTGGTCAGCGGCGGGTCCGTCAGCCCGGCTTCCTTCACGTCGTCGAAGCCGGCCACGGCCAGCTCCCCGGGCACGTCGATCCGCAGCTCGCGCGCGGCCCGCAGCACCCCGATGGCCTGGTCGTCGGTGGCGCAGAAGATCGCCGGAGGGCGCTGCGGCCCGGCCAGGATCTCCAGCGCGACCCGGTAGGCGTCGTAGCGGTTGTACGGGGCCTGGAACAGCCGGCCCTCGGTCGGGCGCCCGGATTCCCGCATGGCCCGCCGCCAGCCCTCGACGTGGTCCGCGACCGGGTCGCCGACCTCGGGGGTGTTCTCGACGCCGCCGAGGCAGGCGACGTACGCGTGGCCGTGCTCCAGCAGGTGCCGCGTGGCGAGCTGGGCGCCGCCGATGTCGTCGGTGACGACGGCGACGTCGTCGATCGCCTCGGGGCGCTCGTGCAGCAGCACCACCCGCGCGTCCCAGGCCTCGATCTCGGCGGCGGCGCGCTCGCTGGGGCCCTGGCTGACCAGGATCAGCCCGGAGACCCGCATGCCGAGGAACGCGCGCAGGTAGTGCACCTCGCGCTCGTCCCGGTAGTCGGAGTTGCCGACCAGGACCATCTTTCCGCGCTCGGCCGCGGCCTGTTCGACCGCGTGCGCCATCTCCGCGAAGAACGGCTGCCGGGCATCGGGGACGATCATGCCTATGAGGTCGGTCCGCCGGGACGCCATGGCCTGTGCGACCCGGTCCGGGCGGTAGCCCAGCTCCTTGATGGCGGCGAGGACACGCTCGCGCGTGGCCGGGGCGACCGGCCGGGGTCCGTTGTTGATGACGTAGCTCACGACCGCGGTAGACGTTCCCGCAAGTCGTGCCACATCGTCCCGCGTCACCTTGGCCACGCGGGGGAGTCTACGCGGGGTGACCTAGCCGTGGGCAGGGCGGCCGGGGGTCCGGGTGTGCGGACCGGTGTCGGCCATCCGGGGGACCTCCCGCTCGGTCGCGGCGGCCACGGCGGCGGCCGCCTGGGCGAGGGCCTTCTGCCGGGCCTCCTCGGCGGCCCGCTCGTTGGCCCGCTCGACCTTCTCCGGGGTCACGAAGCGGTAGCCGACGTTGCGGACGGTGCCGATCAGCGACTCGTGCTCGGGGCCGAGCTTGGCCCGCAGGCGCCGTACGTGGACGTCGACCGTCCGGGTGCCGCCGAAGTAGTCGTAGCCCCAGACCTCCTGGAGCAGCTGGGCGCGGGTGAAGACCCGGCCGGGATGCTGCGCGAGGTACTTGAGCAGCTCGAACTCCTTGAAGGTGAGGTCCAGCACCCGGCCCTTGAGCTTGGCGGAGTACGTCGCCTCGTCGACCGACAGGTCGCCGTTGCGGATCTCCATCGGCGAGTCGTCCGAGCCGAGCTGCTGGCGGCCCGTGGCGAGGCGCAGCCGCGCCTCGACCTCGGCCGGACCGGCGGTGTCGAGGAGGACGTCGTCGATGCCCCAGTCGGCGGTGACGGCCGCGAGGCCGCCCTCGGTGACGACGAGGATCAGCGGACAGCCCGGGCCGGTGGAGCGCAGGAGCTGGCAGAGCGAGCGGACCTGGGGCAGGTCGCGGCGCCCGTCGACGAGGATGACGTCGGCGCCCGGGGTGTCCACGAGGGCGGGGCCCTCCGCGGGCGCCACCCGGACGCTGTGCAGCAGCAGGCCGAGGGCGGGCAGCACCTCGGTGGACGGCTGGAGGGCGTTGGTCAGCAGCAGCAGTGAACTCATCGCCGCCACCCCCCTGCCGGGGTCTGGCGGTGTCGCCGGTGGTGCACGGTTCGCTGGGCCATCACGTCGGTTCCTCCTCGGTCCCGTCGAGGACATGCGGCACTGCTTCGTACGTCGTACTGCCGGCGGCCCGGTCCCCGCGCCCTGAGGACCGCGTGCCGCCACTGTTCCCGCTGTGTTCTCGTGCTGTGTTCGCGCGCTGTTCAACGTGCTGAAAGCACAAAAGGACCCGGGGGCTACGTTGCCCGGATCCTCTGCGATGCCACCATAGCCCACCCGTCCGTCCGGGGCAGCGGCTTCGGCATGCCCGGATCCTGTGGTCCCCGCCACCCTCCGCCGCTGGTTGCGCCGGGTTTCACCGGATCGGTGGACCCCCGCGGGGCCGCCCGGGCGCATCCGGGGCGCGCGGGGGCACGCCGGGGTTACGGGCGGGAGGGGCCATCATGGAGCCCGACGGTACGGAGCCGACGATAGGAGCTGCAGTGGCAACCGGAACCATCCGCTACTGGGCCGCGGCCAAGTCCGCGGCCAAGACGGCGGAGGAGGCGTACTCGGCGCGGACCCTGGCCGAGGCGCTCGACGCCGTGCGGGAACGCCACCCCGGGGAGCTGGCCCGGGTGCTGCAGCGCTGCTCCTTCCTGGTGGACGAGCGGCCCGTGGGCCTGCGCCCGCACGAGTCCGTCGAGCTGACCGAAGGCGGCACCGTAGAGGTGCTGCCGCCGTTCGCGGGCGGGTGATCCGATGACCACGCCCACGCCCGAGGAGCAGCGGCCCGAGCAGCCGCAGGATCCCTTCGCGGATCCGTACGGAACCCAGACCTGGCAGTCCGAGACCTGGGACACGAGTTACATGCCGGTGCAGCCGAACGCCGCCGCGCCGCGGCCGCCCGAGCAGCCGGAATGGGCGCAGCCGCCCGCGCAGCAGCAGCAGCAGCAGGCCTACCCGCAGCCCGCCGCGGAGCCGGTGGCTCCGGAGGGCTGGTTCCGGGACGAGGCCCCGCAGCCGCAGCACCAGCCTCCGCAGCAGTCCTACCAGCCGCAGCAGCCTCCGCAGCCGCAGCGCCGGGGCCAGCACCGGGCGCCCGACCCCGCGCCCGCGCCCTCCCCGGACTGGTCGGGGGGCGCCGCCCAGGGCGGTGTGCCGTGGCCGGACGGTTCCGGGGCGGGCGCCGTCGCCGAGACGGCGTATCTGCCGCCGTACCGCGAGGAGCCCGTGGCATCCGCTGCGGAGACCGCGTACCTGCCGCCCTACCGCGAGGAGCCGGTGGCGTCCGCCGCGGAGACCGCGTACCTCCCGCCGTATCGGGAAGAGGACCACCCGGTCCAGCAGCCGCAGCGGCAGAGCCACCGGGCCCCGGGGCCGGCCCAGTCGGCCGACCAGGCGGCCCACCCCGCGCAGCAGCCCCCGCACCAGGTCCGGCCCCAGGGTCAGCACCGCGCGCCCGACCCGGCCCCCGACTGGTCGCAGGGCGCGCAGGGCGCGCAGGGCCACCAGGAGCCCGGCGCGGGCGCCTCCTGGCCCGGCGTGGCCGGGCCGGCCGCCGCCGAGGGCGCGGCGGAGCGGACCGCCTACCTCCCGCCCTTCCCCGGGGACGCGGTCGCCGGGGCGGCCGCCACGGGCGCGCAGACCCCTGCGCCGACCGGGTCCGCCGCGTACTCCCCGCCCACCCTCGGCGGCAGCACCCGCGTCGTGGACCCGGCCCAGGCCCGCGCCGAGGGGCGCTCGCCGATCATCGATCCGGGTCCGCAGGCGGCCGTGCTGACCGCCGCGCTCGGGCTGCTGCTGGCCGGGGCCGCCGCCGTCGGCCGCTTCGGGCTGGTGGTCCCGCTCGTCGCGCTCCAGGCGCTCACCGCTGCGGGCTGGTTCCGGCTGAACGGCATGTGGCCCGCCCGCCAGGGCATCGCCCTGGCCTTCGCCGGAGCGCTGGCCGCGGACGCCGCCGTCCTCGCGCTGGGGCGCCCGGACGGGCCGGGCGCGATCATCGGGACGCTGGGCGCGTGGGTGCTGCTGACCCTCGTGCTCCAGCTGCGCAGCCACGCCGACCCGGACGAGCGGATGTACGGGCTGATGGCCTCGGTGGCCTCGGCCGCCCTCGCGATCGTCTGCGCCGGGTACCTGGCCGCCGATCCGGCGGCCGTCAGCGTGGGCGCGGCCGCGGTCGCGGTGGCCGTCTTCGCGCGGGCCCTGCCGCTGCCCGCCACGCCCTCCGTGGTGGTCTCGCTGGTTGCCGCGGCCGGCGCCGGCATCGCGGTCGGCGGGCTGACCGCGATCGGCGCCGGAGGCGCCCTGCTGGGCCTGGCGGCCGGCGCGTGCGCGCTGGTCGGGCTGCGGGTGGCGGCGTACGACTACCCGTCGAAGTTCGTCCACATGACGGCCGGTGTCGCGCTGCCGCTGGCCGCCGCGGCGCCCGCGGTCTACCTGATCGGGCGGGTGGTCGGCTGAGCCCGGCCGGACCCGGTCGTGGTCAACTAGAACGCACGTACCGATTAGTAGGGGGAGTGGGAGCGTGCGTTTCCTGCGGACGATTGTGATCATCGCGGTGGTGCTGGGCGGGCTCCTCGCGGGCGCCGACCGGCTGGCGGTCGGCTACGCCGAGGACGAGCTGGCCGCCAAGGTGCAGGCGGGCCGCGGCCTGGCCGGGGAGACGGACGTGGACATCCACGGCTTCCCGTTCCTGACCCAGGCGCTGGACTACCGCCTGGAGCAGGTGGACGTGAAGCTGCGCGGGGTCTCGGCCCCGGGCCCCGACGGCCGCAAGGTCCGGATATCCGAACTGGCCGCGCGCTTCCACGACGTGAAGCTGAACAGCGGTTACACCGGCGGCAAGGCGGCGCGGGCCGACGGCTCCGCGCTGATCACCTACGCGGACCTGACCGAGGCCTCGCAGAACGGGGTCACCGTCGCCTACGGCGGGGCCCCGGGCAAGGTGAAGGTGACCGCCTCCGTCGAGGTGCTGGGCCGGACCCTCACGCGCAGCGTGGTCTCCACGATCAGCCTGGTGGACGGCACGACGGTGCGGGTGCACGCCGACGAGGTGCCCGGTGAGGGCATCCCCGGCGTGGAGTCCCTGGTCCGCAAGCGGACCGACTTCGACCGCCGGCTGGACAGCGGTCTGCCGGCCGGGCTGAAGCTCTCCGCGCTGACCTCCGACGCGAGCGGCGTGCACCTCACGGTGGACGGCTCGGACGTGGTGCTGGCCGGATCGTGAGACGGGAAGGTCCGGTCCGCGGCGGATCGGGCCTTCCGCCCTGCTCCGAAGGGGTCCCGGGGCCCTCCCGGAGGGGGTGCGCAGGATCCGTATCCCACTATGCGGACGATCCTGTCTCGACATATGACACGCCGGTGACAGGGCGGCCGATTCGTCCCTACGATCCATGGCTATGAAGCATCAGCAGGCGGACCTCACGAAGCGACGGGCAGTTGACCTGTGTCGCGTCGCCGCCATGCTCTGTCGCCCTTTCTGAGCGACCCGCTCCCCTCCGGCCGGACGACGGCCCTCCCGGCGTGACCGCACCTGCCTCCCGTTCCCCCGCCTCCCCGCGCGGGACGTCCGAGCGCACCCGGACCCGCGCCGAAGCGCCACCGCACCGGCCGACGCAGCGCCACCGCACCCCGCAGCACCCGCACCGCCCCGCCGCACACTGCCCGGAGGAGAACACCATGAGCCGCAGCGACGTCCTCGTAGACGCCGACTGGGTCGAGGCCCACCTGAACGACGCGAACGTCGTCGTCGTCGAGGTGGACGAGGACACGTCCGCCTACGACAAGAACCACATCACGAACGCCGTCCGCATCGACTGGCAGCGCGACCTCCAGGACCCGGTGCGCCGCGACTTCGTGGACCAGGAGGGCTTCGAGAAGCTCCTCTCGGCCAAGGGCATCGCCAACGGCGACACGGTCGTCCTCTACGGCGGCAACAACAACTGGTTCGCGTCCTACGCCTACTGGTACTTCAAGCTCTACGGCCACGAGGACGTCCGCCTGCTCGACGGCGGCCGCAAGAAGTGGGAGCTCGACTCCCGCGACCTGGTCGACGGCTCCGAGGTCCCGCAGCGCCCGGCCACCCAGTACAAGGCCAAGCCGCAGGACTCCTCGATCCGCGCCTTCCGCGACGACGTCGTGGCGGCGATCGGTTCGAAGAACCTGGTCGACGTGCGCTCGCCCGACGAGTTCAGCGGCAAGCTGCTCGCCCCGGCGCACCTCCCGCAGGAGCAGTCGCAGCGCCCCGGCCACGTGCCGAGCGCCCGCAACATCCCGTGGTCGAAGAACGCCAACGACGACGGCACCTTCAAGTCGGACGAGGAGCTGACGGCCCTCTACCAGGCCGAGCAGGTCGACCTGGCGAAGGACACCATCGCGTACTGCCGCATCGGTGAGCGCTCCGCGCTCACCTGGTTCGTGCTGCACGAGCTGCTGGGCCAGGAGAACGTCAAGAACTACGACGGCTCGTGGACCGAGTACGGCTCGCTGGTCGGCGTGCCGATCGAGCTGGGCGCCAACAAGTAATCCCGTACGGCCGCAGCACGTACGCGCGTACGACCTCTCTAGGACAGGACAGAGAACATGTGTGGAGCACAGATCGGCGGGCCCTCCCTCGACACGCTCAAGCCGGGCGAGACGGCCATCCAGGGTCAGATCACCCAGGGCGGCGAGCCGGTGTCCGGCTACGTCCGCCTGCTGGACTCGACCGGTGAGTTCACCGCCGAGGTGCCGACCTCGGCGACCGGCCAGTTCCGCTTCTACGCCGCCGAAGGCACCTGGACCCTGCGGGCGCTGGTCCCGGGGGCCAAGGCGGACCGCACGGTCGTCGTCGCCGAGACCGGTGGCGTGACGGACGTGGCCATCGCGGTCTGAGCACCGCGTACCGCATGACCGGCCGGAGGGCCGCACCCCAGGGGGTTGGACGCCACTGGAACGGGGTGCGGCCCTCCGTGCCGTCCGGAGCACTGGGCGGCCCCCGGATCCGGTCCTATCCTTGGGGCATGTACGCCCGGCGCCGGCGCGGCTACTTCCTCCTCATGGGCGGATGCCTGTTCCTGTTCGTGTCCGCCTGGTCGTGGGTGCGCCTGTTCTCGGTGCCCGCGGCCGTGGCGCTGTGCGTGGTGGCCATGCTGATCCCGCCGGTCGCGGCGATGACGGCGAACCGGCGCGGCCCGGACGACCGCTGGTGGGACGACCCCTCGGGCGACCCGAAGTCCGACGAGTGGTGGGACGAGCTGGACGGCAAGCGGCGGCCCCGCGACGAGCCCTGAGGGGCCGGGCCGCCGGGGCGGTGGTGAGGGGTTCCCCGCTACCGAACCGTAATAACGGTGCGTACAACTCCACCCCTGAGATACAAGTCCTCCCTGTGCACAGGTAACGCAACCTGTGGCGAAGTCCTGTGGGGGGACCCTCTTTTGAAAGACGAACAGACCATCCCCGAGCTGAGGAAAGAGGGCGAGAACGCCCCGGATTCGGACAGCTCGGAATTTCCGGCCGCAAACGCCCCGGCCGCTACGCTCGGTGATGCGCGTCCGCGCCGCCGCCGCGGCCGCACGGCGCTCCTGATCGCGGTCGCCGCGGTGCTCGGGTCGGGGGCCGGCCTGGCCGCGGGGTACGGCGTCCAGTACCAGCGCCCGGCCACGCCGCTGGCCCCGCTGGCGCAGCAGAAGCTGGTCACGCCCAAGCCGATCGCGGCGGACGGGTCGACCACCTTCCGCTCGGTCAACGCGAACCGCTGGGACAAGAGCGACGACGACCTGACCAAGATGCTGCTGGAGGCGCCTAAGGGCGCGGAGCAGGTGTCCCGGAGCTACGAGTCCGTCGGCGACTGGTCGGCAGAGTGGTTCGACAACCCCGCGCGCGGTTTCCGCTCGGTCGCCTCGACCGACGTCCGGCGGATCGCGGTGTCCCACTGGTACGCGGGGGACCGGGTCACGGTGGTGATCACCCTGCTGCAGTTCCGCGACCGCCTCGGCGCGGAGAAGTACACGAGGGAGCAGTCCGGCTACATGCCGGGCGACAAGGGTGCCGGGAACCAGGGCGTGCCGCTGCCGGACGGGCCCAGGGGCTTCGGCCACGCGTGGGTGTACTCCAAGCCGCACCAGAAGCCCGGGTACATGCCGGTCCACGAGGCCCGGGCGATCGCCCGCGTCGGCAACATCGCCATGTACATGGAGTACCTCGACAACACCGGGACGGTGTCCGAGAAGGACATCGTGGACCTGGCCGAGCGACAGGTGGAGCAGCTGTGACCGAGCCGCGGACCCCGGCCCCGGGCACGGCCCTCTCCGGGATCACCCTGGACGAGCCGACGGGCGCGACGGGGCCGGACGCCCCGTCCGAGCTCCTCGCCACCGCCCGTCCGCCGCGCGCGGTCAACCGCAAGGCGGCGGCCGCCGTCGGCGCCGCGCTGGCCCTCGCGGCCGTCGCCGGCTTCGGCGTGTGGGCGAACGGCTGGATCGCCGACGCCGACCGCACCGCCCCCACCGTGTACTGGCAGACGAAGGACCCGGCTCCGGCCGCGGCCTCGCCCACCCCGCCCGCCGTCTCGCTCGGCGAGCTCGGCGACCGGCTGATCCCGGTGCCGGAGCACTACCGGCCGGGCCCGGACCAGGGCGAGCACGGCAACTACTTCACCGTGCCGGGCGCCAAGGCCGCCGGGCAGATGAAGGAGAACAACCGCAGCCTGCCCGCCGACCGGCGCGCGGAGAGCGACAGGATGGTCGACCAGCTCAAGCTCAAGGGGCTGGCGGGCCGCACCTTCCGCGACGACAGTGGCGACGAGATCGTCGAGATCGCGATCACGCAGGCGGACCCGCAGGCGGTCAAGACCTTCGGCGAGTTCACCAAGAAGCTGATGGAGATCATCGGCGACGGCCGGCAGGCGCCCAAGGTCGACGGGTACCCCGAGGCCAAGTGCGCACTGCGGTCCGTGGGCGAAGGGGGGACCGACGAGGACGGCGAGAAGAAGGAACCCCTGGAGTCGGTGCTGTGCGCGGCCTCCCAGGGCGACTTCCTGATCACCTTCCACGCCTACGGCACCAAGCCGTTCGACATCGACGCGCAGGTCAAGCTGTTCCGCACGCAGCTCGACCGCGTGAAGTCCCCGGGGGAGTCCGCGTGACCGACCAGAGCGCCACCGCCACCGAGCCCGGGACCGCCACCGAGCCCGGGACCGCACCCGCACCCGCCAACCCGTTCGCCGCGCCGGACCTCACCGGGATCCCGGTCCCCCCGGCCGCCCCGAAGGACCACCGCGCGCTCTTCGCCGCCCTGCGCTGGACGGCGGCCGCGCTGGTCTTCGCCATCGCCGCCGCGGGGACGGCGTACGCGGTGATCACGCCCGAGCGGACCCGGATCCCGGGCCTGGCCACCGAGAACGACGGCCGCTGGACGTACCCCGTGATCGCCAAGCCGGTACTGCCGGTGGGCGCCCCGCTGCCCTTCGCCCCGGACAACGAGGAGGGCATCCACTACGCGGCACTGAGCCAGCTGCTGCTGCCCGCCCCGCAGGGCTCCCGGCCCGACGAGAGCCTGAAGGCGGACAAGGACGGCATGGTCACCCGGGACCGCTTCCTCCAGGAGTACTCCGAGAAGTTCCGGGACCGCCTGCGCCGGGGCATGGACGAGGACGCCGGGCTGCGCCAGATCGCGGGCCGCGGCTGGAGCACCCCCGACGGCACCGCCACCCGCGTCTACCTGCTGCGCTTCCACTCGTCCGGCTTCGCGGGCGAGTTCGAGGGCTGCAAGTCCGGGATGGCGCTGAGCGGCGCGGACTCCTTCGACCTCGACTCCGCGTGGGACAAGGCGCAGACCGGCCAGGCCACGGCGGGCCGGATGGCGCACACCGCCGTCACCACCTATGCCGAGGAGAAGCCGTACGGCCCCGAGCAGACCAAGGTCGGCTGCATCCAGGCCGGTGACCTGGTGGGCATGGTCGTCCAGACGCACCGGGCCGCCGTCGCCGACGTCCCCCTGCACCAGACGGTGATCCTCCAGGACCAGCTCCTGGAGTAGCGGGCGGGGCCGGGCCGCGGCCCTACGGCCTACCTCACACGGTGCGCCGGGGTCCGGGCCAGTAGGCTTGGGCCCCGGCCCGTATCGCCCACCGAAACCCCATCGAACCTTCCGAGGAGCACCCCGTGCTTGAGGCAGTCTTCACCTCCCTGCTGATCCTGGTCTGCGTCGGCGTTCTCGCCTTCAGCGGCCTGGCCGTGAAGAAGCTGTACCAGGGCCAGCGCTGATCTCCTGATCGGCCTGTCCTCCGGAACCCCTCCTCCCACAGATCGCCTGAGCAGCCATTCATGATCCAGATCCCGTCCGACCTGAACCCGGACCTCCTGCCCCTCGCCTTCCTCCTCGGCACCTGGGAGGGCGCGGGCGTCTTCGACTACCCCGGTGAAGAGAAGTGCAACTTCGGCCAGGAGGTCGTCTTCGGCCACGACGGCCGGGACTTCCTGGAGTACTCCTCGCACACGTGGGTCCTCGACGCCGACGGCAAGAAGGTCCGCCCGCTGGAGTCCGAGAAGGGCTACTGGCGCATCGACAAGCAGCGCAAGGTCGAGGTCGTCATGGTCCGCGACCAGGGCGTCGTGGAGATCTGGTACGGCGACCTGGCCGACCAGAAGCCCCAGATCGACCTGATCACCGACGCGGTCGCGCGCACCGCGGGCTCCCGCCCGCACAGCGGCGGCAAGCGGCTCTACGGCTACGTCAAGGGCGACCTGATGTGGGTCGGGGAGAAGACGACCCCCGAGGTCACGCTCCGCCCGTACATGTCGGCCCAGCTCAAGAAGGTCGTCACGCCCGAGGAGGTCGCCGAGATGGCGCGCAACCTCCCGGACATGCCGGACGACGGCATCGCCTTCTTCCGCTGAGCCGCGGCGGGCCACGACGGCTCCGGCGGCCACGCACGGTGAAAGGGGATCGCGGACCCTCCGCGATCCCCTTCCGCACGCCTACACTGGGCCCGTGGTGAGCACCGACTGGAAGAGTGACCTGCGGCAGCGCGGATACCGCCTGACCCCGCAGCGCCAGCTCGTGCTGGAAGCGGTGGACGTCCTCGAACACGCCACCCCCGACGAGCTGCTCGTACACGTCCGCAAGACCGCCTCCGGGGTCAACATCTCCACCGTCTACCGGACCCTGGAGCTGCTGGAGGAGCTGGGCCTGGTCTCGCACGCCCACCTCGGGCACGGCGCGCCGACGTACCACCTCGCCGACCGGCACCACCACATCCACCTGGTGTGCCGGGACTGCACCGAGGTCATCGAGGCGGACGTGGACGTGGCGGCCGACTTCACGGCCAAGCTGCGCGCCGACTTCGGTTTCGACACCGACATGAAGCACTTCGCGATCTTCGGGCGCTGCCGCGACTGCACCGCCAAGGCGGCGTCCGCACAGCCGTAGGCGCAGTCGTAGGCTGGGGTCCATGACCAGCCCTTTGCTCAATCTTCCCGGTGCGGTGGCGGCAGAAGGCCGTGACGAAGGCGTAGCAGCCCACTACGGAGAGCTGTACGGCGAACAGCGCGCCCTCGCCGACGGCCGCGGCTTCGTGGACCTCTCGCACCGCGGTGTCCTCACCGTCACCGGTCCCGAACGGCTGTCCTGGCTGCACCTGCTGCTCACCCAGCACCTGACCGAACTGCCGCCCGGCCGGGCCACCGAGGCGCTGATCCTCTCCGCGAACGGGCACATCGAGCACGCCCTCTACCTGGTCGACGACGGCGAGACGGTCTGGGCGCACGTCGAACCCGGCACCCGGGAGGCGCTGCTCGGCTACCTGGAGTCGATGAAGTTCTTCTACCGCGTCGACATCGCCGACCGCACCGGCGACATCGCCGTGGTCCACCTCCCGGCCGGCTCGACCGCCGAGCTGCCGAAGGAGTACGCCGTACGGGAGACCGCCCACGGCCGGGACGTCTTCCTGCCGCGCGAGGCCCTGGAGGCCTTCGCCGCGGAGCACGGCCCGGCCGCCGGCCTGGACGCCTACGAGGCGCTGCGCGTCGAGGCCCACCGGCCGCGGCTCGGCGCCGAGACCGACCACCGCACCATCCCGCACGAGCTGGGCTGGATCGGCTCCGCCGTGCACCTGCAGAAGGGCTGCTACCGCGGCCAGGAGACGGTCGCCCGCGTCCACAACCTGGGGAAGCCGCCGCGCCGCCTGGTCTTCCTGCACCTGGACGGCTCGGACGTGCTGCTGCCGCCGCACGGGACGCCCGTACGGCTGGCCGCCGACGGCGCGGAGGGCCGCCAGCTCGGCTTCGTCACCACCGCGGTCCGCCACCACGAGCTGGGGCCCATCGCCCTCGCCCTGGTGAAGCGGAACGTTCCGGTGGACGCGCAGCTGCTGGCGGGCACGATCGCGGCCGCGCAGGAGGTCGTCGTCGCGCCGTGACCGGCGGCCCTGCGGGGCCCGGTCGGCTCGCCCGCCGGGTCCCGGTCCACCGGCCCGCCGGGCTCAGATGTCGATGACGACGGTGAACGGGCCGTGGTTGGTGAGCGAGACGCGCATGTCCGCCCCGAACCGGCCCGTCGCCACCGTCGCGCCCAGCGCCCGCAGCTGCGCGACGACCTCGTCCACCAGCGGCTCGGCGACCGGCCCGGGAGCGGCCGCGTTCCAGGTGGGGCGGCGCCCCTTGCGCGCGTCGCCGTAGAGCGTGAACTGGGAGACCACCAGCAGCGGCGCGTTCACGTCGCTGCACGACTTCTCCGCTTCCAGGATCCGCACGGACCACAGCTTGCGCGCCAGCAGCGCGGCCTTCTCCGGAGTGTCGTCGTGGGTCACCCCCACCAGCACGCACAGTCCCTCGCCGACGATCTCGCCGACCGTCTCGCCCGCCACGACGACGCTCGCGCCGTCCACCCTCTGCACCACTGCTCGCATACGACCTGTGTACCAGGCGTGCACCCGTCCGGGGCCGATCGGGTGGAGGAGGACTGCATCCGCACCACGGAGAGTGGCACGATGCTCGCAGGCGGTGCTGCCATGCACCGGTCGAGGGGACGGACATGAACGCATGAACACTTCTGGCACCGGCACCGGCACCACCGGCTTGGGCACCGAGGTCCCGGCGACGTCCACGGCCGCAGCGGCGCGGCCGCCCGCACAGCGCACGGGCACCGCCGACACCGAGCCGTCCACCGGCTCGCTCGGCCTGCCCGAACTGCGCGCCCTGCGCCGCGACGCGCAGCGCGACGAGGCCGACCTGAGCTACGTCCGCAGGATCCTGCAGGGCCGCATCGACATCCTGCGCGCCGAACTGGCCCGCCGCACCGACCCCGAGTCGCCCGTCGTCGACCGGCTCTCCGAGATCCTCGCCGACGCCCCGTCCCGCCGCAGCGCCTCCGCGCGCCACGTCACGCTCGGCACCCCGCACGGCGAGGAGTACCGGCTGCTGGCGGCGGAGATGCTGGCCGATGTGGAACTCTCGGACCTGGGGGCCCGTACGGACGCCGAACTGCACGAGGGCATGGCCAAGTTGATCGGCTACGAGCAGCAGGTCTCGCGCCGCCGGCAGCAGTTGCAGCGCACCGCGGACGACTGCACCGCCGAGATCACCCGGCGCTACCGCGAGGGCGAGGCGCAAGTGGACGACCTGCTCGTCTGAAGCGCCGGGCCGGGAACGCCGGCCCGCGGAAAATCAGGCGACCCGGTGGCGGGGGCGCGGTTAGCGTGGCCGGTCATGAGTACTGACGTCCGGACCATTGCCGAATCCGAACTGCCCGAGTGGCTCAACGCCGTGGCGACCGGCTTCCTGACCGCTTCGGCGGCCACCGAGTCGGACATCGTCCAGCGCGCCAAGTACACCGATCTCGCCCGCACCCAGGGCGCCTTCGACGCGGACACCGGCCGCTGCGTCGGCACCTTCCGCTCGTTCGCCCAGGAACTGACCGTGCCGGGCGGCGCGCAACTGCCCGTCAGCGCGGTCTCCAACGTCACCGTCTCGCCCACGCACCGCCGCCGCGGTCTCCTCAGCCGGATGATGCGCGCCGAACTGAGCGCCGCCAAGGAGCGCGGGGACGTCCTGTCGACGCTGATCGCCGCCGAGTACCCGATCTACGGCCGGTACGGCTACGGGCCCGCCGCGGCCGTCTCGGAATGGGAGATCGACGTCCCGCGCACCGGACTGGACCCCCGCTGGTCGGCGCCCGCCGACGGCGGCCGGATCGACCTGGTGGACGGCGCCGAGGTGCGCCGGGTGGGCCCCGCCCTGCACGAGCGGCTGCGGGCCGCCACGCACGGCGCGGTCGACCGCACGGAACGCTGGTGGAACCTGGCCACCGGCCTGGAGGAGATTTCGGTCAACCCCTACACGCCCCGCTTCTTCGCCGTGTACCGCTCGGCGGCCGGAGAGGTGGAGGGCCTGGTCTCCTACCGCGCCGACGACCACTGGACGGACGCGAAGGTCCCGCTCAACACCGTCTCGGTCAAGGACCTCGTCGCGGTCACCGTGGCGGCGCAGCGGGCGCTGTGGCACTACCTGTGCTCCATCGACTGGGTGATGAAGGTCCGTACGGGCCTGCGCGCCCCCGACGACCTCGCCCCGCTGCTGCTCCCGGACCCGCGCGCCGCCCGGACGCTGACCAGCGCCGACTACCTGTGGGTGCGGCTCCTGGACGTGGCGGCCGCGCTCGGCGCGCGGACGTACGCGGTGCCCGCGACCCTCGTCCTGGAGGTGACCGACCCGGACGGGCTCGCAGGGGGCCGCTTCCGGCTGGACACGGCGGCCGGGGCGGGCCCGGCGCGGTGCGCGCCGACCGGGGAGCCCGCGGACCTGCGCCTGGACGTGGCGCGGCTCGGCTCCCTCTACCTCGGCGACGAGTCCGCGGTGCGGCTCGCCGCCCTGGGCGGGATCGAGGAACTGCGGCCGGGCGCGCTGGCGCTGGCGGACGCGGTCCTGCGCACCGCGCGGCGCCCGTGGTGCCCGGACGTCTTCTGAACCGGTGGGCCCGCCGGTCACACCGGCGGCCGCGCGTGCGTCAGGGTGGGGACGAAGGGAGCACGGCATGAACGGGGACGACGGCGTGAACGGGGACGACGGCGTGAGCGGGGACGGGAACGACGGCGCGGGCGGGGGCGACGGCGGGAGCGCGCGCGGGAGCGAGGGCCTCGCGGCGCGGTTCGAGGAGCAGCGGCCGCACCTGCGGGCCGTCGCCTACCGGATGCTGGGCTCGCTCGCCGAGGCCGAGGACGCGGTGCAGGAGGCCTGGATCCGGCTCGACCGCTCCGACACGAGCGGGGTCGCGAACCTGGGCGGCTGGCTCACCACGGTCGTCGCCCGCGTCTGCCTGGACCAGCTGCGGTCCCGCAAGACCCGCCGCGAGGAGTCCCTGGAGGACCGGATCCACGTACCGGACCCCATCCTGAGCCGCCCCGAGGGGCTCGACCCGGAGCAGGAGGTGCTGCTCGCGGACTCGGTCGGGCTGGCGCTGCTCGTCGTACTGGAGCAGCTCGCGCCCGCCGAGCGGCTGTCGTTCGTCCTGCACGACATGTTCGGGGTCCCCTTCGACGCGATCGCCCCGCTGGTGGACCGCACCCCGGCCGCCGCCCGGCAGCTCGCCAGCCGGGCCCGGCGCCGGGTCCAGGGCGGTGCGCCCGCCCCCGATCCGGACCTGGGGCGCCAGCGGGAGGTCGTCGGGGCCTTCCTCGCGGCCTCGCGCGGCGGCAGCTTCGAGGACCTGATCGCGGTCCTGGACCCGGAGGTCGTGCTCCGCGTGGACCTCGGGGCGGTGGCGGGCGGGCTGGTGCGCGGCGCGGAGGCGGTCGCCCGGCAGGCGCTCATGTTCCGGCGGATGTCGCCCTTCGCCCGGCCCGCGCTGGTCAACGGCGTGCCCGGCGTGGTCTCGATGCCCGACGGCAAGCCGGCCTCGGTCATGGCGTTCACGGTCCGCGGCGGCCGCATCGTCGCGATCGACGTCATGGCGGACCCGGACCGCCTCGCACACCTCGATGTCACCGTCCTGGAGGACTGAGCCCTTGTCTGCGACGCCCCGGTCCACGCCCGCGCCCGCCCCCGCTCCGGCGGCGGTGGACGCCCTCGTCGCCACCCTGCGCGCGGCGGGCTGCGTCTTCGCCGAGGAGGAGGCGGAGCTGCTGCTGGCCGCCGCCGCGGAGGGCGCCGGTGGCGGCCTAGCCGCGATGGTGGAGCGCCGGGTCGCCGGTCATCCGCTGGAACACGTGGTGGGGTGGGCCGAGTTCTGCGGGCTGCGGATGGCGGTGGGGGCGGGGGTCTTCGTCCCGCGCCGCCGCAGCGAGTTCCTGGTGCGCGAGGCCGCGGCCGGGGCGCGGGCGGGCGCGGTGGTGCTGGACCTGTGCTGCGGGGTGGGCGCGGTCGGCGCGGCCGTGGCCGCGGAGCTGGGCGCGCGCGGGGGCGGCGGCGCTCCGGTGGAGCTGCACGCCGCCGACATCGATCCGGTGGCCGTCTCGTACGCCGCGCGCAACGTGGCGCCGTACGGCGGCCGGGTCCACCTGGGCGACCTGTACGGCCCGCTGCCCGCCCGGCTGCTGGGCCGGGTCGACGTCCTGGTCGCGAACGCGCCGTACGTTCCCACCGGCGAGATCGCGCTGCTGCCGCCGGAGGCCCGCGAGCACGAGCCGCTGACCACCCTGGACGGCGGCGCGGACGGCGTCGCCGTGCAGCGCCGGGTCGCGGCGGGGGCCCTGCCGTGGCTCGCGCCGGGGGGGCGCCTGCTGATCGAGACGAGCGGGCGCCAGGCGCAGTGGACCGCCGGGGCACTGACGACGGCCGGGTTCGGGGAGGTCGCCGTGGTGTCCTCGGAGGAGCTCGACGCGACCGTGGTCACCGGTACGGCCGCGTCGTAGGCGCCGGGGCGGATCCCGCCGGTCAGGGGGCGGGGCGGCGGCTCCCCCGGGCGAGGGCGGCGGCGAGGGCGAGGGCCACGGCGACCAGGGCCGCGGCGACACCGAAGGTGACCCGCGTGCCGGTGGCCACGGCGCCCGGCGCCGCGGTGGTGAGATCGGGGGCGGCCACGGCGAGCGCGAACACCGCGCCCAGGACGGAGGCGCCCGTGATCAGACCGAGGTTGCGCGACAGGGTGAGCAGGCCCGATACGACTCCCCGCCGGTCCGGTGGCAGGGCGGCCATGACGGCGGTGTTGTTGGCCGTCTGGAAGAGCGCGTAGCCGGTGGTGAGGACGACGAGCGGGACGGCGTAGCCGGCGGCGCCGAACGCCCTCGGCGCCGCCGCCAGGGCGCAGCAGCCCGCCGCCATCGCGGCCAGGCCCGCCACGGTCGCCCGCGGTGCGCCGAACCGGTCCACGATCCGCCCGGCCGGTACGCCGGTCAGCGCGGCCACCAGCGGACCGGCCGCCAGGACCAGCCCGGCCGCGGCGGCCGGCAGCCCGAGGGCCCGGGACAGGTGGAACGGGCCGACCACCAGCGTCGCCATCATCACCGTCGCGACCAGCGCGCTCATGGCCAGGCTCGCGCCCAGCGCCCGGTCGCGGAAGAGCGCGAGCCGGACCAGCGGCGCGGGCGCCCGGGCCTCGGCGCGGACGAAGAGGGCGGCGCCGAGGGCGGCGAGCGCGAGCAGCCCCAGGTTCAGCGGGCCGAACCGGCCGCGCCCGAGGGTCATCGCGAGCGCGTACGCCGCCAGGGTCAGGGCGAGCAGCAGCGTGCCCGCGTGGTCGAAGCGGGGGCGGGCGGCGGCCGTCCGGCGTGGGTCGGCGGGCAGGTGGCGGCGGGCCAGGAGGAAGGCCGCGATGCCCAGCGGCAGGTTGACCAGGAAGAGCGCCCGCCAGCCCGGTCCGGCAATCAGCACACCGCCGAGCGGGGGCCCGAGCGCGGTGCCCACGGCGGACATGGTGCCGAGCAGCCCCATGGCGCTGCCGGTGCGCTCCTTCGGCACCGCCGCGCCGACGAACGCCATGGTCAGCGCCATCATGACGGCCGCGCCGAGGCCCTGCGCCGCGCGGGCCGCGATCAGCACCCGGAGGGCGGGCGCGAGGCCGCACAGCACCGATGCCCCGGTGAAGAGAAGGATCCCGGCGAGCAGCAGCCGCCGGCGGCCCACGAGGTCGCCGAGCCGTCCGGCGCCGACGACCAGGGTCGTGATGGCGAGGAGGTAGGCGAGGACGATCCACTGGACCTGCTGGAACGGGGCGTCGAACGCCCGGGCCAGGGTCGGCAGGCCGACGTTGGCGATGCTGGTGCCGAGCGAGGACAGCAGCATGGACAGGGACAGTCCGGCGAGCAGCCACCGGACCGGGGGCGTGCGGGTCGTACCTGGTGGGGCGGCCGGGGCGGGCCCCGTCCGGGACGTCTTCACCATGAACTCCGTTCTGCGCTGCGGTGCCGCCTCCGGCGAGGGGGCGGGTGTGCCCGGAGCGTGCGCCCGGGGACGCGCGGCGCCAACCTTTGTTGCCGGTTCCGGGACGAGGAGGTGGAATGCGCGCATGAGCAACCCGCATGACGCGCAGTCGGACCCCGAGGACGCCGGGCCGGGAGGGCACGACCGGGGGCGCGGCGCCGCGCCCTCGCGGCACCGGGCGGTCCTTGACGGGGTCGGCCCGCGGCTGAGGCGGCTGCGCGCCAGCCGCGGCCTGACCCTGGCGGCGCTCTCCGGGACCACCGGCATCTCCAAGAGCACGCTGTCCCGGCTGGAGTCCGGGCAGCGCCGCCCCAGCCTGGAACTGCTGCTGCCGCTCGCGGAGGCGTACCGGGTGCCGCTGGACGACCTGGTCGGCGCCCCGGAGGTGGGGGACCCGCGGGTCCGGCTGACCCCGCGCAGCCTGCCGCACGGCGGCACGTCGGTCGCGCTGTCCCGCGGCCCCGGCCCCCTCCAGGCGTTCAAGATGGTCATCGCCGACCGGGGCGCCGAACCGGACCCGCGCACGCACGAGGGCTACGAGTGGCTGTACGTCCTGGAGGGCCGGCTGCGCCTGGTCCTCGCCGACCACGACCTGGTCCTCGGGCCGGGCGAGGTGGCCGAGTTCGACACGCGCCTGCCCCACTGGTTCACCAGCGCCGACGGCCGCCCGGTCGAACTCCTCAGCCTCTTCGGGCGGCAGGGGGAGCGCATGCACGTCCGCGCGAAGCCCCGCCAGGATCCGGGGCCGCCCGCCGGCGCCGCCGGGGGTTAGCCCCACCACGAGTCGGCGGGTAGCCGGGTCGTCCGGGCAGCGGGGCCCGGACATGCTGGGGTCTTCGGCCCATGTCACTGGATGGCCCCACTTTTCCCGGGAGTTGGCACGTGCGCACGCAGGCTTGGCAGAAGTTCCGTTCCTCCGGACGGCGAACGGCGGGAGCGGCGCTCGCCGTCGGCGTCATGGCGGTGTCCGCGCTGACGGCGCCCGCGGCGTTCGCCGCCCCGGACCCCGGCCCGGCGGCGCGGCCGGACGCGGCGCACCCGGCGCCCGCCCGCCCGGACACGCTCCAGCAGGGCCTGGACGCGCTGGTGCGGGACGACGGCATGCCCGCGGCGCTGGCGAGCGTCCGGGACCGCGACGGCCGCACCCGCACCTACACGGCGGGCGTCGGCGACGTGGCCACCGGTGCGGCGGTGCCGCGGGACGGCCAGGTGCGGATCGGCAGCAACACGAAGGCGTTCACGGCGGCGGTCGTGCTGCAACTGGTCGGGGAGGGGCGCGTCGGCCTCGACACCCCGGTCGACGCGTACCTGCCGGGCCTCGTCCGCGGGGAGCGGATCGACGGGAGCCGCATCACGGTCCGCCACCTCCTGGGGCAGACCAGCGGCCTGCCCAACTACACCGAGTACGACCTCCAGCCCAAGCCCTACACCCCGCGCGACCTCGTCGACATCGCCCTCGCGCACCCGGGCCACTTCGCACCCGGCGAGAAGTGGGAGTACAGCAACACGAACTACGTCCTCGCCGGCATGATCGTCGAACGGGTCACGCACCGCTCCGTCGCCGAGGAGATCACCCGCCGCGTCATCACGCCCCTCGGGCTGCGCCACACCTACTTCCCGGCCCCCGGCGACCCGACGATCCGCGAACCGCACCCGCACGGCTACGACCGCGCCTCCGCGACCGCGCCGCTGGTCGACATCACCGAGATGGACCCCTCCTGGGCCTCGTCGGCGGGTCAGATGATCTCCACCAACTCCGACCTCAACCGCTTCTACACCGCCCTCCTGACCGGCGGCGTCCTGAGGCCCGCCCAGCTCGCGCAGATGAAGCAGACCGTCAGCGCGGAGTTCTTCGGCAAGGGCGCCCGCTACGGCCTGGGGCTGGCGAGCTTCCCGCTGTCGTGCGGCGGCGTCTACTGGGGCCACGGCGGCAGCTTCCCGGGGTACGAGACCCGCGGCGGCGTCCGCGTCACCGGTGGCGCCGTCCGCGCCGCCAACATCGCGGTGACCATCCAGCCGACCGACAAGGCCGTCCTGGACCGCATGGCGACCCTGGTCGACGCGTCCCTGTGCCGCTGAGGGGCGCGCGGCGGTGACGGGGGCGGCCCGCGCGGCCGTGACGGGGGCGGCCGAGGCGGGAGTTATTGCAAGCAAGCGCTTGCAATAGTTAGCAAGGTGCGGCAGGATCGGGGCATGGCATCGCTCAGCGTCGGCAATCTCGGCGAGTACCTCCGCGAGCAGCGGAGGCAGGCCCAGCTCTCGCTGCGGCAGCTGGCCGAGGCGGCGGGGGTCTCCAACCCCTACCTCAGCCAGATCGAGCGCGGGCTGCGCAAGCCGTCCGCGGACATCCTCCAGCAGCTGGCCAAGGCGCTGCGGATCTCCGCGGAGACGCTGTACGTGCAGGCCGGGATCCTGGACGAGCGGGACCGCGACGAGGTGGAGACGCGCGCCGTCATCCTCGCCGATCCGTCGATCAGCGAGCGGCAGAAGCAGGTGCTGCTCCAGATCTACGAGTCGTTCCGCAAGGAGAACGCGCTCGACGCCGAGACCGCGGGCGATGCCGCCGCCCACGCCGCCGCCGATGCCGACGACACGACGCCCCAGACGAACTGACTCTGATCCGGGAGGACCAGCACATGGCCATCGCCGATGACCTGAAGAAGACCCTCACCGACCCGACGCCGCTCTACTTCGCCGCCGGCACCGCCGACCTCGCCGTGCAGCAGGCCAAGAAGGTGCCCGGACTGATCGAGCAGCTGCGGGCCGAGGCCCCGGCGCGGATCGAGGCCGTCAAGAACACCGACCCGAAGGTCGTGCAGGACAAGGCGCGCGAGGCCCAGGAAGCGGTGACCGCCAAGGTCGCCGAGGTCCTCGGAGCCTTCGACCCGAAGAAGATCGGGGAGAGCGCGCAGGACCTGGCGCTGCGCGGAGTCGGCGTCGCGGCGGAGTACGCGGTGCGCGCCAAGGAAACCTACGACAAGGTCGCCGAGCACGGCGAGCAGGCCGTGCGCGCCTGGCGCGGCGAGGTCGTCGACGAGATCGTCGACATCGCGGAGATCGTCGAGCCCGACCCCCAGCCCGCCGCGGTGGTCGTGGCCCAGGCCGAGCCGGCCGACGAGGCGCCCGCCGCCGCGGACAAGCCCGCCGCGAAGCGGACCGCGCGCAAGAGCACGGCCAAGAAGGCCGGCGCCGCGCCGGAGGACGCGAGCTGAGCGGTCCCCACCGGGCCCGCTGAGCAGCGCGAATGACACGGACCGGACCGGGCACCTTTACGGGTACCCGGTCCGTTGTCCTTCCACGGGATCGCCCAGCCGGTAGCGTGGTGACGGGGGCGTTCTGACGCAATCACGCGCGAGAAGGCGGTCGAGTCGATGTTGATGCAGGGTTTCGACAATGGGGTTCTGCCGCTGCTGGGTTACGCCATGCTGCTGCTCGCCGTCGCGGCGTTCGTCCTCGCGCTGCTGGCCCGGGAGGACGCCTACCGGGCCGCGGGCAAGCAGAGCAAGACCTTCTGGCTGGTGCTGCTCGGCGTCGCCGTCCTGGTCGACTTCTTCCTGGGCTCGGCGATGCTGTTCCTGCAGATCGCCGGGCTGGTCGCCTCGATCGTCTTCTTCGTCGACGTACGTCCCGCCCTCAGGCAGGTCTCGGGCGGCGGCCCGCGCAAGGGCGGCAGCAGCAGCGACGGGCCGTACGGGCCCTACAACGGCGGCCGGTAGCCGACGGCGGTCGCCATCCGGTCACGGGTGCCGGGGCCCGGTCGGCGCCGTCAGCCGGACGCGCGGTCCAGGAGGACGACGGCCACGTCGTCGGTGAGTTCGCCGCCGTTGAGGCGGCGGGCCTCGCTGACCGCCGCTTCCAGCAGGCCTTCGCCGCGCAGGCCCCGGTCCAGGTGCCGGTTGATCATCTCGACCATGCCGTCCTGGCCCAGGCGTTCGCGCCCGGCGCCGATCCGGCCCTCGATCAGGCCGTCCGTGTAGAGCATCAGGCTCCACGTGCCGCCGAGCTCGACCTGGCGGCGGGGCCAGCGGGCCCGGGGCAGCAGTCCCAGCGCCGGGCCGCTGTCCTCGTAGGGGAGGAGCCGTGCGGGGCGGCCCGGCCAGGATATGAGCGGTGCCGGATGGCCCGCCAGGCACAGGCCCGCGCGGCGGCCGTCCGGGGAGATGTCCACGGTGCACAGCGTCGCGAAGATCTCCTCGTTCGGACGTTCCACCTCCAGGACCTCCTGGAGGGTCGCCAGCAGATCGTCCCCGCACAGGCCCGCCAGCGTCAGCGCGCGCCAGGCGATGCGCAGCTCCACGCCGAGGGCGGCCTCGTCCGGGCCGTGGCCGCAGACGTCGCCGATCATCGCGTGGACGGTGCCGTCGGGGGTGCGGACGGTGTCGTAGAAGTCGCCGCCGAGCAGGGCCCGGCTGCGGCCCGCGTGGTAGCGGGCGGCGAAGCGCAGGTCCGAGCCCTCCAGGAGGGGGTGGGGGAGCAGGCCGCGTTCCAGCCGGGCGTTCTCCTGGGCGCGCAGCCGGGACTCGGCCAGCTTGTACTGGGCGATGTCGGCGCGTTTTCGTTCCACCGCGTAGCGGATGGCGCGGCTCAAGAGGCGGCCGTCCAGTTCGCTGCCGTAGAGGTAGTCCTGGGCGCCGACGCGGACGGCCTCGGCCGCTCGCTCGGCGTCGGCCTCGGCGGTCAGGACGAGGACGGCGTGGCGCGGGGCCATGCGCAGCACCTGGCGCAGGGTCGCCAGCTCGTCGACCGCGGGACCGGTGGCGGCGGGGCCGCCGTGCGACCCGCCTGAGGAACCGTTTCCGTTTCCGCTGCCGCTGCCGCTGCCGCTGCCGCTGCCGTTTCCGCTTCCGGGCAGGCACAGGTCGAGCAGGATGCAGTGCACGTCGGGGGTGAGCAGCCGTTGCGCCTCGGTGAGGTTGCGGGCGGTGCGGATCCGGATGCGGTGGCCCTCGGCGTCGACGATCTCGGGCACGGTGAGCCCGCCCGGGTCGTCCTGGATCACCAGCAGCGTCATGGCCTGCGGCCCGGCGCTGGGTGAGGTGGCCCCGAGCGGCACTCCGGAGGCGGGGGCTGCCGTGCCGAAGCCTGCCGGGGCGGGCATGGCCGTGCCGAAGCCTGCCGGGGCGGGCTGTGGCGTGCCGAAGGGGTCCGTGCCGAAGCCCGCCGGAGCGGGCTGTGGCGTGCCGAAGGGGTCCGTACCGAGCGAGTCGGCGTCGAGGGGGTTCGCGCCGACGGATGGTGCCGTGCCGAACGGCCCCGCGCCGGCGGGTGCCGGGGCGGGCGGTACCGCGCCCGAGGGGGCCGTGCCGAAGGCGGCCGGGGCCGTCGCGGACGGGGCCGTGCCGCCCGGCAGGGGCGGTGCGGCGGCGTAGGTGGCGGGCGGGCGGGCCTGCCCGCTCTCCGCGGGCGGGGTGTCCCTCTGCCGCGGTACGGATGCGGGCATCGTCTCCGGTTCCTTCCCTCCCCCCGAGGGTGCGCTCGTGCGCCCCGAACCCTAGCGGTCCGCGCCCGGCGCGTGAACGGCGTTCCCGGCGGCCGCCTCCGGCATATGCCGTTATTGCCGGGGATGGCCCGTTTCCAGATGACCAACGTCACCCCGCACGGGCCCCCGGACCCGGCCGCCGGAGCGCACTCCGGCCGCCCCGGCGAGCGCCGTACGCCCCTACGCGTCCGGCCGGACGACCGCCTTGATCGGCATCGAGCCCGCGCCCGCGATCGTGATGGTGCGCCCCGGCCGCGGGGCGTGGACCATCGCGCCGTCGCCGATGTACATCCCGACGTGGCTCGCGTCGTCGAAGTAGATGATCAGGTCACCCGGCCGCATGTCCTTGACCGCGACCTTCCGCAGCAGCCGCAGCTGCTCCTGCGAGGTCCGCGGGATCGGTTTGCCCGCCGCCAGCCACGCCTGCGAGGTGAGCCCCGAGCAGTCGAAGGTGTCCGGGCCCTCGTGGCCCCATTCGTACCGCTTGCCGATCTGGGCGGTGGCGAACCGGACCGCCTGGCGCCCCGCCTCCGACGCCGTGCCCTGGAGCTCCTTGAGCGCGCCCGAGGACAGCCAGGCGGTCTGCGCCTTGTACTGCGCCTCCTGCTCCAGCTGGATCAGGCGGGCCTTCTCCTCGGCCTGGAGCTTGCTCTCCAGCTCCTCCGCGGCCTTGATCTTCTTCTCGATCTCGTTCTTCGCGTTCTCCTGCTTGACCCGGTTGGCCTCCAGGGTCTGCCAGCGAGCGCTCGCGTCCGCCGCGTACTGCTGGAGGTCGGTCTGGGTCCGGGCCAGCTCCGCGAGGTTGTCCGCGGTGGCCTTCTCGCCCTGGCGCAGCCGGTCCGCGCCGTTCAGGAACATGCCGGGACTGTTGCTCAGCGCCAGCTGCGCGGCCGGCGGCAGGCCGCCCGAGCGGTACTGGGCGCGCGCCGCCGCGCCCGCGCGGGCCTTGAGCGTCGTGATCCGCTCCTGGCCGGCGACCACCTGCCTGGCGATCTCGACGATCTTGTCGGACTGGGCCTTCGCCTCACCCGCGGCGAGGTTGTACGCGTCCGTGGCGGTGCCCGCCTGGCGGTACAGCTCCTCTATCTCCTTGTGCACCTGCTCCAGCGACTTCGCCCCCGGCACGGGCGTGCCCGGAGCGGCCGGCGGCGCGGGGGCCGCCGGGGCGGCGTACGCCGTGCCCGCCAGGCCCGGGGCCGTCAGTACCGCCATCGCACAGAGCAGGGTGAGCGCGGATGCGCCACGGTGTCGCTTCATGGTCCCCCCAGGCACCCGCGCCAGATCCCGTATCAGATCTGACTATTCATCAGTAACTTCGCACTGCCATCGGGATGGTGCCACGACTCGGCGGATTCCAACACCCTCCACCGCACTCCCACACACGGGCCCCACCCCCGCGGCCGCCCCACCCCGGACGGCCGTCGAGGACTCAACGGACGGCCACCGAGCCCGGGTTCCCCATCCGTCCCCTCTCACCCCAACGGGCGCAGCGCGTCCCACCGCACCGTCAGCTCCCCCTGCCGCCACCGCCGCGGCCCGTCCGTCAGCGGCCAGTGGGCGGCCAGCGCCCGGGCCGTCCGGATCCACCGCTGCCGGGCGCCGTAGGAGGCGTACGGCGCCGCCGCGGCCCACGCCCGGTCGAAGTCCCGCAGGAACGCGTGCACCGGCTCGCCCGGCACGTTGCGGTGGATCAGCGCCTTCGGCAGCCGCTCCGCCAGGTCCGAGGGGCGCTCCAGGGAGCCCAGCCGGGTCGCGAAGGTCACCGTGCGCGGCCCCTCCGGGTCCAGCGCGACCCACACGTGCCGGCGCCCGATCTCGTCGCACGTCCCCTCCACCAGCAGCCCGCCCGGCGCGAGCCGCCCGCACAGCCGCTGCCACACCCGCCGGACCTGCTCCTCGTCGTACTGGCGCAGCACGTTCGCCGCACGGATCAGCGCAGGCCGCTCCCCGCCGTCCAGCGGGACCTCGAAGCCGCCGTGCCGGAAGCTCAGGCCCTCGCGCTCGTACGGCTTCGCGCCCGCGACCCGGGCCGGTTCGATCTCGATCCCGACCACCCGCACCCCGGGCGCCACCGTCCGCAGCCGCGTCAGCAGCTCGACCGCCGTCCACGGCGCGGCCCCGTACCCGAGGTCCACCGCCACGGGCGTCCCGGCGCGCAGGAGCGAGGCGCCGTGCGTGGCCGCGATCCAGCGGTCCATCCGGCGCAACCGGTTCGGATGGGTCGTGCCACGGGTCACCGCACCCACGGGTCGGCTGGGAGGAGGAGTGCGTGCGGCCATGGGCCGAGGGTATGCGCAGGTCCCGCGCTGCATAAAAATCCGGTAAACCGCCCGGATTCCCGGCGCCGCCCCGGAATGCGGGGGACGCCCGCGCGGGTTGCACTCCTTGCGGGGCGCGGGCCGCTCTCCGCGCCGACCGCGAAAACCGTACGAGCCCGAGTGAGAGGACCGCTCCTTGAGTCAGTACGTGTCCCGGCTCGGCGGCAGGCTCGCCGCCGCCCGCAGCACCCGCCACGACGCCCCCCGCCTGCGGCTGCCCGCCGTCGGGCACCACCGCAAACCGCGCCGGGTCGCAATGCTCAGCGTGCACACCTCCCCGCTGCACCAGCCCGGCACCGGTGACGCCGGCGGCATGAACGTGTACATCGTGGAGCTGGCCAAACGCCTCGCCGCGATCAACATAGAGGTCGAGATCTTCACCAGGGCCACCACCGGCGGCCTGCCGCCCGTCGTCGAGCTGACCCCCGGCGTCCTGGTGCGGCACATAGACGCCGGACCGTACGAGGGCCTGGCCAAGGAAGAGCTGCCCGCCCAGCTGTGCGCCTTCACCCACGGCGTCATGCGGGCCTGGGCCGGCCACCGCCCCGGCTACTACGACCTCGTCCACTCCCACTACTGGCTGTCCGGCCACGTCGGCTGGCTCGCCGCCGAGCGCTGGGGCGTCCCCCTCGTCCACGCCATGCACACCATGGCCAAGGTCAAGAACGCCGCACTGGCCGAGGGCGACACCCCCGAGCCCGCCGCGCGCGTCATAGGCGAGACCCAGATCGTGGCCGCCGCCGACCGGCTCATCGCCAACACCGCCGAGGAAGCCGACGAGCTGGTCCGCCACTACGACGCGGACCCCGGCAAGGTGGCCGTCGTCCACCCCGGCGTGAACCTCCAGCGCTTCACCGTCGGCGACGGCCGCGCCGCCGCCCGCGCCCGCCTCGGCCTCCCGCAGGACGCCGTCATCCCGCTCTTCGCGGGCCGCATCCAGCCGCTCAAGGCCCCCGACATCCTGCTGCGCGCCGTCGCCGAGCTGGTCGACCGCGACCCCACCATGCGGCGCAGGCTCCTCGTCCCCGTCGTCGGCGGCCCCTCCGGCAGCGGCCTCGCCAAGCCCGAGGGCCTCCAGAAGCTCGCGGCCCGGCTCGGCATCACCGACCTCGTCCGCTTCCACCCGCCGGTCGGCCAGGACCAGCTCGCGGACTGGTTCCGGGCGGCGTCCGTGCTGGTCATGCCCTCGTACAACGAATCCTTCGGCCTGGTCGCCATAGAGGCCCAGGCCGCCGGTACGCCGGTCCTCGCGGCCGCGGTCGGCGGGCTGCCGGTCGCCGTCAACGACGGCGTCACGGGCATCCTCGTACCCGGCCACGACCCGGTCGACTACGCGCGCGAGCTGCGCCGCTTCGTCGACGACCCCGCGCTCACCGACCGGATGGGACGCGAGGCGGCCCGCCACGCGCAGTTCTTCGGCTGGGACACCGCCGCGGCCGGCACGGCGGACGTGTACACCGCGGCGATGCACGATCACCGCCGTCACGTACGCTCCCACCATGGCTGAGACCGCCGCGACGGAGATCATCGAAAGCACGCTGGACGACGCCGGGCTGGAGTGGGAGAACCCCGAGCCCGGGTCGTACGTCGTCACGCTGCCGGGCACGCGCAAACTGTCGACCACCTGCTCCCTCAAGGTGGGCCGGCACTCGCTGTCGGTCAACGCGTTCGTCATCCGCCACCCGGACGAGAACGAAGGCGCCGTCCACCGGTGGCTGCTGGAGCGCAACCTCAAGCTGTACGGCATGTCCTACGCCGTCGACCGCCTCGGCGACGTCTACCTGACGGCGCGGCTCCCGCTGGCCGTGGTGAGCCCGGCCGAGCTGGACCGGGTCCTCGGCGCGGTGCTCGAAGGCGCGGACGGGGCCTTCAACACCCTCCTGGAACTCGGCTTCGCGAGCGCCATCCGCAAGGAGTACGAGTGGCGCGTCTCGCGCGGCGAGTCCACCCGCAACCTGGACGCCTTCAAGCACCTGACGGAGCGCCCGGCCTGAGCGCCGCGCCTCAGCCGGCGGGCGTGACGGGGGCGACGGGCGTGACGGGGGTGACCGGGGCGATGGGCACGACCGCCGCGGCGGCGGTCTCCTCGTCCCCGTCGGCCCCTGCGTCCCCCTCGGGCAGGTTCCGCATCAGCAGCCAGTAGCCGAGGCCCGCGACCGAGCCGAGGACCGCCGTCGCGCCCCACAGCCAGCCCGCGCCGAACCGGTCGATGACGAAGCCCGCCGTCAGCGGGGCGATGAGCGAGGCCCCGGCCCACGACAGCGTGTACATGCCCTGGTAGCGGCCCCGCGCGTGGGTCGGCGAGAGGCGCGCGACCAGGCCCATCTGCGTCGGCGAGTTGATGATCTCGGCCACCGTCCAGACGCAGACGGTCAGCGCGATCACCCCGAGCGAGCCGCCGAAGGCCGTCATCCCGAACCCGTACCCCGCCAGCAGCGCCGAGGCGACCAGCAGCTTCTGCGGATCGCGGTGCTCGATCAGCCGGGTGACCGGGATCTGGAGCAGCACGATCAGCACCCCGTTCAGGGCGATGACCATCCCGTACTCACCGGGAGTGAAGCCCGCGACGCCCATCGCCAGCGGCAGCCCGAACGACCCCTGCATGAAGATCAGCGAGATCAGGAACGACAGCCCGACCACCCCCATGAACCGCCCGTCGCGCAGGACGGTCCCCATGCCCGCCTCCGGCGCACCGCCCGCCGCCGCGTCCCGCGCGCCCTTCTCGGGGCGCGACTCGGGGAGCTTGACGTAGACGAGGACCGCGCAGAGGAGGGTCAGCGCCGCCTCGCCGAGGAACCCCGCGAGGTAGCTGTACTCGGCGATGAAACCGGCCGCGGTCGCGGACACCGCGAACCCCAGGTTGATCGCCCAGTAGTTGAGGGCGAACGCCCGAACCCGGTCCTCGGGGCGCACGATGTCCGCCATCATCGCCTGCACCGCCGGGCGGGAGGCGTTCGAGGTCATGCCGACGAGCAGCGCGACGGCGGCGATCGCCGCCGGGTGCTGCATGAAGCCGAGCAGCGCGACCGAGAAGGCCGTCGAGAGCTGCGCGGCCATCAGCGTCGGCCGACGCCCCAGCCGGTCCGTCATCACCCCCGCGACCAGGGACGACACCACCCCGCCGAGCCCGTGCAGCGCGACCACCAGACCCGCGAACGAAGCCGAGTAGCCCCGGTCCAGGGTGAGGTAGAGGGTCATGAAGGTGGCGACGAACGCCCCGAGCCGGTTCACCAGCGTGCTCGTCCACAACCACCAGAACTCCCGCGGCAGCCCCGACACGCTGGCGCGCGCGGCCCGCCTCATCCTGTCAACGGACATACGGGGTCCCCCTGAAGATGTAAGTGGCGCGGATACCCACGGCACGTTACGACCGGTGGCCCGCGGACACCACTGGATTGACGCGGAGCGTCAATCGGAGACGGGCCGGGCAACACCCCCGGGACGGCGCCCGGGACGGCCCACCGGCGGGCCCGGCCGGGTCGCGCGGGGGCATCCGGCGTCCATTAGGCTCGTACGCATGGCCGACGCACCGTACAAGCTGATCCTCCTCCGTCACGGCGAGAGCGAGTGGAACGCGAAGAACCTGTTCACCGGCTGGGTGGACGTCAATCTCAACGAGAAGGGCGAGAAGGAGGCGGTCCGCGGCGGTGAGCTGCTCAAGGACGCCGGCCTGCTCCCCGACGTCGTGCACACCTCGCTCCAGAAGCGCGCGATCCGCACCGCGCAGATGGCGCTGGAGGCAGCCGACCGCCACTGGATCCCGGTCCACCGCTCCTGGCGCCTGAACGAGCGCCACTACGGCGCCCTCCAGGGCAAGGACAAGGCCCAGACCCTCGCCGAGTTCGGCGAGGAGCAGTTCATGCTGTGGCGCCGCTCGTACGACACCCCGCCCCCGGCGCTGGAGGACGGCACCGAGTTCTCGCAGTCCGAGGACCCGCGCTACGCGACGATCCCGCCGGAGCTGCGCCCCAGGACGGAGTGCCTGAAGGACGTCGTCGTCCGCATGCTCCCGTACTGGTACGACGCCATCGTCCCGGACCTGCTGACCGGCCGCACAGTCCTGGTAGCCGCCCACGGCAACTCGCTCCGCGCCCTGGTCAAGCACCTCGACGGCATCTCGGACGAGGCGATCGCCGGCCTGAACATCCCGACCGGCATCCCCCTCGCCTACGAACTGGACGCCGACTTCAAGCCCCTGACCCCGGGCGGCACCTACCTCGACCCGACCGCCGCCGCGGCCGCCATCGAGGCCGTCAAGAACCAGGGCAAGAAGAAGTAGGAAGAGCGCTCACGCCCCTGACCTGCGTACCCCGTGCAGGTCAGGGGTTTTCTTCTGCTCCGGGCCCGCTGCGGGCCCCGCCGGCCCGCCGTCCGCTCAGTCGCCGAAGTCGAGGATGGGTCGGGTCCAGAGGGTGAGGTCGCTGCTGGTGGCGACCGCCAGGGTCAGGCCGGAGGGCGAGAACCCGGCCGCGCGCAGTTCCGAGTACTCGGAGTGGAAGACGTGCCACCACGTGCCGCCCGCCGGGCCGTTGTGCGACCCGCCGTCGGCGGAGAGGATGACGCGGTCGTGGGGCCACTCGGGGCTGACGACGTCCAGGGTCCACCCGTCCGGTGTGGTGCTGTGCAGGCCGCCGCCGAAGAGCCCGGCGATGCGTACCGCCGAGCCCGCGAGGGGGCCGAGGCCGGGACAGGTGAGCTCCGGCGACGCGTCCGGCGTACTGGTGTCGGGGTCCGGGTCCCGGTCGCGGGCGACCCTTTCGCCCGTGACCGCGTCGAAGACTCCGTGACCGGCGCCGGAGACGACCATGACGAGGTCGTGCCCGCTGCCGGGATGGACCGCGAAGCCGATGCCGAGCAGCCCCCCGATCGGGATCCTGTGCTCCGGCACCGGCTGCCACGGCTCCGGGGCCGGCATGACGGTGGCGGCGGCATACCGCTCGCGCAGCTTCCGCTGGTACTCCGTGATCAACTCGCCCTCCCGGGACTGTCCCGTTGCCAGGGGCCCCAGGAGTGGAAACGCGTCCAGTATTCACCGGGGGTCGTCCCCGCCCACTGGTTTCCAGATGGACGCCCTCGGCGCCACGCACCGCCTCATCGCCCCCGACTACCCCGGCTTCGGCCACACCGAGGCGCCGGCCGGATTCACGTACACCTTC
>NZ_JBEXPB010000036.1:0-68694 GCF_040611795.1 Streptomyces sp. NPDC006529 | reverse complement strand
CCGGGGCGGGGCCGGCGGGGGCGCGCGGGCCGCCGCCTCCGCCCCCCGCCCCCTTCAACGCCCCCCGGGGGGGGGGGGGGGGGGCCCGGCCCCCCCCCCCCCCCCCCCCGCGGCCGTGCCGGGACCCGGCGGGGTCACCGCTCGCGCGCCCCGCCGGGGCGGGTCGCCACCAGGGCGGCGAAGGTCAGCAGCCAGGCTGCCAGCGCGATCCACAGCAGGACCTCGCCGAGCGGCCGCAGCCAGCCGACTCCGGTCGGGCCGGCCGCCGAGAGGCAGGCCGCGGCGGTCATGCCGAGCGGGAAGACGGTCGCCCAACGCCGGATGTCGTAGCGCGGGCGAGGACGGACCAGCTCGGCGGTCAGCAGGACCGCGTACCAGGCGAGCGCGAGGGCCAGGGTCACCAGGGTGGCGGTACGCAGGGCGGTGTGGGCCCAACCGCCCCAGACGGGTGACGCGGTGAGATGGGCGGCGGACAGTGCGCAGACGGCGAGCGCGCCGCCCGCGATCCAGTGGTCGCCCGCGCCGCGCGCCACCTCCCGGAAGTCGAACCGGACGAGAGCCTCGGCGTAGAGCAGCTGGCCGAGGCAGAACGCGCCGAGCGCCGCCCACGCCAGCCAGTCCCGGCCGCTGTCGGCGGCCACCACCGCCGCGAGGACGGACAGCGCCTGGGTGGCGACGCAGACGAGGAACGCCGCACCGGGCGCGCCCCGGCGCCAGTGCCGCAGGACCCCGGCCATGAGTGCGGGCCAGAGCAGCACGGCCAGGACCAGCAGCGCGGCGGCGACCGCCCGCAAGCCCAGCGCGGACAGCCGCGCGCCGAGGACGGAGGTGGCGGCGACGGCGGTGAGCGCCGCCGGGGTGTCGGCCTCGGACCGGAAGCGCCCGCGGTCGCCGAACAGCCGGAGCGCGAAGTCGGTGGCCAGCACGAGCCACAGGACCGCGGCGACGGCCAGCGCGGCGAGCGAGGCCGCTTCCCGGCCGATCAGGTGCAGGCCGACCGAGATGATGCCGGCGGCCATGACGGCGGCGCCCGCCGCCGGGGGCAGGCCGGCCCACCGGCGGGGTCCGGGTACGCGGTTCACTCTTCCAGCGGACACGACGGCCGCCCGGTGCGCGAACGCAGGGGGCCATTGGGGGCAACGCCTGGCCCCGCCCGTGAGGCGGGTGCGCGGGCCGGGCCTTTTGATGGCCTCATGGCGGACCATCGGCGGGACGAGGGGGCGGCCGGCCCGTCGGCCCTGACCAGGAGATCGACGACGCGGGCGGTACGGCGCTCCACCGGCCGCACCGTGCGCTCCGGAGGCCCCGGACGCGCGGGACGGCAGCGGATCCCCACCGCGCCCGGGCGGTACCGGACGTATCCGGCGGGCTCGGCGCGCGTGTCACCGCTGCTGCGCACCGCAGCCGCGCACGCCTGGCGGCTGCTGGCCGTGGCGGCCGTGGCCTACGGCGTCTTCGTCGTCCTGGGGCGCTTCCACGAGATCGGGCTCGCCGTCTTCCTCGCCCTCGTCGCGACGGCGCTGCTGCGCCCGGCCGCGAACGTCCTCGCCCGGTGGATCCCGCGGCCCCTCGCGGTGGCGTGCGTCCTGCTGGGCTCCCTCGTGCTCGTGCTCGGCGCGCTGGCGTTCGTGGGCGAGACGGTGGCGAGCCAGTGGAACGACCTCGTCGCGGAGTTCAGGGACGGGCTGCTGCGGATCGAGCCGTGGCTGGAACGGGCACCCTTCCGCCTGGATCCGCACGCGCTCAGCGACGCTCAGGCCCGGCTCGGCTCGTACCTCTCCAGCCATCGGGCCACGCTGCTCGACACGGCCCTGAGCGGGGCGGGGCGGCTGGTGCAGGCGCTGACCGTGATCGCCCTGGCCCTCTTCTGCTCGGTCTTCTTCATCCACTCGGGCGACCGGCAGTGGGGCTGGTTCTGCGCCCAGTTGCCCCGGGACGCGCGGGAGCGGGTCGCGGTCGCGGGGCGGGCGGCGTGGCGGACGTTCACCGGGTACACCCACGGCATCGTGCTGGTGGCCGGCACCAACGCCGTGCTCGTGTGCATCGCGCTGCTGCTGCTCGGGGTGCCGCTGGCGGTACCGCTCGCCCTGCTGGAGTTCTTCGCCGCGTTCATCCCGCTGGTCGGCTCCCCGGTGGCGCTCGCCGTGGCCGCCGTCGTGGCGCTCGCCGTCAAGGGGCCGCTGATCGCCGCCCTGGTGGTCGTGCTGATCGTGGTCATCGGCCAGATCGAGGGGCACCTGCTGCACCCGCTGGTGATGAGCTGGGCCGTGCGGCTGCACCCCGTGGTGGTGGCGCTGTCCGTGATCGCGGGGGCCATCGCCGCCGGGGTGGTGGGCGCGGTGGTGGCGGTACCGCTGGTCTCGGTCCTGTGGTCGGTCCGCCAGACGCTGCGCGCCCCCGGCCCGTAGCGGGATCCCGCGCGGCTCCGGCCGTCACTTGCCCAGGCGGGCGCCCATCCACTCCAGGGCGGGCGGGATCTCCCGGCGCCAGGTGTTGAAGCCGTGGCCGCCGCTGTCGAGGGTGATCGAGGAGACGTTCGCGCGGCCCTTGGCCTTCTCGATGAACTCCCGCGTCGGCTTGAGGTTGGACTCGCCGATGAGGGAGGTGGTCACCAGGAAGGAGGACTTGCCCTTCGGCAGCTGCTCCAGGTTCGTCATCAGGTCGGAGCGCTTCTCCAGCTTCTTGTCACCGTGGAAGAGGTCACCGGACTGCGCGTCCACCTCGGGCTTGTAGTCGGCCGACAGGCCGACCGCCACCGAGTAGCTCTCCTGGTGCTGGAGCCCCATCTTCAGCGCGCAGTAGCCGCCGGTGGAGTCGCCGATGATGCCCCAGTTCCTGGGTCCGGTGCCGGTCCGGTAGGTCCGGGAGAGCGTCCGGGGCAGGTCGGTCCCGAAGAAGGTCTCCGTGGCCGGGCCGCCCGGGATGTCGATGCACTGCGAGTTGAACGGCACGACGGTGGGCCGCATCATCACCAGGATCATTGGCGGCATCTTCTTCTCCTTGGCCAGCGTCCACGCCGTCCTCGGGTAGCGCAGGTTGCGGACCAGGTTCTCGGCCATGCCCGGGTAGCCGGTGAGGACGACGGCGGCGGGGAACGTCCGCTGCTCGTTCCCCTTCTGGAAGTACTCCGGCGGCAGGTACACGTACGCCTCCCCGCCCTGCCGGGACTTCTCGCCCTGCAGCACGACCTTCTCGACCACCCCGGCCGAGCGGGGATCGGCGCTGCCGGGGACCTCGGGCTTCTGCCGGCCGAGGACCTTGACGGACGCGCCGCCGGGCGCCCCACCGCTCTGCGGGACTTGCGTCTTCTGGCCGGCGAACAGGTCGCCCCACGATCCGTAGAGCAGGAAGGTCCGGTTCGCCACGAGTCCGACCGAGGCCAGGACCAGCACCTGCGCGGTGAGGATCAGGCCGACGCGCCCCAGCACGGCCCGTCCGCTGCGGCGCGCGAGCCGGGGCCACAGCCACACCGCTGCCGCGAACACCCCCACGGTGCCCAGCAGGACCGTCACCAGGAACGCGTTACTCATCAGACTCACGGATCAGAACTGCTCTCTGCGTGGGAGCGGGCCGGGCCGCGGGCCCGGGCGCACCCGCGTCGGTGCGCGTCAGGGTAGAGCGCCGTGCGTGACGATCCGTTCCATATCGGGGCCCCCGACTCGTCCGGGCGGGTGACGCATGCCCTTCACCTCCCCGTGAAGTAAAGAATCGTTGACATGAGGTCAAGCAGACCGTACGTTCCAGGTGTCAAAGATGTTTTACATGGCGTGGGACGCCCCGCACGGGAACGGAGAGCGCACGTGTCGTTCGAAGAGAAGCGCGCCTGGACCACGGGGCTGGTGGCCGTCGCGGCGTACGCGGTCTACGTCGCCCTGGTGCTGGGCCGGGCGGGGGGCGGCTCCCCCGTCGGCGTGGCGTACGCCCCCCTGATGCTGTGGTCGATCGGCGGGGCGATCGGGACCACGATCGCGGTCAACATCGCCGTCGGCATCGGCTCGCCGGGGAGCGGCCGCAGAACGGATCAGCGCGACCGGGAGATCGGCCGGTTCGGGCAGCACGTCGGACAGTGGTTCCTGGTCCTGGGCGGCGTCACGGCGCTGCTGATGGCGATGGCCGAGCTGGACTACTTCTGGATCGCCAACGTCGTCTACCTGGCCTTCGTCCTGTCGGCGGTGCTCGGTTCCACGGCGCGGATCGCCGCCTACCGGTGGGGGTTCCAGGGATGGTGAAGCCGACGGAGGTCACCAACAGCATCCGCGCCCTGCGGTTCGCGCACGGGGAGATGACCCAGGCCGAGCTGGCGGACCGCACCGGCGTGACGCGCCAGACGGTCATCGCGATCGAGAAGGGGCGCTACTCCCCCTCGCTCCAGATGGCGTTCCGGATCGCCCGCGTCTTCGGGGTCCCCCTGGAAGAGGTCTTCCAGTACCCGGACGACGAGGACGCGGCAGGCAGCGGCAAGACCACCGGCCCGACACAGGGCACCGAAGGCGACCACGGGGACGGCACACGATGAAGGCCATCGTTCAGGACGCGTACGGCACGGCCGACGCGATGCGGTTCGACCCCGACGTGGAGCGGCCCGTGCCCGGGGACGACGATGTCCTCGTGCGGGTGCGCGCCGCCGGGGTCGACGCGGGCGTCTGCCATCTGATGACGGGAACGCCCTATCCGGTCCGGCTCATGGGCTACGGACTGCGGCGGCCCGGACAGCGCGTCCCGGGCATGGACCTCGCCGGGACGGCCGAGCAGGTCGGCGCGAAGGTGACGCGGCTGCGGCCCGGCGACGAGGTGTTCGGGGTCGGCAAGGGGGCCTTCGCCGAGTACGCGTGCGCGCCGCAGGCGACCCTCGCTCCCAAGCCGCCCTCCCTGAGCTTCGAACAGGCCGCCGCGCTGCCGGTGTCCGGGCTCACGGCCCTGCAAGCCCTGCGGGACGTCGGCCGGTTGGCGGCGGGGCAGCGGGTGCTGGTCATCGGGGCCTCCGGGGGCGTCGGATCGTACGCCGTACAGCTCGCCAAGGCGTACGGCGCGGACGTGACGGGGGTGTGCGGCACCGCGAAGGCGGATCTGGTGCGCTCGCTGGGCGCGGACCGCGTCATCGACTACACGCGGGAGGACATCGCGGGCGGTGCGGGCGCGGGGGACGGGGCCCCGCGCCGCTACGACCTCGTCCTCGACCTGGCGGGGGGCCGGCCGGTGTCCCGGCTACGCACGGTCCTCGCCCCCCGGGGGACGCTCGTGCTGGTGGGCGACGAGACCGGGGGGCGGTGGACCGGCGGGATGGGGCGGCTGCTGGGGGCCGCACTGCTGTCGCCGTTCGTCGGCCAGCGGTTGCGGCCGATGGTCGCGGTGCCCAGATACGAGGACCTGCTGGTGCTCGCCGAGTTTGTCGGGGCGGGGCTGGTGACCCCCGCCCTGGACCGGACGTACCCGCTGCGCGAGGCCCCGGAGGCCGTCCGGAGCCTGGCGGAGCACCGGGTCCGCGGCAAGTCGGTCGTCACCGTCGGACCGGCCGCGGCGGCAGGAGAGGCTCTCCCCTAGCCTTCCGCGTCCGGCTCCCCGCGGGCCGCCGGGAAGGTCTCGGCGAGCACCCCGTCGAACAGGGTGGTCACCTCCTCTGCGGACAGGCCCTCGTCCCGCGCCTCGCCCATCCACTCCGCGAGCCGCGCGCGCAGCACGGATCCGGGACCGGTTCCGGGGGTGACCAGGGTGCGGGTGATGAACGTGCCCGCGCCCTGGCGCACTTCGACCAGCCCGGCCCGTTCCAGCTCCCGGTAGGCCTTCAGCGTGGTGTTGGGGTTGACCTTCGTACTGGCCGCCACCTGTGCCGCGGTGGGCAGCTTGTCCCCTTCGACCAGGGCGCCCATCCGCAGCGCCTGCTCCACCTGCGAGACGATCTGGAGGTAGGTGGGCAGACCTGCCCGGCGTTCGATACGGAACACGACCACGTGGTCCTGCCTCCTCGCTCGTCGTTCGGTTGCTGCTGTCGCATGCCGGCGGGTGCCGTTCGTGCTAGCGCGGGAACCGGCGGTTCCACCACAGGGCCAGGCCGGTCGCGGCGGCGGCCAGGACGAGGTAGATCCCCGCCTCGGTCCACTGCATGACGGCCATCTGGTCGTAACTGAAATACTCCCAGACCGAGTTGACGATGCCGAGCTTGGCACGGCAGGCGTCCGGGGCCGCGTCGTGCACGCAGGTGCCGAAGCCGTAGAGCTTGCCGGAGGCGGTGCCCACCCACTGGTCCGTCTGCACCGCACGGTCGAGCACGGGGTAGTCACCGCCGAACGGGTACGTGATGCGGTGCGGGGTGGCCAGCTGGAACCGGAACTCCTGGAGCGCGAAGGTGACCGCGGCGGCGGCGAAGTAGGTGAGGGCCATCGCGGCCACGGTGCGCCGCACCACGACCCCGATGGCGATGCCCAGCGCGGTGGTGAACAGGGTCGTCGCGACCAGGACCGGCCCGGTGGCGCCGAAGACCGACCCCTGGAGCCAGTCGCCCGCGCCGAAGGGGGCGATGGAATGCCACCACCAGGTGTGCAGCGCGCTCAGCGTCCCGGTGCTGACGACGGCCAGGACCAGGGCGAAGAGCAGTTTCCAGCGCAGCCACTGCCCGCGGGTCACCGACTGGGTGGTGACGAGGCCCGCCGTGCCCGCTTCCCGGTCCGCCGCGATCAGCGGGGCGCCGAGGAAGACGCCGAGGAGGACGGGCAGCTGGGTCAGGTAGGCGCCGTAGCTGTTGAAGTCGTTGCCGACCCGGTTGGAGACTTCCGAGTCCTTCAGGGCGCCGGGCCAGCCGGCGGCGTGCAGGACATCGAGCATCGCGCCCCGCTGGTAGACGGTCCAGGCGGCGCCGAGGACGGTCAGCGCGACGACGGCGATCAGGACGGTGCGGTGCTGGCGCGCGACGAGCCACGCCAGACCGCGCAGCCGGCCGGGGCGGCCCGGGGCGGTTCCCTGACGGGCGGGTCCGTGGTCGGTGGTGTGCCGGGTGAGCGCGCTCATGCCGCGCCTTCCTCTCGGTGGGTGGGAACGGCGGCCGGGGACAGCAGTGCGGGCGCCTGCGGCGAGCGGAGGTAGGCGAGGAGGACTTCCTCCATCGCGGGTTCGAGACGCTGCCAGTCGCCGCTGAGGGCTCCTTGGCGCCGCACCATCGCGGTGAACTGCCGTCCGGCGGTGCGGGCTTCGATGACGGTGTGGTCGTGGAGCGCCGCGGGCAGCTCCCCGTCGGCGGTCACCCCCGTGACCACGGAGTGCATGGCCACCAGTTCGTCGGCCTCACCCGCCATGCGGACCCGGCCGTCGGCGAGGACCAGGACGTAGTCGCACATGCCCTCCAGCTCCGCCAGGATGTGGGAGGACATGACGACGGTGGTGCCGTGTTCGGCCGCCTCCGCCATCAGCAGGGCGCCCATCTCGTCCCGGGCCACCGGGTCGAGGTCGGCCAACGGCTCGTCCAGGAGCAGGAGTTCGGGGCGCTTGCCGAAGGCGAGCGCGAGGGCCACGCGGGTGCGCTGGCCGCCCGAGAGCCGACCGGTGCGGGCGGTCGTCTCGATCCGGCCCTCCGCCACGATCCGCTCGGCGGTGTCCTGGTCCCAGCCCGGGTTGAGTTCCCGGCCCATCCGCAGGTGGTCCGCGACGGTGAACCGCTTGAAGAGCGGCTTGTCCTGGGCCAGGTAGGACCAGCGGGGCATCCCGGCCGGAGTTCCGGCGGGGACCCCGAAGATCCGCAGCTCCCCCTCCGTCGGCCGGTCCAGCCCGGCCGCCAGGCCCAGCAGGGTGCTCTTGCCCGCACCGTTCGGCCCCACCAGGGCGCAGACCCGCCCGGCCGGGATCCGGAACGAGCAGTCCCGCAGCGCCCATCCGCGCCGGTACTTCTTTCCCAGGCCGTCTGACTCCACGGCCCACCGGGCACGTGCCGTGCCGGAAGTGGTCATGTTCCGCACACCCCCCTTTCCATCAATCCACTATGTGACTAGTGGATTGATGATGGAGTCGGCCGATCTCTCCTGTCAACCTCCCCCGGGACGAACGTCCAGGTGGAGGGCGGACGGGCGGCCGGGGCAGGGCTCCCGCAGGGGCGTGCCCTAGGCTCCACGGCATGAAAATCAGCATGGAACTCACTCAGATCCGCCTGCTGGTCACGGACTTTCCGGCCTGCTACCGCTTCTACCGGGACGTGCTCGGCCTCATCCCGCAGGCCGACGACGAGCGGGGGCCCTACGCCAAGCTCTCTCCCGACGGCGGCAGCGCCGCTATCGCCCTCCACGACCGGTCCCTGATGACCGCCGTGGTCGGAGCGCTCGCGGACGCGCCCGCCGGCCACCGGGCGCTGATCGCGCTCCGGGTCGACGACCTCGATGCCGCGCACGCGGAACTCACCGCGCGCGGCGCCGCGTTCCTGCGGGAGCCGGTCGCACTGGGCGACCGGCTCCGAGTGGCACACCTCGCCGACCCCGAGGGCAACCTGGTCGAGCTGCAGGAGTGGACGCGGGCGCTCCCCGCGTAGGCCGCTGCGACCCGGCGGACCGCCACCCCGGGGCGCCTGGTCACGCTCCGTGATGCTCCGGGATGCGGATGCGCCGCGCTGCTGCTTCGCTGAATGCGCCCGCTGTCCCCGTCGACCAGAGGAGCGATCATGAGCGGTGCAGGCGAGCCCGGCGGCCGGGCGGGGCAGCTGCGCGCGAAGGCGCGGGAACTGAGCGAGGCGGCCGAGCGGGCCGCCGACCCGCAGGACCGCGAGCGGCTCCGGGACAGGGCCCGGCGCCTGCGGGAGCAGAGCGAGCAGGAGAGCCGGATCGACGATCCGGGGATGGACCTCAGGTAGCCCCCCGGCCCGCCGACGGACCGACGGGCGGACGCGCCGACTGCCGGACGGGACCCCGCACCCCGCGCGGGGCACCGCGGTCGCTAGGATCACCTGTTTGTTCGAATATCCGGCGAAGCGGGGGTGCGTTGATGAGCGCGCAACTAAGAGATTTGGCAGCGGAGTTGGCCGCGGTGCTGTGGCGGGAGCACACCGTCTACCGCGACCGGTCGGGTGTGGTGGTGATCCGGGGGGATCACGTGCGGCGGTGGATCAGCCTGTCCTCGGGCGCCGGAGCCGACGAGGTGCTGCTGCGCGCCGGGCGCATCCTCGACGGCGGTACGACGGCCCCGGCCCGCTGCGAGGCGGTCGCCCGGCGCTCGGCCGGGACGGCCGAACTGGCCACGGCCTGCCGCCGGCTGCTGGCCGAGACGGCGTCGGGCCCCGCCGACGCGGCAGGCGCGGCGGGACCCCGTCGCGCCGGGCGCCCCCGGCGTGCCGGGCGCCGCTCCGGGCGGCGGCACACCGGTTTCACGTCGTGGCTGGTCGTCGCCTGCGTGGTGGGGCTGGTGGCCTACTACCTCCAGACCACCCGCGGCGTCTTCTAGCCCAAGGGAACTGCGGCGGGGTCCGCCCTCAGAGGCGGACCTGCCACTCGGCCGACGACCGCAGGCCGCGGGCGATCTCCGGGTCGCGCACGGAGGGCGTGCGGTCCTCGGCCGTGACGGTCAGCCGGTGCGGGCGCAGGTCGAAGAGCCACAGGTCGGCGACGCGTACGTCGGTCCGGCCCGCGAGCCGCTTCTGCTCCCGCCCGTCCAGGTACCAGCGCACCACCGGCTGCCGTCCGCCCTGGCCGGTCAGCCGGGGCACGGAGATCTTCGCGGTGTCCCGCAGGCGCAGCGTGCGCCCGGTCGGGGCGAGCGGGGTGACCAGGTGTGCGTGCTGGTGGAACCCGGCGATCATCGCCTCGACACCGGGCAGGTTGAAGGGCTTGCCGAGGACCCGCATGATCGAGGCGTCGGTGGGCCGGTAGAGACCGGAGACGAAGTAGCCGCCGCCCTCGTACGCGCCGACCGTGCCGCCGTCGGGCGAGGTCTCCCCCAGCCAGCGGTACCACTTGGCCCGCTGCCCGCCCATCGGACCGGCCGCCAGCGTCGAAGTGTTGGGGTCGACGGGCTCGGGACCGGTGTAGTGCTCGTACTCCGGGACGCCGGGGTAGAAGTACTCGTCGGCGAGCTTGCCCAGCGAGTGACCGGTCTCGTGGATGGCGACCTGGCCGGACTTCGGGTGGCCCGCCGAGGCGGTCGATATGCCCTCGTAGCCGAGGGTCGCGCTGCGCTCGTTGTAGCCCGCGCCGCCGTACTTGGCGCTGTTGGCGAGGACGATCACCAGGTCGGCGGCGGGCGCCTTCGCCACGTACCCGTCCACCTTCGGCTGGTCGACGCAGAGCAGCCGCTCGATCCCCTCGCACCAGAAGTACGAGCCGAGCGCGGTGTCGCGCACCGTCGTCGCGTCGGGGTCACCGGTGACCCCGGACTGCCGGGAGACAGCGTCGACCGTCCAGACGTTGAAGAGGTTGCGGTAGCTCGCGTAGGGCTCGACCGCGCTCAGCTCCGCCCACTTCTCCTTGGCGTCGGTGTGGAAGCGGTCCAGTTCGGCGGCGGTGTAGCCGTCACCCACGACCACGATGTCAAGGCGGTCGGCCACCGGACCGTTGTCGATCATCTTGGTGACCGCCCCGTCGGCCGTCCGCTCGGCCTCCGGGAGCCGCAGCGCGGGCTTCGCGCGGCCCTCGGACGGCACTTGTACCGACCCGGACCCGGCCGCCTCCCCGCGCTCCGGCCCGGGTACCTCCACGGGTACGCGGGTGGCGCCGGGCGGTGCGGCGGTCGGCCGCGGCGCGGGATCGGCGCTGGCGCCGCCCGGTCCGACGGCCAGCAGGGCGACGGTGGCGCAGCACGCCAGCGCGGTCGCGCGCAGGGCCGGGCGGATGACTGGTCTCATGAGGTGCCCCCGGGAACAGGAAGTTAAGCAGCCGGTTAAACAGACTGAATCGGATGCTTAAATTAGGGGGCGCGGGAGGCGTGCGCAATGGTCCGCACGCCCCAATACTGTTCGGTGAGCGTCGTGTTGGCGGGATGGACCAGGGAGCAACAATGGACGAACCGGCCGAGATCGGACGCAGGGTGCAGCGGCTGCGGGGCGAGCGCGGGCTGACCCAGAAGCAGTTGGCCGAGCCCTCCTACAGCGCCGCCTACGTCTCCACGCTGGAGTCCGGCCGGGTCCGGCCGTCCGAGACGGCCCTGCGCTTCCTCGCCGGGCGCCTGGACGTCAGCTACGAGGAACTGGCTACCGGCAGGCCCGCCCACCTGGCGACCGAGCTACGGCTCGCCCTCACCGACGCCCAGCGGGCACTGGCCACCGGCGACGCCGACGAGGCCGCCGACCACTACCGGCGGCTCCTGACCGAGGCCGAGGCCCTCGGCCTCACCGCGGAGCGGGCCGAGGCCCTGCTGGGCCTCGGCGACTGCGCGCTGGAAGCGGGTGAACTCGGCGACGCGGTGGCCCGGTTCGAGGAGGCGGAGCGACTGCTGGAGGGCGAGCCGCTGCACCGCCGGGCGCGCCCGATCCGGGGCCGCGCGGTGGCCATGCTGCTCGCCGGTGAACTGCGCTACGCCTGCTACCTCCTCGAATCGACCATCGACGAACTGAACGCGAGCGGACTGCCCGACCCGGAGGCGCTGCTGCTGCTCTACGCCGCCGTCATCGGGCCGTACATCGACATGGGCGCGCACGCCCGGGCCGCGCACGCGGCCGAACTCGCGCTGGCCCTCGCGCCCCGGGTCGGTGATCCGGCGCTGGTCGCGGGGATGCACCGGCAGGTGGCCCGGACCTTCCTCGCGGAGGGGCGGCCCGCCGACGCCGACGCCTCGCTGGCCAAGGCGCAGGCGATCTACCGCCAGTTGCGGCTGGGGACCGACCTGGCGCACTGCCACTGGATGCGGGGGTACGTACAGGCGCAGAACGGCGAACTCCAGGCGGCCGAAGCGGAGTTGCGCACGGCGCGGGACATGCTCGCTGCGCGCCGGGCCGCGCTCTACACGGCGCAGGTCGAGGTGGAGCTGGCCGACGTGCTGCGGCGCCTCGGCCGCCGCGAGGAGGCGGCGGCGCTGCTGTCGGAGCTGCTGGAGCTGGGCGACCGGCACGGCGCGGTGCACGCGGGCGGGGCGCACCGGCTGCTCGGGCTGATCGCCGAGGAGCGCGGGGACGCAGCGGCGGCCGAGGAGCACTACGTGCGGGCGCTGGCCCTGCTGGAGCGCAGCGGGGCCTCGGGGGACCTCGCCGACCTGTGCCGGCTGCTGGGTGACCTGCTGCGGCGCGCCGGGCGCACGGAGGCCGCGCTGGACGCGTACCGGACCGGGCTCGGCCACCGCGCGGCTCCGGGGACGACGACCCTCGGCCCCGCGCCCGCGGCCCCCGCCGGCGCACCGGGGCCGGCGACGGACGTGCTCCGGCTGCCCCGGTAGCACGACGGGCCGGGGCGGAGCGCCGTGCGGTGGGTACCGCGGCGCCCGTCCCGGCCCGGGGCCGTGCGGGTCGTACGGGGGCTGTCCGGCCGGACCGTCGGCCGGTCGCCGTGAGACGGTCGCCGTCAGCCTGCGGGGCGCTCCCAGCGGTAGAACCGCTGGGCCATCGCGTCCTTCGGCCCGCGCCAGGTGTCGGGGTCGTGCGGGCTGATGTAGCGGGAGAGGCTCTCGCTGAGGCTGCGGAACTCCGGATGGTCGGTGACCTGGGCGATGGCCGGGCCCGGCGCGCTGTCGGACTCGATCAAATGCATGTACACCTCGCCGAACTGGAACAGACTGCGGCGCCTGACGCCGACCAGGTGGGGCAGCTCGCCCGCGTCCGAGGCCGCGAACAGATCGGCGATGTCGGGTGCGGAACCGGGCGCCATGCGGGCCACGATGAGCGCTTGGTGCATCGGAGGGGACGGCCTTTCTGCGCGGGGTGGCGGGTCAGCGGCTGCCGGCGACGGGGACGGGGTTCTCCCGGCTGTGCTGCTCGATCTTCTCGCGGATGAGTTCCATCTGGATCCGGGAGTTGTGGTTGATCCGGTCCGTCATGCCCGCATCGTCGATGGGGGCCTCCGGCTTCATCGCGAAGTCCTGCACCCAGCGCATCCGGGTGCCGCCGGGGACGGGGGCGTACTCCCAGTGGATGTTCATGTGCGCGAACGGTCCGGTCTCGACGCGGCGGGCCCGGACGGTCAGGCCGTCGCGGTCGACGGTGCGCTCGGAGACCCAGCTCCACACGACGCCGTTCTCGTCCGGGTGCATCGCCAGCCGGAACCGGGTGGTGTCGCCGGCCTCTTCGAGGATGTCGATCGACGCGTACTCGCTGAAGAGCCGCGGCCAGTTGGGGAGGTCGTTGGTCATCTCCCAGACGAGGTCGACGGGCGCCTTGACGGTGATCTCGTTGTCGGTGTGGCCGGCCATGTCAGGCTCCCGTCATCAGGCTGCTGTTGACCAGGTCGAGGAATTCGGCGGGGCTCTTGCAGCGGTCCGCGTCGGCGGGCAGCGCGCGGCCGCGCCGGTTCTCCAGTTCACCGACGATGCCGAGCAGCCCCAGCGAGTCGAGGCCGTAGTCGTCGAACACGGCGTCCGGACGGCTCGCCAGCTCGGCGGGGTCGACGGTGATGCCGGCGGTCTTCATCAGGGCCGCCAGTTCTTCCAGGGTGAGTCGGTCGGACATGGTGGGTGCCTTCTCTCTGCGACTGCTTCTTCCGTGGGTCACGGGTGCTGACTGCGGATCACGAGCGCCGAGTTGGAGCCCATCAGGCCCCGGCTCAGCACGAGGGCGGTGCGCAGCTCCGCGGAGCGGGCGCCGCCCGTGACCACGTCCAGGTCGTGGCACACGTCGAAGACGTTCGGGGTGGGCGGGAGGATGCCGTGCTCCAGGGCCAGGACGGCGGCGGCGACGTCGAGGGTTCCGGCCGCGCAATAGGCGCGCCCGATGCCGCTCTTGGGGGCGGTGACGGCCACCTTGCGGCCGTGGGCCCCCAGGGCCGCGTGCAGCGCGCGGGCCTCGGCGGCGTCGGCCTCCGGGGTGCCGAGGGCGTCCGCGAAGACGACGTCGACCTCCTCGGGGGCGCAGCCCGCCTCGCGCAGCGCGCCGCCGATGGCCCGGGCGAGGCCCTCCGCGGACTCCGCCCAGCGGCCGGGTCCGGTGAAGGTCGCCGCGTGCCCGGCCAGTTCGGCGCGCACGGGGGCGCCGCGCGCCACGGCGGCCCGTCCGTCCTCGACGACGAACATGGCGCCGCCCTCGGCCGGGACGAAGCCGCAGGCCTTGTCGGTGAAGGGGCGGTAGGCCCGTTCGGGGTCGTCGCTGAGGCTCAGCCCCTCGTACCCGAGCTGGCAGACCACCGAGTACGGGGCCAGCGGTGCCTCCGTCGCGCCGACCAGCATGGCGCGGCTGCCCTGGCGGACGGCCCGGGCTGCGTGGGCGAAGGCGTCCAGGCCGCCCGCCTCGTCGCTGGCCAGCACCCCGCAGGGGCCCTTGAACCCGCGCCGGATGGAGACCTGGCCGGTGCTCGCCGCGTAGAACCAGGCGATGGACTGGTACGGGCCGACGTAGCGGGGGCCCTGTCCCCAGAGCCGCTGCAGCTCGCGCTGCCCGAACTCGCCGCCGCCGGAGCCCGCGGCGGTGACCACGCCCACGGAGTAGGGGTCGTCCTCGTAGTCCGCGCGGCCGAGCCGGGCGTGTTCCAGGGCGAGGTCGGCCGCGGCGAGGGCGTGGTGGCTGAACCGGTCGGTCTGGACGAGGAAGCGGTCCTCGACGAGGGTGCCCGGGTCGAAGCCGCGGACCTCGCCCACGACGCGCAGCGGCAGGTGTTCGCAGCCCTGCCGGGTGATCCGGCCGATGACCGCGTCCCCGGCCTGCGTGGCCTTCCAGAAGGCGTCGGCGCCGGTCCCGTTGGGTGCGACGACCCCGACGCCCGTGATGACGACCGCCGGGGGGCCGGGCGACCGGCCGCCGGTGCGGGGGGCGGCGTTCACACGCTCACCTCCTTCGGCTGGGACATGACCACCGCGGACTGGAAGCCGCCGAACCCGCTGCCGACGGAGAGCACGCTGCGCAGCCGGTGTTCCCGGGCGGTGCGCGGTACGTAGTCCAGGTCGCATTCGGGGTCGGGGGTCTCGTAGTTGGCGGTCGGGGGGACTACCTGGTGGCGGAGCGCCAGGACGCAGGCGGCCAGTTCGATGGCGCCGATGGCGCCGAGCGAGTGCCCCACCATCGATTTGATGGAACTCATCGGGGTCTTGTAGGCGTGGTCGCCCAGGACGCGTTTGACGGCCGCGGTCTCGTGCCGGTCGTTCTGCTTGGTGCCGGAGCCGTGCGCGTTGACGTAGTCGACGTCCGAGGCGGCGATCCGGGCCTGCCCTAGGGCGGTTTCGATGGCCCGGGCCATTTCCAGGCCCTCGGAGGTGAGCCCCGTCATGTGGTGGGCGTTGCCGAAGGTGGCGTACCCGCCGATCTCGCAGTAGACGGTGGCGCCGCGGGCCCGGGCGTGCTCCAGCTCTTCCAGGACGAGGACGGCGCCGCCCTCGCCGAGGACGAATCCGTCGCGGTGCGCGTCGAAGGGCCGGGAGGCGTGGGCCGGGTCGTCGTTGTTCGCCGAGGTCGCCTTGATGGCGTCGAAGCAGGCGACCGTGATGGGGGACACGGGAGAGTCGGAGGCGCCCGCGACGCAGACGTCCATCCGCCCCTCCTGGATGGAGTGGACGGCGTACCCGATCGCGTCGAGGCCGGAGGTGCAGCCGGTGGACACGGTCTGTACCGGCCCCCGCGCGCCCGTCTGCTCCGCCACCGCCGAGGCGAGGGTGGCGGGGGTGAACGCGCGGTGCAGGAAGGGCGAGGCGAGGTGCTCGTCCACGTCCCACCACTCGCCCCGCTGGCTGACGGCGACGTAGTCGTGCTCCAGGCGGGTGGTGCCGCCGACGGCGGTGCCGAGGGAGACGCCGGTGCGCCAGCCCGCGTCGCCGGTGAGGTCGAGGCCCGCGTCGGCCACCGCCTCCCGGGCGGCGACCAGCGCGAACTGGATGTACCGGTCCGCGCGGGCCGTCGCGTCCTCGTCGAGGCCGTGCGCGGCGGGGTCGAAGTCGACCTCCGCGGCGATCCGGGAGCGGAAGCCGGCGGGATCGAAGAGGGTGATCCCACGGGTCGCCGTACGCCCGTGGGACAGCAGGTCCCAGAAGGCGGCCGTGCCGATGCCGCCGGGCGCGACGACGCCGACTCCGGTGACGGCCACCCGGCGGCGGGTCACGACACCGCTCCCGTACGGTCCGGCGGGCGATCCCATTCGACGGCCGTCGTGTGCGCCGTCGCGTGGGTGGTCGCGTGCGCCGCCTCCTCGGTGTCGACGTGGCCCAGTTCGGGCCGGGGGGCGAGCGGGCCGAGGTGGAAGACCATGCGCGCCTCGGTGTCGCCGACGTTGCGGAACCGGTGGCGCACGTTGAGCGGAACCAGGAGCCCCTGGTCGGTGCGCAGCGGGTGGGGCTCGCCGTCGAGGTCGACCTCGAGGTGTCCGGCCACCACGTACACGAACTCCTCGGAGTACGGGTGGTAGTGCTCGGCGATGGATTCTCCGGGGGCCATCACCGCCAGGCCCATGAAACCGCTGGTGCAGCCCACCGACGTCGGTGTGAGCACGGCTCGCAGATCTCCTCCGCGCCGGGTGTTGGGCTGCGTCTCGCTGAGGTCGACGATGCGTGGGCGTTCTCTGGTCATGGCGGACTTCCTCCGGGCGGAGACGGAGCCTGCGCGAGGCTGTCGTGGCTGGGGGTACGGGGGTGGAAGGGCGCCGCGGGGCAACCGCCGTGTGCGGGCGGTCGCCGCGGCCGGATCAGGACGCCGCGGGTGCGTGGCGGTCCGTGATCAGCTTCATGGGGCGGGGCGCGGCCGGGGCGTGCCCGGCCGGTCCGGCGAGCAGCCGCGCCAGGACCGCCGCCGCGCGGGGTCCCTCGAGGCCGACGGCGGCCGCGGGGCGCGCCTCGGGGGGACCGCTCACGTCCAGGAGGCGCACGACGACGTCGTCGCGCTGGAAGATGCTGCTGCTGCGCACCGGCCCGCCGGGGCGCCGGGCCGCGGCCTCGTCCTGCCGGGAGAGGAACCGGGCGAGGGCGGGCCCGCAGCCGGGCTTGGCGGGGTAGAGGACGGCGTGGCGGTGGACGTCGGCCGCGCCCGGCTCCTCCTCGGGGGCGGCGATGTGGTGGACCGCGGGGAGTCCGGCGCGCATGAAGAACATGCGGGCCGATTCCGGGTCGGCCAGGTCCCGGTCCTGTTCCAGGTAGGGGTTCAGGGCCTCCTCCACGGCGCGGACCTCGGGCTGTTCGGACACGTGCCGCAGGGCCGCCATCAGGTCGCCCTGGACCTCGACCGTACGCACGACCCGGTTGCCGTGCATGAAGAGGGAGGTGCGGCGCAGCCGGGTGTGGTCGTCGACCCGGGCGGCCGGGGAGGCGTAGGAGGAGAGGATCTCCGCCACCGCGTCCTCGCTGCCGGGCTTGACCGTGAAGGTGAGGCCGTGGCGGACGATGCCGGCGCCGAGCCGGGGCGCGGGCTGGAGCCGGGCCCGTACCGCGGGGGCGGCGGGGGCGTCGTAGCGCTTGCCCGTCTCGCGCAGGACGGTGAACTTGAGCGGCTTCATGGCGCGGGCGCAGGCGCCGAGCGGGCGGACCTGTTCGGCGTGCGCCTCGCTGTTGACCCAGGCGAGGTACTGGGGCGCGCTCTCCCATTCGCTGGTGATGAGCCATTGGGAGGGGTTCTCGAAGGACTGGCAGAGCTGGTCGCCGAGGTGGCCCGGGACGGACGCGATGTCGTGGCGGAGCTGCTCGTACGCCTCGAAGAAGCGCTGCTGGGTCCCTTCGTGGAGGTCCATCAGCAGGACGACCCGGAGCATCGAGCCGTCGAAGGCGGACTGTGACACCCGTTCGGCCAGGGTGTTGGTCATCTGCTCGCTCCTTCGTGAAGACGTGGGGGCCAGCCCGTTCCGGTCCGGGGGCGGTGCCGCTGTCCCTCATGGTCATCCCGACCGCCACGTACCGCTACATCTCACAATCAAGCGGGTGACAACCGGCGAATCGCCCGGGCTTGCGGACGGATCCGGGCATAAAGGACTTCGCACAAAGGACTTCACCGCCCCGCACCGACCCGCACAGAAATCAGGAGCCCTTCGCCAATGGAAGAGAACGTCGATGTCCGCGTACCGGTCCTCGTCGTGGGCGGCTCCCTCGTGGGCCTGTCCACTTCGCTGTTCCTGAGCCGTCACGGGGTCAGGCACCTGCTCGTCGAGAAGCACGCCGGGACCTCGGAGCACCCGCGCGGACGCGGGATCAACGCCCGGACCATGGAACTGTTCCGCACGGCCGGAGCGGAACCGGCGATCCGGCGGGCCGCGTCCGTGCTGGAGGGCAACAACGGCATCCTGCAGACGGAATCGCTCACCGGCGACCAGCACAACTGGCTGGTCAAGGCCATCGACCCGGGCGGGGCGCTGGCCCGCTTCAGCCCCACCGGCTGGTGCCTGTGCAGTCAGAACAACATCGAGCCCGAACTGGCCGCGCAGAGCCGGGCGCAGGGCGCCGACGTGCGCTTCTCCACCGAACTGATGAGTTTCACCCAGGACGAGGACGGTGTCGACGCCCTGGTGAAGGACCGGGAGACCGGCGAGCACATCCGGGTGCGCGCCGACTTCCTGATCGCCGCGGACGGTCCGCGCAGCCCCGTCCGGGAAGCCCTGCGCATCCCCCAGACGGGTGGCGGCGAGCTGTTCCACAACGTCAGCATCACCTTCCGCTCGGAGCGGCTCACCGAGGTGCTGGGCGACCTGCGCTTCATCGTCTGCTACCTGATCCGGCCGGGCGCGGACGGGGCGCTGCTGCCGGTGGACAACCGGTCGCAGTGGGTCTTCCACGCCCCCTGGCACCCGGACCGGGGCGAGACGCTGGAGGACTTCACCGAGGAGCGGTGCGTGCGCCAGATCCGCGAGGCGATCGGCGTCCCGGACCTGGACGTGGTGATCGGCGGGAAGGCCCCGTGGCACGCGGCCGAACGGGTGGCCGTGCGGTACTCCTCCGGCCGGGTGTTCCTCGCCGGGGACGCGGCCCACGAGATGTCCCCCACCGGCGCCTTCGGCTCCAACACGGGCGTCCAGGACGGCCACAACCTGGCGTGGAAGATCGCGGCGGTGCTCGACGGATCGGCCGGCGCCGAACTGCTGGACACCTACGAGGCCGAACGGCTTCCCGTGGCCAAGGCCACCAGCGAGCGGGCGTCGGCGCGTTCGGCCGAACACAGCCACCCCGGGTACGCGCCGCCGCCGGTGATGGGCGGGGGCGGCCCCAAGAGCGGGGTGCTGCCCACGGCCATGGGCTACTGCTACCCGGTCGGCGCGGTCGTCGGCGGCGACCCCGGCCGTCCGGTCATCCCGGACGGGCTGCGCCTGACGGGTGACGTCGGCACGCGGGCGCCGCACCTGTGGCTGACCCGGGCCGGGCAGCGGATCTCCACCCTCGACCTGTACGAGCGCTCGTTCGTCCTGCTCAGCTCTGCGGGCACCCCGTGGGCGGCCGCGGCCGGGGAGGCGGCCCGGCGCACCGGCGCGCGGCTGGACTCCTACACGATCGGGACCGGGGACTCGGGGGCCGATCTGGTCCAGCCGGACGACGCCGACTGGGCGCAGGCCCACGAACTGCCGGCCGCGGGCGCCGTACTGGTCCGCCCGGACGGGTTCGTGGCCTGGCGCGCGGAGGGGGCCGCGGCCGACCCCGAGGCGGTCCTGGCCGACGTACTGCGTCAGGTGCTGCGCACGGCCTGAGGCCGGGCGGCGCCGGGCCCTCGCCGAGCCGGGTCACCGCGCCTCGCGGGGGCCCGGCCCGGGCGGGCCGGGTCACCGCTTGCGCGGGAGTGGCGGGCGCGGTCAGCCGCAGGCCCAGCATCCCGCCCAGCACCCGTGGCCCCGCGGCCCCGGATGGCGGTGGCGGGGGGCCCGGGCCGGCCGGTGGGCGGGGCGGGCTTCGCGGGCGGCGTGCGAGGCCCGGCCCACGAGGCAGGCCACCACGACCGCGACCGCGGCGAGTTCTTCGGGTTCGGCGGTGCCGCGGTGGACCCGCAGCAGGTTCGATATCGGCGCGTCCGACTGCATCGACATGGCCCCTCATCAGGAGAGTTCACCCTGTCGGGCCGCATGGGCCCCTGACGCTGACGACGCTACGAGCGCCGGAACGCCCTGTCGTGCCGGGGCGCTCCGTCCACACCCATCCGGGCGACACGCCCGAGCGCGCGGACCGTCTCGCGGCCGCCCGCTCGCGCCCGCCCGCGCCCGTGCTACGGCCCGACGAGTTCGCGGACCGTGGCCATGTCGCTGAAGGGGAACAGCCGGTCGCCGACGATCTGGTGCGGCTCGCTGCCCTTGCCCGCGATCAGGACCGTGTCCAGGGGACCGGCGACGGACAGGGCGTGGGCCACGGCCTCCCGGCGGTCGGTGAACCGCTCGAAGGGCGTACCGGTGGCCACCAGACCGGGCGCGATCTGGTCCAGGATCCCCTCCGGGTCCTCGTGGCGGGGGTTGTCCGAGGTCAGGACGCACAGGTCGGAGTGGGTGCCCGCGATACGCCCCATCTCGGCGCGCTTGGTGGTGTCCCGGTCCCCGCCGCAGCCGAAGACCGTGATGACGCGTCCGGCCGCGAACCCGCGGATGGCCGTCAGCACCTTGTCCAGCGAGTCCGGCGAGTGGGCGTAGTCCACGATGACCGAGGTTCCGTCCGGCGTCCGCATCCGCTCGAACCGGCCGGGCACCGGGGGCATCACGGCGAGCGCGGCCACGAGCCCGGGCAGGTCGTGCCCCAGGACGTGGCAGGCCGCCACGGTGGCCAGCGCGTTGGAGACGGAGAACCGGCCGGGGACGGGAAGGGAGGCGGCGTACCGCTGCCCGGCGTGGTGCAGGGTGAAGCGGGTGCCCGAGGCGTTTAGCACCAGATCGGTGGCCCGGTAGTCGGCCTCCGCGTCCAGGGCGTACGTGGTCACGGCGCCCGGCATCATCGCCCGGATGCCCGCGCCCACCGGGTCGTCGACGTTGACCACGGCGCGTCGGCAGAGCCCCTGGAAGAGGCGGAGTTTGGCGTCCCGGTAGTTGTCCATCGTGCCGTGGTCGTCCAGGTGGTCCTGGGTCAGGTTGGTGAAGACGCCCACGTCGATGAACGTACGGTCCACGCGGTGCGTCAACAGGGCCATCGAGGTGGCCTCCAGCACGGCGCTGGTGGTTCCGCGGTCGCGCATGGCGCCCAGCAGGTACTGCAGATCGGGCGATTCGGGGGTGGTCAGCGCCGAGCGGGGCATCGGGATCAGCTCGTCGCCGATGCGGCTGCCGGCCGTTCCGATGACGCCCACCTTCGCGCCCTCGGCGATCCGCAGCACCGACTCCACCATGTAGGACACGGAGGTCTTGCCGTTGGTGCCGGTGATGGCCACCACGTCCATCTGCCGCCCGGGTTCGCCGAAGTAACGGGAGGCGGCGACGGCGGCCGCCTTGCGGGTGTCCGCCACCCGTACGAGGCATCCGCCGGGCGCCGGGGCCGTCGGTACCCCCGCGCCGACGAGGACGGCGGCGGCGCCGCGCGCGAGGGCCGGGCCGACCGCGGCGGGGCCGCCCTCGACGTGCCCCGGAACCGCGATGAAGAGCGATCCGGGGGTCACCCGGTCGACGTCGAAGGTGGGCCCCGCGGTGATCGCCACCGCGTCAGGGTCGCCCCGGAGGACCTCGTGGTCGTGCCCTGCCAACAGCTCGCTGAGCTTCATGTGGTCCCTTCGAAGGTGGCGCGCGGCCCGGTCGTGCGGCGGCGGCCAGGCGGCAGCTCCGGCGGTGCGCCGGTGGCTGCGGTGAGAAGTGCGCGCACCCGCGGGCGGTACGTGGCTCCGCGGAGAGCGGGTGCGAACGGTGCGACCCGGGGAGCGACGGTGCGGGTGCGGGTGCGCTCTGCGGGGGTGGCGGTGGACGGTGCTGCGGCGGAAGACCGCTAGCCGTGGCCGTGCGGCGCCCCGCACCCGGCCCGGGGTGCCCCGGCCTCGTACGCCGCCGCCCCGCCGACCGCGGGGGCCCCGGGCCGCGCGGCCGCGGTCGCGCGCAGCGCGAGGGCGGCCCGGTGCGGGCTCTTCCCCGTGACGCGTGTGCGAGTGCGACCCATGCGCCGAGTGTACGTGCGGTGGAGCGGCCGGGATTCCGCGTGGCGGGGGGTCCCGCCGGTGGCCGGGGGCCGGGTCGGGGGATCGGGCTGGGGAATCCCGAAGTGGATCCCGCCCGGTCGGGCATCTGGCTCGGGGCACCGGCCCGGGGCCTGCGCCCGGGGAGCGGGCTCGGGGAGCGGGCTCGGGGCTCCGGACCAGAGCTCCGGCCCGACGTCCGCCCGGGCCCCGGCCGGGCATCCGGCCCGGGGGGCGAACCCTGGTCTCCGGCCCGGGGTTCCCGCCCGGGGAGCGGGCCCGGGACTCCGGCCCGACTTCTGCCCGGGGCACCGGCTGACCATCTGAGCCGGGGCTTCGGCCACAGACTCCCGCCCGGGGCACCGGCCCGAGGCTCCGGCCGGGGCCCGCTCGGGGAGTGCGCCCGACGTCCGCCGGGGCCCGACCGGGCATCTGGCCCGAGGACGGACCCGGGGCTCCCGCCCGGCGCACCGGCTCCCGCCTGGGCATCCGGCCCGGGGAGCGGGCCCGAGCATCCGGCCCGGAGGCGAACCCGGGCATCCGGTCCGGGCATCTGGCCCGAGGGCGAACCCGAGACTCCGGACCCGGGGTTCCCGCCCGGGGAGCAGACGCGGGGAGCAGACCCGGGGCACCGGCCCGGGGAACGGGCCGGGGCATCCGGCCCCGGGGCTCCGGCCGCCCGGCTGCCCCGTCGCCGCAGGGTCTGCGTGCGACAGGGCGGCACCGCGCGCGGCACACCGAGGGCGCCGTCCCTTTTCTCCTACTATGGGCCGCGATTCGGCCCGAGGGTGCGGGAGATCACCCGGTGGCGTCCCCTCTCGTGTCCAGGAGCCCCATGCCCCGCGCGCACCGGCCCGCCGTCCACTCCCCCCTCCGCTCCGCCGTCCTGGCCGCCTGCCTGGTCCTCGGCGCCGCCGGCGCCCTCGCGTCCGGCGGCGGGACCCTGGCCGCCGCCCCCGCCGCGGCCGCCTCCGCCGCTCCCCCCGTCCCCGACCCCGGCGAGGTCGCCCTGCTGGGCGAGGAGCACGCTCGGGAGCACGCCCGGCGGCGGTCCGCCGTCGGGAACGCGGGCGCCCCCGAGTACCCGCAGGCCGCACGCAGCGCGAGCCTCGATTCCCTGGCGGCCTCGCAGCGGGCGGCGAACGCGGCCTTCGACGCCGCCGCGTCCGGCCGGTTCACGGAGTACTTCCCCTCCCCCGACTTCGGCGTCCACGTGGCCCAGCTGCCGACGGGCAAGGTGCTGCTCTTCTCCTTCGAGCGCGTCAACACCGACCCCACCAAGGAGACCGGCCCCACCGACCGGATCGGCCGCACCAACGCGGGCCGCGCCTACCTCTGGGACCCGGCCAGGGGCACCGGCCCCCGCGCCTTCAAGAAGGTCGAGCCGCCGACCGTCCTGATGCCGGACGGGACGTACGTGCCCCGGCCGGCCCCGTTCTTCTGCGCCGGCCACGCCTTCCTGCCCAACGGCATGGTCGCCGTGTTCGGCGGCAACGTGGGCGGGAAGGGCGGGACCGGCGCCAAGCTGTCGTTCGTCTTCGACCCGTGGACCGAGACCTGGTTCCGCAACCGCGACATGTCCGTGGGCCGCTGGTACCCCTCGGTGGTGACCGGCGCGGACGGGCGCCAGCTCATCATGTCGGGCCAGTCCGAACGCGGTACGGGCACGCCCACCCCGGTCGTGGAGCGCTTCCCCGCGCGCTCGCGCCCCGTGCCGTGGCGCAGGTACGACCTCCCGGTCAACCTCCCCGTGGAGCGGTTCGGGGCGGACGCGCCCTTCCGCAACGACTACCCGCACCTCTTCTCGCTGCGGGACGGCATGATCTACGGGCTCGGGCGCGACGCGGACCAGCAGTGGCTCTTCGACCCGGTGAAGGAGACCCGCACCGGGCTGGCCCGGCGGCCCGCCGACTTCCGCGGATACGGCTCGGCCGTGCCGCTCCCCGCCGGATTCCGCGGACCGGACTCGGTCCTCGTCCTCGGCGGGGACCCGCACGACCCGAACACCTACCGGCTCTCGGGCGGGACGTGGACCGCCGAGGAGCCGCGGGCCTTCGGGCGGACGCAGGACGACACGCTGATCCTGCCGGACGCCACCCTGCTCACGGTCAACGGCGCCCTGGACACCCGCAACTACGGCAACGGCCCCTTCAACCCGCGGGCCGACCTCAAGTACCGGCAGACCGAGATCCGCGGCGCGGACGGACACTGGCGGCTGGGGCCCGCCCAGCGGCTCCCCCGCGGCTACCACTCCAACGCCCTCGTGCTGCCCGACGGGCGGATCATGGTCACCGGCGACGAACTCCAGCAGATCGCCAACGACCCGGACATCCACGACGGCATGGACGGCAGCATCGAACTGTACGAGCCCGCCTACCTGCATCGCGGCCCGCGCCCCTCGCTCGACCGCGTACCGGCCCGGTCCCTCGGCCACGGCACGGAGTTCCGCGCCGGGACCTCGACCCCCGGTGAGGTCCGGCGCGCCGTGCTGCTCGCCCCGACGACCGTCACGCACGCCGTGAACACCAGCCAGCGCCACCTCGAACTCCGCATCACCGCCGTCCGGGGCGACGGCGTCATCCTGCGCACGCCCGCCACCGCCGCCGACGCCCCTCCCGGCCACTACATGCTCTTCCTCCTCAACGCCCGCGGCGTCCCCAGCCGCGCCCAGTGGATCCAGCTCGGCACCCACTGACCCGCGGAGGCCGCCCGCCTTCCGCGTCTTGGCAGAATGCGGGCATGCGCTCCGACGTGGCCCTGCGACAACTCGACCCCGACCTGCTCGACGCCCTGCTGGACACCGCGGTGGCGGACGCCGATCCGCTGGAGGTGATGCCTGCGGTGCCCGGCTCCACCGGATGGACCGCCGAGGCCCGGGCGGCGTTCCTCCGCTTCCACCGCACGCGGTCCCTGTCCGCCGAGCCCGTGGAGGCCACCTTCGCCATCCTGGTCGGGACGGACGTGGTGGGGGCCGCCCGGTTGTGCCCGGTCGTACCAGCCCCTGCCCCGGCCGTGGCCGGCTCTACGGAAACGGCCGGCCCGTCGGGGACCGCCGATCCGGCGGAAGCCGTCGAGGCGGGGGTGTGGATCGGGCGGCGGCACCGGAGCGCGGGGGTGGGCGGCGCAGTGCTCCGGCACCTGCTCGACCGCGCCCGGGCGGACGGCTTCAGGACGCTGCTCATCAGCACCAGCCGGGACAACACCCGCGTCCACCGCATGATCGCCGGCCTCGGCGCCGACCTCGTCCACGGGCCGGACGGCGTGAGCGCGCGGGTGGATCTCACCCCCGGTCGGGCCGCTTAGTGGGTGGATCACCGGGGAACACGACTCGCGTGAACCAACGCATCGAGGACTACGCGCTGATCGGCGATCTGATGACCACCGCCCTGGTGGGCCGGGACGGATCCATCGACTGGCTGTGCCTGCCCCGCTTCGACTCGGGCGCCTGCTTCGCGGCGCTCCTCGGGGACGAGGAGAACGGCCACTGGCGGATCGCTCCGGCCGTGGCGGAGGCCGGCGCCGGGTGCACGCGGCGCGGCTACGTCGGCGACTCCCTCGTGCTGGAATCGGTCTGGGAGACCGACGAGGGCACCGTCAAGGTCACCGACTTCATGCCGCAGCGCGACGTCGCCCCCGATGTCGTCCGCATCGTCGAGGGCGTCTCCGGTGCGGTGCCCATGGCGGCGTCGCTGCGTCTGCGCTTCGACTACGGCGCCGTCGTCCCCTGGGTGCGGCGCAGCGACGGCCACCGGGTGGCCGTCGCCGGGCCCGACTCGACCTGGCTGCGCAGCGACCCGCCCGTGGAGACCTGGGGCGAGGACAACAGCACCCGCTCGGAGTTCACCGTCGAGGCGGGCGAGCGGGTGGCCTTCGTCCTCACCTGGCACCCCTCGCACGAACCGCGCCCGGACCTCGTCGACCCCTACGAGGCGCTGGAGCACAGCCTGGAGGACTGGCGGGAGTGGTCGGCCCAGTGCCGCTACGAGGGCCCCTACCGCGAGGCCGTCATGCGCTCGCTGATCACGCTGAAGGCGCTGACCTACGCTCCGACCGGCGGCATCGTCGCCGCGCCCACCACCTCGCTCCCGGAGGAGATCGGCGGCGTACGGAACTGGGACTACCGCTACTGCTGGCTGCGCGACTCGACCCTGGCCCTCGGCTCGCTCCTGCAGACCGGTTTCCTGGAAGAGGCGCGCGCCTGGCGCAAGTGGCTGCTGCGCGCGGTCGCGGGCAATCCGGCCGACCTCCAGATCATGTACGGCATCGCGGGCGAGCGCCGGATTCCGGAGACGGACCTGCCGTGGCTGGCGGGGTACGAGTCCTCCGCGCCGGTCCGGGTCGGCAACGCGGCCGTCGACCAGCTCCAGCTCGACGTGTACGGGGAGGTCATCGACTCCCTCTACCTGGCCCGGACCTCGGGGCTGGTCTCCGAGGCGCACGCCTGGCAGATCAACCTGGCCCTGCTGCGGTTCGTGGCGGAGAACTGGCGCCGGCCCGACGAGGGCCTGTGGGAGGTGCGCGGCCCCCGGCGGCACTTCGTGCACTCCAAGGTGATGGCGTGGGTGGCCGCCGACCGGGCGGTGCGCACCCTGGAGGCCCACCCGGATCTGGAGGGCGACGTCGAGGCCTTCCGCGCGATGCGCGACGAGGTCCACCGCGATGTGTGCGAGAAGGGCTTCGACCCGGTGCGGAACACCTTCACCCAGTCGTACGGCTCCACGGAACTCGACGCGGCGACCCTGCTGATCCCCCGGGTCGGCTTCCTGCCGCCGGACGACCCCCGGGTCATCGGTACGGTCGACGCGGTCCGCGAGGAACTGGGCCACGGGGGGCTCGTCCGCCGCTACTCGACGGAGGGCCCCTCCGTGGACGGCCTGCCCGGCGCCGAAGGCACCTTCCTGGCCTGCTCGTTCTGGCTGGCGGACGCGCTGCTGATGACGGGGCGGGAGAAGGAGGCGCGCGAACTCTTCGAGCGGCTGCTGGAGTTGCGCAACGACGTGGGGCTGCTGGCGGAGGAGTACGACCCGGTCGCGGGGCGCCAGCTGGGCAACTTCCCGCAGGCCTTCAGCCACATCGGCCTGGTCGGGACGGCCCTCGCCCTCGGCGGCGCCTGGCCGGTGGCCGACGGCCCGGCCGACCGCTAAGCGGAATCCCGGGCCCGCACACAGGACGAAGCTGGTCTAGACCTTGACAGGTCCAGACCAGCTTCGCTTGAGTGGCGGTAGTTGCCCCCACGGCAACTCCCCCCACCCAAGGAGCAGTTCCGTGATACGTGCGCTACGCCGCCGCGCCCTCGCCCTGGCATCCGCCGCGGCCGTGACCGCCGCCCTCGCCCTCGCCCTGCCCGCCACCCCCGCCGCCGCGGCCACCGCCTGCGCGGGGCCCTGGGCCTCCGCCGCCGTGTACACGAACGGGATGACCACCTCGTACGGCGGCCACAACTGGCAGGCCAAGTGGTGGACGCAGGGCGAGACGCCCGGCACCACCGGCCAGTGGGGCGTCTGGGCGGACCAGGGGGTCTGCGGAGGCGGCCAGGACCCCGACCCGGACCCCGGAACACCGTCCGGATTCGTCGTGTCCGAGGCCCAGTTCCGCCAGATGTTCCCGAACCGGAACCCGTTCTACACCTACAACGGGCTGGTCGCGGCCCTGTCCGCCTACCCCGCCTTCGCCCACACCGGCGACGACACCACCAAGCGCCGCGAAGCCGCCGCCTTCCTGGCCAACGTGGCCCACGAGACCGGCGGGCTGGTCTACATCGTCGAGCAGAACACGGCCAACTACCCGCACTACTGCGACGCTTCCCAGCCCTACGGCTGTCCGGCCGGGCAGGCCGCCTACTACGGCCGCGGCCCCATCCAGCTCAGCTGGAACTTCAACTACAAGGCGGCCGGCGACGCCCTGGGCATCAACCTGCTCGCGAACCCGTACCTCGTCGAGCAGGACCCGGCCGTGGCCATGAAGACGGCCCTCTGGTACTGGAACACGCAGAACGGCCCGGGCACCATGACCGCCCACGCGGCCATGGTCAACGGAGCGGGCTTCGGCGAGACCATCCGCTCCATCAACGGCTCGCTGGAGTGCAACGGCGGCAACCCGGCCCAGGTGCAGAGCCGGGTGGACAGCTACCGCGCCTTCACCCAGCTGCTGGGGGTCACCCCGGGCGACCGGCTGACCTGCTGACCCGCCGATCCGCCGAGGCGCCGGGGCACCCCGGCCCGGCCGCGCTCAGAAGGGCTTCGTCGGCAGGTACTTGCCGTCGAGCGTGATGACGGCGCGCTCCCCGCCCTCCGGGTCGGCGACCTTCTTCACGTCGAGCCGGAAGTTGATCGCGCTGATGATGCCGTCGCCGAACTGCTCGTGGACCAGGGCCTTCAAGGTGGTTCCGTAGACCTGGAGCATCTCGTGGAACCGGTAGATCGTCGGGTCGGTCGGGATGCCGCCCGGGATCGAGCCGCGGGTCGGCACCGTCTGCAGGAGGCGTACGGCGTCGTCGTCCAGGCCGAGCAGGCCGCCGACGGCGACGGCCGCGTCGGCCGGAAGGGGGTGCTGGCCGAGCAGGGCGGCGGTGACGAAGGCGACCGACAGACCCGTCACGTCGGCGATCTCCTGCCAGGACAGGTCCTTGCGGGTCTTGGCCTCGACGGCCGCGATCGCGAGGGCCTGCCGGGCGGAGGGGTCGAACTGGGCGTGCAGCATGGGGCTCTTCTTTCGTCGTGAGGGTGGAGACGTCGTGAGGGTGAAGGGGAAACAGCGGAGGGAAGGACGGGCGGTCAGGCCGCGGCCGTGAAGTCCTCGACGGCTCCCGTGGGGATGTCGTAGACCCAGCCGTGCAGGGTGACGCTGCCGGCGGCCAGCGCCCGGGCCACCGAGGGGTGGGTGGCCAGGTTGGCGAGCTGCGCGGCGACGTTGTCGCGGACCAGGGCGCCGACCCGGTCCGGGCCCGATCCGGCGCGGGCCACGGAGGCGTCGGCGTGCCGCAGCCAGCGGGCCACCGCGGGCAGGGCGGCCAGGTCCTGGTGCTCGGCGAGCGCGGTCATCGCGCCGCAGGCGGAGTGCCCGCAGACCACGATGTCGCGGACGCCGAGGACCGCGACGGCGTATTCGATGCTGGCCGCCACCCCGTCGGAACCGGGGGCGTAGGCGGGCACCAGGTTCCCGGCGGTGCGGATGACGAACAGCTCCCCCGGCTCCCGCTGCGTGAGCAGCTCGGGGACAACCCGGGCGTCGGAGCACCCGATGAACAGCGTCTGCGGCTCGTGGGTGGTCGCCAGGCGGGCGAAGAGGGCCGCCTTGGCCGGAAAGACGTCCTGCTGGAAGTGCGCGACACCTGCGGTGAGATCGTGCATGGCCACTCCTTCTTCGGGGTGCGTCGGTAGGGACGGGCTGACATGTTCCACCATGCATGAGCTGCCGCTATAGAGTCCAAGTCGCACTGATCATGACTCTTATAGGTGTCATCTATAGGCGGGTCTATGCTGGAGTCATGGCCCCCGAACTGCGCCACCTGCGCTACCTGCTCGCCGTCGCCGAACACGGCAGTTTCACCCGCGCCGCCGAAGAACTGCGCGTCTCCCAGCCGACCCTTTCGCAGCAGATCCGCCAGCTGGAGCGAGCGGTGGGGGTCCAGCTCCTGGACCGCAGCGGGCGGAGCGTGCGGGCCACCGACGCCGGGAGCACCTACCTGCACTACGCCCGCCGCGCGCTGCGGGACCTGGCCGCGGCCGAGCGGGCCGTCCTCGACGTCGCCGACCTGTCCCGGGGCTCGCTGCGGCTCGCGATGACCCCGACCTTCACCGCGTACCTGCTCGGGCCGCTGGTGGCCGAACTGCACCTGCGCCATCCCGGAATCACCCTGGACGTCCAGGAGATGACGCAGGCGCAGCTGGAGTCGGCGCTGCTGGCGGACTCCCTGGACCTCGCGATCGCCTTCGCGGGCCCGCACCTCGCGGGCATCGCCGCCACCGCCCTCTTCACCGAGAACCTCGGCCTCACCGTGGGCGCCGCCCACCCGCTCGCCGGGCGGACCGCTCCGCTGACGGCCGCGGAGCTGGCGGAGTGCGATCTGGCGCTGCTGAGCGGCGAGTTCGCCACCCGGACCCACGTCGACGGCTATTTCGCCGCACAGCGCATCGCGCCCCGCGTGGTGATGGAGGCGAACTCCCTCGGCGCCCTCACGGAGATCGTCCGGCGCACCGCCCTGGCCACGGTGCTGCCCGACGCCCTGGCCCTCGACCGCCCCGGGCTGCATCCCGTCGCCCTCACCCCGGCGCTGCCCGCCCGGGGCGTCGTCCTGCTGCGCCGTGAAAGCGCGTACGAGAGCGCGGCGGCCCGCGCCTTCTCGGCGCTCGCCATGCGCTGGACACCGCCCGGGCCGTCCGGACCGCAGGAAGAGCCGGGGCCGGCGGAGAAGCCCGCGCCGTAGGAGCCACCCGGGCCGCCCGCCGGAAAACCCGGTGACGCGGGGCCGCGGACGTGATGTCGTTCGGAACGGTCCACCATCAATGGCCCGCTCGAACCACCGTCTCCCACACAGAATCCGAGGACCACATGCCCCACGTCCCACCCGACCGCATCGCCGCGCTCACCACCGCCATGGCCGCCTCCGAGCTGGACCGCGAGGCCCAGGAGGTCCAGACCCGCTACCGGGCCGAGCTGGTACGCCGCTGGGACATCGCGCCCGGCGACCGGGTGCTGGAGATCGGGTGCGGGCAGGGCGACATGACCGCCGTGCTCGCGGACGCCGTGGGGCCGGACGGCCACGTGCTGGCCGTCGACGTCGCCGACCCCTCGTACGGCGCGCCGGTAACGGTCGGCGAGTCCGCCGCCCGGCTGACCGCCGGCCCGCTGGGCCCCCGCATCGACTTCCGCTTCGGCTTCGACGTACTGGACGAGGAGGCGGCGGGCATCCCGGACGGCGCCTTCGACCACGTGGTCCTCGCCCACTGCTCCTGGTACTTCGACTCGGCCGCGCGGCTCGGCCGCACCCTGGCCCGTGTGCGCCCGTGGGCCCGTACGCTCCGCTTCGCCGAATGGGACCTCACGCCGCGCGCCGCCGACCGCGTCCCGCACCTGCTCGCCGTACTGGCCCAGGGTCAGGCGGCCGCTTACGGGCACGGCGAGGGGGCCAATGTGCGCACCCCGATGTCCCGCGAGGCCCTGCGCGCGCTGCTCGGACCGGCGGGCTGGGAGCCCGTGGCGGAGGAGGGCGTGGAGAGCACCGGGCTCCAGGACGCCGACTGGGAGATCGCCATCTGCCGGGAGATGTACGCGGCCCTGGAGCCCGGCTCGGCGGTCGCCCGCGCCCTGCGGCCGACCCTGGACACCCTCGACGCCCTCGCCCTCCCGCGGGGCAACGCCACCCTCGACGCCTACGTGCTGACGGCGCGCTAGGCCGGCTCCTTGGCCCGTATCCGCTCCCCGCCCGACCGGATTCGGCCAAGGCGGGGAGCGGGGGCACGGGCCCCGGGCGAGCGGCGCGAGGAAGCAGGGGCAGGTCGCGCGGCCGGGGCGCGGGGGCGCGCGACCCGCCAGGGGGTCGCGCAAGGCGGGATTCGGTCAGGCGTGCGGAAGCCGGACCCTTGCGCACACCAAGTCACAGAGTGTTTGCTCTGTTTCCGACCGCGCCCCCACCGACGAAGAGCAGGACCCATGTCGACGACCCCGAAAGTCCACGAGCTGCCCCAGACCAACCAGCTGCGCGCCCTGCACACGGTCATCCGGGACCGTGGCGCCAGCCGCGCCGACTTCGTCCTGTACTCGCGCCGCGTGATCCGATTACTGCTCGAATCGGCGCTCGACCTGCTGCCGTTCGACAAGCACGAGGTCGTCACCCCTGTCGGCGAGACCTACCACGGGCTCAAGTTCACCGGGAAGCTGTGCGCCGTCCCGGTGATCCGCGCCGGGGACGCGATGGCCGAGGCGCTGCGGGAGTTCATCCCCGGCATCCGCATCGGCAAGATCCTCATCCAGCGGGACAAGACCACCAAGCTGCCGCACCTGCAGTACTGGAACCTGCCCGACGACATCGCCGAGCGGCACGTCCTGCTTCTGGAGCCGATGCTCGCCACCGGCGGCAGCGCGAACGCCGCGATCGGGGTGCTGACCGACGCCGGGGTGCGCGAGGAGAACATCGTCCTCGTCGACTTCCTCGCTGCGCCGGAGGGGATCGCCGCCGTCCACCGCGAGCACCCGGCCGTCACCATCATCACCTCGTCCATCGAGGAGTGCCTGAACCCCAACGCCTTCATGATCCCGGGCATCGGGGACTTCGGTGACCGCTTCTTCGGCACCACCGACTCGGCCGTGGCCGCGCGGTGAGCGGCCACCGGGTCGCCGCCGATTCCGCCGTCACCGCCCTCGCCCCCGCCGTGTGGGGATCGACGTATCTGGTGACGACCGAATTCCTGCCGCCGGACCGGCCGTTGCTCGCGGCCACCGTCCGGGCGCTGCCCGCCGGGCTGATCCTGCTCCTGATCGGACGCACGCTGCCGCGCGGGATCTGGTGGGCGCGGGCACTGGTCCTGGGCGTGCTGAACATCGGCGCGTTCTTCACGTTCCTCTTCCTCGCCGCCTACCACCTCCCCGGCGGCGTCGCCGCGCTGGTCGGTTCGGTCCAGCCGATGTTCGTCCTGATCCTGTCGGCCCTGCTCCTGGGGGACCGGATACGGGCCGTGCACGTGGTGGCCTGCGTCCTGGGCGCGGCCGGCATCGGGCTGCTCGTGCTCCAGCCGAACGCCGGGCTCAACGCGACCGGGGTGACGGCCGGCCTGCTGGCCGCGGTGAGCATGGCCTGCGGCATCGTCCTCACCAAGCGCTGGGGCCGCCCCGAGGGGGTCGGCCTGCTGACCTTCACCGGCTGGCAGCTGACCGTCGGCGGACTGGTCCTCGCGCCCATCGCACTGCTCGGCGAGGGCCTGCCGGACGCCGTCACCGGGCGCAACGTCGCCGGGTTCGCCTACCTCGGCTTCGTCGGGGCGCTGCTGGCCTACGCCGTCTGGTTCCGCGGGGTGGAGCGGCTGCCCGCCCTCGCCGTGTCCTTCCTCGGTTTCGTCTCCCCGCTCGCCGCCACCGCGCTCGGTTATCTGGTGCTGGACCAGACCCTGTCGCCGCTCCAGCTGGCCGGCGCCCTCGCGGTCGTCGCGGCGGTCGTGGTCGCCCAGCCGCGCGGCGGGCGCCGGGGGCCCGAGCGGCCCGCGCCGCCGTCGCCCGGCGAGCGTCCCCCCGTGTCCACCGGACGTACGGCGCCCGCCACGTCCCGACCGTCCGGAGTGGTCAGATGAACGCGGACCCGATCGACGCGCCGGCCGGCCCCGCCACCGTGCTGGTGGACCTGCTCGCCGCGCAGGTGCGGACCCGGCCCGGCGAGGTGGCCGTGAGCTGCGGCAAGGACCGGCTCACCTACCGCGAACTGGGCTCCGCGGCGGCCCTGTTGGGACGCCATTTGCGGCGGCTGGGGGCAGGGGCGGACACGCCGGTGGGGCTGTACGCGGAGCCCTCCCTCGACCTGATGACGGGGGCGTGGGGCATCCTCGCCTCCGGCGGGGCGTACCTGCCGCTGTCGCCGGACTATCCGGAGGACCGGCTGCGCTACATGATCGAGGACTCCGCGATGGGGATCATCGTGACGCAGCGCCACCTGGTGCCCCGGGTCCGCGAGCTGGCACCGGCCGGCACGACCGTGGTGGCCCTGGGCGGCGAACTGCCCGGGGCCCCGGACGGCGCGGACCTGGACGGCCCCCGGGCCTCGACGGGGCGGCCGGGTGACCTCGCCTACGTCATCTACACCTCGGGTTCCACGGGCCGCCCCAAGGGCGTGCTCATCGAACAGCACAGCATCGTCTCGCAGCTGCGCTGGCTCCTGGCCGAGGGCCACCTCGGTCCCGGCACCAGCGTGCTCCAGAAGACCCCGATGAGCTTCGACGCCGCGCAGTGGGAGATCCTCGCGCCCGCCGCGGGCGGGCAGGTGGTCATGGGGGCGCCCGGCTGCTACCGGGATCCCGAGGACCTCGTCGACACGATCACGGCGCACGGGGTGACCACCCTCCAGTGCGTGCCCACCCTGCTCCAGGCGCTGCTGGACACCGAACGCCTCGGCTCCTGCACCTCCTTGCGGCGCGTGTTCTCCGGGGGCGAGGCGCTGACCGTCAAGCTGGCCCGCGCCTTCGCGGCGCAGCTGCCCGGCACCCGCCTGGTGAACCTGTACGGGCCCACCGAGTGCACGATCAACGCCACCGCCCACACCGTCGACCTCGCGGCCCTCGACGGGGAGGAGGCCTCGGCGATCGTCTCCGTCGGCGTGCCGGTGGCGCACACCCGGTGCTTCATCCTGGATGTGGACCTGCGCCCGGTGGCCGGCGCCGGTGAGAAGGGCGAGCTGTACATCGGCGGGGTGCAGCTGGCGCGCGGCTACCTGAACCTGCCCGAGCAGACCCGCGAGCGCTTCCTCACCGCCCCCTTCCTCCCGGGCGAGCGGCTGTACCGCACCGGCGACCTCGCCTCGTGGAACGAGGACGGCACGATCCGATTCCGCGGCCGCGCGGACACGCAGGTCAAGCTGCGCGGCTACCGCGTCGAGCTGGAGGAGATCACCTCCGCCATCGAGGAGCACACCTGGGTGCGGCGGGCCGCCGCGGTGGTCACCGACGATCCGCGCACCGGTTTCCAGCAGCTCTCCGCGCTCGTCGAACTCAACCCGCGCGAAGCCTCGTTGATGGACCAAGGAGCACACGGCTCGCACCACCAGTCCAAGGCCAGCAAGCTCCAGGTCAAGGCCCAGCTCTCCAATCCGGGCCTGCGCCCCGCCGCGGACCTCGCGGGCCTGCCCGTGATCCCCTTGCCCGGCCGGGAGGCCACGGGCGACCAGCGGCGCGCGGCCTTCGCCCGCAAGACCTACCGCTTCTACGAGGGCGGCAAGGTCACCCGGGCCGATCTGCGCGAGCTGCTGGAGAGTCCCGCCGCCGTCGTGCCGCGGCCCGCGCGGTCGGCCGCCGACCTCACACGCGCCGAACTCGGCGAGCTGCTGCGCTGGTTCGGCCCCTTCGGCAGCGGCGAGCGGCTGCTGCCGAAGTACGCCTACGCCTCCCCCGGCGCGCTGTACGCCGTGCAGATGTACCTGGAGAGCGCGGGCGGCGTCGCCGGGCTGGCGGCGGGGATCCACTACTTCCACCCCGTCGACCACACCCTCGTCCGCATCGGTGACGCCCCGTCCGGCGCCGGCGCCCCTGGCCCCGGCGCGCTGCGGGTGCACTTCCTGGGGCGCCGCGCGGCGATCGAGCCGGTCTACAGCACCAACATCGAGGAGGTGCTGGAGTTCGAGACCGGTCACATGCTGGGCGTCTTCGAGGAGGTGCTCCCGGCGTACGGACTGACCGTGCGGCCCGCCGCGCACGGCGGCGCGGCGGTGCGGTCCGCCCTCGCGGTGGCGCAGGAGGACCACTTCGTCGGGACCTTCGAGCTGGTCCCCGCCGACCATGCCGCGCCGCCGGAGCCCGTGGACCTCTTCGTCCAGGCCCACCCGGGCCGGGTGCTCGACCTCCCGGGCGGCCTCTACCGGCTGGACGGCGGGGAGTTCACGCCCGTCGCCGCCGACGTGGTCGAAAAGCGGCACGTCATCGCGATCAACCAGGGCGTGTACGAGGCCGCGAGCTTCGGCGTCAGCGCCGTCAGCCGGGCCGCGGACGAGCGGCTCGCCTACGTGAGTCTGGGCCGGACCCTGCACCGGCTCCAGCGCAACGCCCTGCGGCTGGGCCTGATGTCCTCCGGCTACTCCTCCCGCTCGGGGCATCCCCTGCCCACCGCCCAGCGCATCGACGCCGTCCTCGCGGAAGCGGGCATCCCGTCGGGGCCCTCGTACTTCTTCCTCGGCGGCAAGGTCAGCGAGGAGCAGATCACCTCCACCGGGATGCGCGAGGACTCCGTCCACATGCGCGGCCCGACGGAGATGATCCGGGACGACCTGGCCCGGCTGCTGCCCGACTACATGATCCCCAACCGGGTGCTGGTCCTGGACGCGCTGCCGCTCACCGCCAACGGGAAGATCGACTACGCGGCGCTGACCGCCCGCGAGGAACTGACCGCCCCGGCCCGCGGTACCGGCGATCCCGTGCCGCCGCGGACCCGGACCGAACGCCTGCTCGCCGGGGCCTGGGGCAAGGCGCTCAAGTACGCGGACGTGTCCGGCGTCTCGATGACGGACAGCTTCTTCGCCTCGGGCGGCAATTCGCTGATCGCGATGACGCTCACCCGGTGGATCAACCGGGAGTTCGGGATCTCGCTGCCCATGCAGACGCTCTTCGGCCATCCCCGGCTGGCCGATCTGGCCGACCGGATCGCGGACGCCGATCCCGAACCGGCGTCCCGGCTGGTGCTGTTGCACGACAGCGGTCCGGCGGGCGGGCGGTACGCGCAGGGGCCCGGCTCCCCCGTGTTCTGCTGGCCCGGGCTCGGCGGCTACCCGATGAACCTGCGGCTGCTGGCCCGCGAAGCGCGTACGCAGGGCCCGTTCTACGGGGTCCAGGCGGCCGGCATCAACGCGGGCGAGGCCCCGTACCGGACCATCGGGGAGATGGCCGCCGCGGACGTGGCGGAGATCCGGCGGATCCAGCCCGACGGCCCCTACACGCTGTGGGGCTACTCCTTCGGGGCCCGGGTGGCCTTCGAGAGCGCCTGGCAGCTCGAACAGTCCGGCCAGCGGGTGTCCGACCTGCTGCTGATCTGCCCGGGCAATCCGAAGCTGCGCGACGCGCGCGGACGGCCGTACGGCCGCGAGTCCTCCTACGCCAACCCGGGTTACGTGACGATCCTCTACTCGGTCTTCGCCGGCGCCATCGCGCACGGACCGGACCTCGATGCGTGCCTCGCGGCCGCCGTGGACGAGGACGCGTTCGTGGAGTTCGTGGCCGGGCGCTTCCCCGAGCTGGACCCCGGCACGGTCCGGCGGATCACCCGGATCGTGGAGGAGACGTACGAATTCGACTACAGCTTCCACGAGATGGCCGAGCGGTGCCTGCGCGCTCCGGTGACCGTCATCCGGGCCGCCGGGGACGACTACTCCTTCATCGAGGGGCGCTCGGGGTACTCCGCCGCCCCGCCGGTCGTCATCGACCTGCCCGCCGACCACTACCAGGTGCTGCGCCGCGAGGGCATCGAGGCACTCGCGGCGGCCGTCCGCACCCGCATCCCGTCCCACGCCTGAACCGAACGCCGCCCGAAAGGAGGGGCCCCGTGCCCCACGTCCACATCCGCCACTTCCCCAAGGACCTCCCGCCCGAACGGCTCGCCGCCTTCGACGAGGCGCTCACGGCGGCCGTCATGGAGACCTTCGACGTCGGCGAGGAGGCCGTGTCCATCTCGCTCGAACCGGTGGCCGCCGAGGACTGGGACGGCCTGGTGCTCACCGACATCGCCGCCCGCCGGGAGCTGCTGCTGAAGGCACCGGGCTACTGGGACGGCGCGTGAGCGCCGCCGCGGGGGTCCCCCTCGTGTACACGGAGGAGGTCCGCGAGGCCCTCCACGAGGGCCGGCCGGTGGTGGCCCTGGAGAGCAACGTCATCACGCACGGCCTGCCCTACCCCGACAACGCGGCCACGGCCCGCAAGGTCGAGGACGCCGTCCGCGCGGGCGGGGCGGTGCCCGCGACGGTCTGCGTGGAGGACGGCGCCGTCCGCGTCGGCATGAGCGACGCGGACATCGAGCGGTTCGCGTCCCGGCCGGGCATCCCCAAGGTCTCCAGCAGGGACCTGCCGGTGGTACTCGCCCGGGGCGGCCCGGGCGCCACCACGGTCGCCTCCTCACTGGTGGCGGCCGAGCTCGCGGGAATCCGCTGGTTCTCCTCCGCGGGCATCGGCGGGGTCCACCGCGGCGCTCAGCAGACCTTCGACGTCTCCTCGGACCTGATCCAGTTCACCCGGTCCCGGGTCGCGGTCGTCTCCGCGGGCGCCAAGATGATCCTGGACCTGGGCCTGACCCTGGAGTACCTGGAGACCCACTGCGTGCCGGTGGTGGCGTACGGCTCGGACGACTTCCCGGCCTTCTACTGCCGTACGAGCGGCCACCGCGCCCCCCACCGCATCGACGACCCGGGCACCCTGGCCCGCGCCGTCGAGACCCACCGGGCGCTGGGCGGCCCGACCTCGTTCCTGATCACCACCCCGGTCGCCGAGGAGGACGCCATCGACTCCGCGGAAGTGGAGGCGGCCATCGCGCGGGCGGTGACCGCGGCCGGCCGGGACGGCGTCTCGGGCCAGGGGCTCACGAAGTACCTGATGCGGGCCGTCGACGCGGCCACCGACGGGCGGGCGGCCCGGGCCAACATGGCCGTGCTCGTGACCTGCGCCGAAGCGGCGGGCCGCCTGGCCGCCGCCCACACCGCACTGCTGCGGAAGACCCCGATAGGTTCACCCTCATGATCAGACTGGCCGTGTTCGACCTGGACGGAACGCTCGTCGACTCCCCGCGCGCCATCGTGGCGACCTTCGGGGCGGCCTTCGACGCCCTGGGCGTCACCCGCCCCGCGGACCTCGCCGTCCGGGCCACGATCGGGCTCCCCCTGGAGCGGGCCTTCGCACTCCTCCTGGAAGCACAGCAGGGACGGGGGGCGGACGAGATCCTGGTCGCCGAGGCCGTCCGGCTCTACCGGCGGTTCTTCGACACCATAGTCCTGCCACAGGCCCCTGACCTGGTCTTTCCCGGGGTCGCTGAGGGTCTTGCCCGGCTGCGGGAGGACGGGGTGGCGCTCGCCGTCGCCACGAGCAAGTACCACCGCCCCGCGGACGCGCTGCTCACGGCGGCCGGGCTGCGGGAGTACTTCGCCGAAGTGATCGGCGCGGACGAGGTCAGCCGGCCCAAGCCCGATCCCGAGTCCGGACAGGTGATCCTGGACCGGCTGGGGATCGTCGCCGAGCACGCGGTGATGGTCGGGGACACCACCCACGACCTGCTGATGGCGAAGGCGGCCGGGATGCGGTCGGTGGCCGTCACCTACGGAGTGCACTCCCCGGCCGAACTGGCGGTGGCCGGGCCGACCTGGGTGGCCGACACCTTCCTGGACGTCGTCGCCCACCTGGCGCCCGTCCCGGCGTAACGGCCGGGCTCCGCGCCGCTGCCCGCGCACGTCCGGTGGTCCGGTGTCCGGATGTGACAGAGAACCGTCATTGCGGCCCTCGGGGCGGGCGGTGAGGATGGACGCATGCCCACTCCCCACCGTGTCGTCATCGCGGTCTTCCCGGACGTCGACCTGCTCGATGTCACCGGGCCCGCCGAGGTCTTCGCGCTGGCCAACCGCGAGTCGGCCACCGCGGCCTACGAGGTGCGCCTCGCGGGACCCGGATCCGCTCTGGTGACCACCTCGGCCGGGGTCCGCCTCGCCGTCGACCTGACCTTCGCGGAGGTCGGCGCGGCGGTGGACACCCTGCTGGTGCCCGGGGCGGTGGAGCCGGGCCCGGCCGGGCCCGTTCCGCGCATCGACGACGAGGTGGTCGAGTGGATCAGGGCCACCGCCCCGCACGCCCGGCGGGTGGCCTCCGTCTGCGTGGGCGCGCACCTGCTGGCCGCGGCCGGTCTCCTGGACGGGCTGCGGGCGACCACGCACTGGTCCACCGCCGCGCGGCTGGCGGCCGACCACCCCCGGGTGCGGGTCGACCCCGACCCCGTCTTCGTCCGCTCCGGGCGGGTGTGGACCGGGGCCGGGATCAGCGCCTGCATGGATCTGGCGCTCGCCCTGGTCACCGAGGACCTCGGCGAGGAACTGGCCCTGGCCGTGGCCCGCCAGCTGGTCATGTACCTCAAACGACAGGGCGGCCAGAGTCAGTTCAGCGTCCCGCTGAGCCGCCCGGCCGCCGCGCGCCGGGACATCGACGAGCTGTGCGCGTACATCGCCGACCACCTCGACGGCGACCTCTCCGCGGCGGCGCTGGCGGAGCGCATGTGCGTCAGCGAGCGGCACTTCGCCCGCACCTTCCGCCGCGAGACGGGCGTCGGAGCCGCCGGTTACGTGGAGGCCGCCCGGGTGGAAGCCGCCCGGCGGCTCCTGGAGACCACCGACGAGCCGCTCGAACTGGTCGCGGCGGCCGCCGGCCTCGGGTCGGTCGAGACCCTGCACCGCGCCTTCCGCAAGCAGATCGCCACGACACCGGCCGCCTACCGGCGCCGCTTCCGCAGCGCGCTCTGACCCTCCCGCTCCCCCGACGCCGCGTCCGCGGCTTCGCCGTGCCCGTTTTCCATGAACGAACCAGCCGCACCACCGTCGAACGAGAGGTCTTCTCCCATGTCCGTCACCGCCACCGGCACGACCACCTCCGCCACACTGCGCGAACTGATCGGCCTCGACCCCGCGCTCCCCCGGCTCGGCGCCGGGACGACCGTCCTCCTGATCGACTTCCAGCAGACCTACCGCACCGGTGTGATGGAACTGGCGGGCGCCGAGGCCGCCCTGGCGGCGGGCGCGCGGCTGCTCGCGGCCGCCCGCGCCGCGGGGTCCGACGTGGTGCACGTCGTCAACGACGGCGGCGAGGGCGGCCCGTACGACATCCGCGCCGAGATCGGTTCGATCAGCCCCGAGGTCGCGCCCCGGGACGGCGAACCGGTGGTGGTCAAGACGGTTCCGAACGCCTTCCACGCCACGGACCTGGAGCAGATCCTGCGGGAGCGGGGCGCGGGCCCGGACCTGGTGCTCGCCGGGTTCATGACGCACATGTGCGTCACCTTCACCGCGCAGGGCGCCTTCAACCTGGGCTACCGGCCCGCCGTGGTCGCCGAGGCGACCGCCACGCGTACGCTGAGCGCGCCCGACGGGACCGTCGTGCCCGCCGCGGTGCTCCAGAGCGCGAGCCTGGCCACCATCGGCGACCTCTTCGGAGTGGTGGCCGGGACGGTCGCCGACCTCCAGGCCCGATAGGTGCGTCCTCAGCCCTTGAAGCTGTCCTTGCGGACCGGGGAGGCCTCGGCGAGGGCCTTGGTCACGGCCTCGACGCCCGCGCGCAGCCCGTACACGGGGGTTTCGGGCTGCTGGCGCCAGGAGTCGTCGAGGCCACCCGCGTCGACGGAGTCGAAACCGAGTTCGTCGATGAGGGCGCGGACGGTCTTCTTGGCCGCCTCGTCGTCACCCGCGACCGGCAGGGCGATGCGGCCGGGGTCGCCCGCCGGCAGCGGCCGGGCCAGCAGGTCTTCGGCGTAGGTGCCGTTGAAGGCCTTGACCACCGGGTGGCCGAGGTGACGCTCGGTCCAGCGGCTCTCGGTCAGGCCCCCGTCCTCGATGGCGTCGATCCGGCCGTCGCGCTGCTGCGGGTAGTAGTTGCCGGTGTCGATCACGACGAAGCCGTCGGCCGCGCCGTCGAAGAGGCCGGACGGCAGGTCCGGCACGTTCTTCAGGGGGATGGTGACGACGACGACCTCCGCGCCGCGCGCCGCCTCGGCGACGGTGACGGGGGTGGCCCCGGTCTCCTCGGCCAGCGCGGTCAGGGTCTGCGGGCCGCGCGAGTTGGCCACGGACACCTGGTGGCCGAGGGCGGTGAGACGACGCGTCAGGTTGCCGCCGATGTTGCCTGCGCCGATGATGCCGATCTTCATGGACTTCTCCAGTGCGTGCGGGTGGCCGGGTTGCCGATGATGATCCGAACCCCCGGCCGCCGCCGCGCATTCCCCCCGGGGCGGCCCTTCCTCCGAACGGGTGGCCGATCCGCATGCGCTCGGCCCCTTACGGCGCGTCCGGGGCCCTCCCGGGGGAAGCGGCGGGCGAGGTTCGCCCCATGACGACCGCACGCTTCCCGGCCCGGCCCCCGTCCGTGTCCCTCTCCCTGGCCCTGCGGTGCGCCGCCGCGCTGGCCGCCGTGCTGCTCACCACGGCGAGTGCGCCCGCCGCGCCGGCGGGTGCGGGGGCGGGCTCCGGCGGTGCGTCCGCCGATGCGGGACGCGCGGGCGCCCGTACGACGTCCGCGTGGCTGCCGTACTGGGACACCGAGGCCGGGTACGCCTCGGCCCTGGCCCACGCCGGCCAACTGCACACCGTCAGCCCCTTCTGGTACACGGCCTCGGCGGCCGGCACCATCGCGGGCGAGGCGGGCGCGGGTGACCGACGGATCATCGACGGCCTGCACGCCGAGGGGATCAAGGTCGTGCCGACCGTGGTCGAGACCCCGGGACCGGCCGCCATGGCGGCGTTGCTCGGGGATCCGCGCGAGCGCGCCACGCACGTGGACGCGCTGATGGACGTGGTGACGAGCCGGTCCTACGACGGTCTCGACCTCGACTACGAGCGGATGGCGGAGACCACCGACCCGGCGCTGGTCGAGCGCGTCCGCGAGGGGTACGACCGGCTCACCGAGGAGCTCTGCGCCCGGCTGCACGCGCGGGGCAAGACCTGCGTCGTGACGGTCGTGCCGCGGGTGGACGGCGAGGGGCTCGCCTTCGACTACGCGCACCTGGGAAAGGTCGCGGACACGCTGCGGATCATGGGCTACAACCTGCACAATGCGCTGGCCGAACCGGGCCCGCTGTCCTCGCTGGAGTGGTACGACCGGTTCGTCGGGTACGCCGTCGGGGTCGTCCCGCGCGAGAAGCTGGAGGTGGCGCTGCCCGCGTACGGCTGGAACTGGACCGTGGGCTCGGGGACCCGCGCGGGCCACGTGACCAGCCGGGAGGCCGAGGCCCTGCGCCGGACGGTGGGCGCGCCCTACACGTACGACCCGGTCTCCGGCACCCCCCACTTCGACTACACCGACGACGAGGGCGAGGAGCACGAGGTCTGGTACCAGGACGCGAAGGGTTCGGCGGCGCACCTGGCCGTGCTGGCCCGCCACGGGGTGCGGGGCAGCGGGCTGTGGGCCCTCGGTTTCGAGGACCCACGGCTCTGGGACGTGCTGGGGCGCTGAACAGCGCCGCCGGCGCCGCTCGGGGGCTGGAAGGGGTCTGGAAGGGGTCAGGAGGGGTTCAGCTTGATGGCGAACGCGTTGAAGACGGACCACACGTCGACCCAGGCCAGGCCGGTGCTGCACTCCTGGGAGGCGTTGCAGCCGTACCCGTAGCTGACGATGCCGTTCAGCTGGCGGGAGTTCTGGTCGTTGATGGAGATGACGGGGCCGCCGCTGTCGCCGCCGCGGCCGACGATGCCCCCGTAGTGGGGCACGCCGTAACTGCCGTTCACGGTCGTACCGTTGACGTTCCAGGCGGCATTGCCCGCGTAGACCGTCCTGATGTTGCAGAAGACCTTGGTGTTGTAGCCGAGCTGGCAGGTGAAGTCGCCGACGGCGACGTTGCGCACGCCGCCCAGGTAGCGGGTGTAGCCGATGGCGTCGAGGCCGTCCCAGGTGTAGCGGTAGGTGGGGGCCTCGATGAACGCGGAGTCGACCGCGGGGAGTTTGTACTTGACCTGGCCGATGTAGTTGCCGCCCATCGTGTAGACGTAGTCGTTCACGTTGTGGCAGTGGCCCGCCGTGACCAGCCACTGGCGCCCGTCCCAGGTGCTGACCGCCGGGATGCCGCTCGTGCAGTGGGCCTTGCCGCCGATGTTGGGTCCGAGCGCCGCTCCGGCGTAGAAGGGCGAGCTGTCGTTCTCCCGGGTCAGGGGCCGGGAGGGGGGTGCCTGGGTGAGGTGGACGGGGGTGGCCGCGGCCGCGGAGCGCCGCTGCGCGACGGCGGGCGACGCGAAGTACTTCGCGGCCGTTGCCGGGTCGTCGACGGCGAGCTCGATGACTGCGCCGTCCGGGGTGCTGCCCGCGAGGGCGACCTTGAAGGGGAGGGCGGCCGCGTCGGCGATCTCCCTGATCTCCTTCTTCAGCTGTACTCCGGATTTCTTTCCCTGGACGATGTGAAGGAGACGGGTGTCGGCCTTCGGATTCACCGCGCGGACCGCGGAAAGGAAATTGCGGCCTTGCGCGACATCGGTCAGATAAACATTGACCGACCGATAGGTGGGTGCGAGTTCGACCTGGGTGTACACATCCGCGCGCGCCCCTCGGCCCACCTGCGCCACGGCGTCGGCCGCCAGCCTCAGCGGCCCCAGCACCTCCGCCTGCCGCTCCGGTGACATGGCCGCCACCGCGTCGGCGGACAGCGGACCGGGCGTTTCCGCCCGTGCGGACACCGTCATGAGCGGAAGGACGGCCAGCGCCCCCGCGAGTGCGATGGAGCGCCGGATTCCGATGTTCATTCATCCCCCTCGCCGGACCCGTGCGTACGGGCCCTTTATGTGGACGCGGGAGACGTTAGCGGGATGAACGCGGGCCGATAAGGGGGAATACCGCTTTGTTCCGGAAGGGATTTCCGACTCGTACGCATGTGTTTCAATGGGCCGTGTGATCGAGTTCGTATGCGTGCTACTCGTGGCCGGCGGCGCCGGCTGGCTCGTCCGGCGCCGGCTCCGGCGGCGCGCCGCGGCCGGGCCCGACGCCGCCCCGCTCGGCATCCCCGGCATGGCCCGGCTGCCCGCCGGTCAGGGGCGCTGGCGGATGGGCCGGGTGTGCGGCGGTCCGGGCGAGGTGCGCTGGGTGCCGGCGCGCGGTGAGCCGGTGGCGCTGGACGGGGTCCGGTCCACGGGGGTGCGCAGTCCGTCCGTACGGGAGGGCATGAGCATCAACCCCGGGTCCCGGATCCTGTCGTGTGTCCACGCGGGCGGGACCGCGGACATCGCCGTCATGGCCCTGGACCTCGCCGAACTGCGCGGGCTGGTCCCGCAGTCGCCCGAGGCGACCTGACTCTCGCCCGGGCGGGCGGAAGAGGACGCCCCAGTCGCCCCGTCGGCCCGCGTCGCCGTCAGGCCTCGCGGAGGCGGCGGGCCACTTCGCCGAGGCCCGTGGCGAGGGCGGTGCGCTGCTCCGGGGTGAGGACGTCGATCAGGGCCTCGCGGACCGCGGCGACGTGGCCGGGGGCCGCCGCTTCGAGGCGGGCGCGGCCCGCGTCGGTGAGGACGGCGTAGATCCCGCGCACGTCGGAGGGGCAGCTGCGGCGGCGGACCAGCCCGGCCTTCTCCATCTGGTTGACCTGGTAGGTCAGCCCGCTCTTGGAGTTGATCAGGCCGTGGGCGAGTTCGGTCATCCGCAGCTCGCCGTCCTCTGCGCCGGCGAGGCGGACGAGGATCTCGTACTGCGCGTGCGAGAGGCCGGAGTCGTCCTTCAGCTGCTGGTCCAGGCGCCGGTTCACCAGTGCGGACGCGGCGAGAAAACCCTCCCATGCGCGCATTTCTTCGTCATCCAGCCATCTCGTTTCAGCCATGCCACCAGCTTACGCCTGGTTGTTCCAATTTGAATCAAGGGTTAGGGTCGATCCAGTTCGTTCAAATTCGAAGGACTCCACCCCTTCTACGGCCGGTCCCCACCCGGAAGGATCTCCCCCCATGACCCCCACCCCCACCGCCACGCAGGCCCCCGACCGCTCCCCCACCACCGCCGCGCCCGCGCACCCCTACGCGGGCAGCGGCCTGCTCATCCTGCGCCTCGTCCTCGGTCTCACCATGGCCGCCCACGGCTCCCAGAAACTTTTCGGCTGGTTCGGCGGCGGCGGGATCAGCGGCACCGGGAAGTTCTTCACCGCGAGCGGCTACCCCGCGGGCAACACCATGGCGGTCGTGGCCGGCCTCTCGGAGACCCTGGGCGGGCTCGGCCTCGCGGCCGGTCTGCTCACCCCGCTGGCCGCGGCCGCCATCGTCGGCACCATGATCAACGCGATCGCGGTCAAGGGCACCGGATCCTTCTTCGCCCCCGCGGGCATCGAGTACGAACTGCTGCTGACGGCCGCCGCCGCGGCCCTCGCGCTCACCGGCCCCGGCCGCTTCGCCCTCGACCGCTTCCTGCCGGTGCTGCGCGACCACCGTCCCGCGTTCGGCGCGCTGGCCGTGGTCCTCGGCGTCGTCCTCGCGGGCGCGGTGCTCCTCGCACGCTCCTGATCCCGGCCGGTGCGGCCGGTCACGGCTGATCCCCGTCGGCAGCGACCGGTCCCGGCGTCAGACGCCGGTGCGGGTGTAGCGGACCTGTCCCTCGCCCGCACCGGCGCGCGTGAATCCCGCCCGGCCGAGGACGGCGTGCGAGGCGAGGTTGTCGTCGTCGACCGTGGCGTGCAGCGTGGTCAGGCCGCGCTGCGCGAGGGCCCAGGCGGCCAGCGCCCGTACCGCCTCGGTGGCGTAGCCGTTCCCCCGGGCCGAGGGCACCAGGTCGTAGCCGATCTCCGCGTTGCCGTCGCCGTCGGGGGCCGCGTGGAAACCGATGCCGCCCACCGCGAGGCCGTCGGCCGCGCGGACGATCGCGTACGCACCCCAGCCGGGCCGGTACGTCCCCGCCTCCTTCGCCTGGGCCACCATGCCGCCGGCGAACCGGGTGCCCTCGAAGGGCCCGTCCTCGGTCCACGCGAACCCGCCCGTCCCCCCGCCCTTCAGCTCGGCGCCGGTCACCGGGGAGATCTCGCACAGCACGAGCCGCTCGGTGCGGATCGGATCGGCGTGCCAGCGCCACGCCGCCAGGCGGGGCAGGCCCGGCAGGTCGCCCCGCCCGGTCGCCCACAGCAGGGTCGGCCAGGGCGCGGCCGTGCGCGGCGCGTGCGGGAAGAGCCGGTCCAGGACCGCCGCGCACAGCTCCGCGGACGGCTCCCAGCCCGCGGACCCCAGGCCGTCGAGGACATCATGAGTGTGGACGAGCGCCTCCAGGACGCCCATGGCGGCGAAGGCGTCGGCGCCGCCCGCGCCGTAGGGGTGCCAAGCACGCGCCTCCGAGGGGCTGGTGGCGACGGCGGCGGAGAGGATGCCCCCGGTCGCCTCGATGATCCGGACCACCCCCGCGGGCGTGGTCCCCGGATCGGCGGTGATCTCGAAGGGCACCCACCCGTCGGCCGCCCGGGCGGCCAGCTGACCGGCGTAGGCCGTGAAGTCGCCCGCCACATGGACGGCGGTGTCGTAACAGCTCCAGTCCAGTCCGGCGGCCGGGACGCTCCAGTCCCGGTCCGCTACACCGCGCAGGGCCGCCGTGGTGAGGGACACCGCTTCGTCTATGTGCTGAGCACGCATGATCGTCATGCGCGCACCCTAGAGCGGGCCGCCCTCGCGGGGCCATCCGATTTCGTGCTCCCGCCGCGCCCGGACCGTCCCCCTTTTCGCGGACGCGCTCAGCGGGCCCGCAGCGCGGTGGCCAGCTGGGCGCGGGAGCGCACGTCGAGCTTCTGGTAGATGCGGGTCAGCCGCGCCTCCACCGTCTTCACGCTCACGAAGAGCCGGTCCGCCGCCTCCTGGTTGCTGGCCCCCTGGCCGACGAGCAGCGCGAGCCGGGTCTCCGCCTCGGTGAGCGCCGCCGCGCCCGGATGACCGGGCGCGCCGTCCGGGCCGGCCGCCGGGCCGGCCGGAGCCTCCGTGGCCAGGTCCGTCCACGGCTTCGCGCCGGCCTGGGCGAAGATCTGGGCCGCCGTGCGCAGGGCCGCGCGGGCCGGGGCGCGGCGGCGGCGCCTGCGCTCCACCCGGGCGAGGGCGAGCAGGGTCCGGCCGCGCTCCAGGGGCAGTTCCAGGCCGTCGAACCGGTCCGCGGTCTCCTCCAGCAGGGCGACGGCCGCATCGGTCTCGCCGCGCGCCGACAGCACCAGGCCGCGGGCCCGGTCGAGGGCGGCGACCACGCCGGCGCGGCCGAGGCCGAGGGCGACCGTACGGACGGAGCCGACCAGGTCGGCGGCCTCCTCGGGGGCGTCGGCGGCCACCAGCGCCTCGGCGAGTTCCCCGTGCCAGCGCAGCACCGAGGGGTCGACGACCTGCTGGGCGGCCTCCAGTTCGGCGACCCGGCGCAGGGTGGCCACGGCCCGCGCGGTCTCCCCCGTGGCCAGTTCGACCTGGCCGAGGGCGAAGAGGCTGCGCGAGAGGAAGACCTGGTCGTGCTCCTCCTCGGAGGCCTGGATGCCGCGCCGGGCGTAGCCGGTGGCGCGCGCGAAGCTGCCGGCCGTGGCCTCGGCGGTGGCGGCGACGTACCAGGCCGGGCCGGGCGAGAGTCCCGCCTCGATGGTCAGTTCCAGGGCGCGGCGGGCGTGGTCCCGGCCCGCCGCGCAGCGGCCGCGGCGCAGTTCGACCTCGGTGAGGCTGCGCAGGACCTCGAAGACGTCCTCGGCGGAGCCGGTGCGCCGTACGGCGGGCAGCAGGACCAGGAGCTGTTCGTGGGCGTCGGCGAGCCGGTCGTCGAAGAGGGCGTGGCGCACGGCGAGGTACTGCGGGGCGTTGCGCATGCCGAGCGGCACCTCGGGGGCGGGCAGCCGCAGGGCTTCGGCCAGGATGTCCTCGGCGGCCGGGTCGCCCAGGATCCGGCCCATGCGCGCCCGGACGGTCAGGGCCATGGCCTCGGCGACCTGGTCGCCGCCGGTGGCCGCCAGCACCCCGGCTTCCGCGGCGGCCGCGCGGGAGCGGACGGGGTCGCCGTCGCTGAGGTTGAGCTTCCACGCGATCCGCAGCTGTACGGCGGCTTGCAGCGAGGGGTCGGCGGCGGCGTCGGCGCGAGCGTGGGCGAAGGTCTCGTCGAGGTCGGCGAGGGCCTGCCCGGCGGCGTCGATCACGGCGAGCCGGGCCCGTACCCGGTCGGCGGGCGAGGCGTCGCGGGCCAGGACGGCGCGGGCTGCGCGGCGGGCGAGGTCGGCGCGGCCGGCCCAGCCCGCGTCCTCGGCGGCGCCGACGAGGCGGGCCAGTTCGGCGGCCGGGCGGCCGGGCGGGGTGCGTTCCGCGGCCAGCAGGCCGAGTTCGGCGGCCAGGGCCCGTCTGCCGCGGCGGCGGCTGGCCGCGGCGGCCTCGGTGATCTCGGCCGCGAGCTCCTCGTCGGGGGTGTCCACGGCGAGGGCCCGGTGCCGGACGGCCTGGACGGGGTCGTCGACGGCGGCGGCCAGCGCGGCGTGCCCTGCCGCCCGTTCGGGCCAGCCCGCGTCGGCGGCGAGGGCCGTGGGCAGGGCGCCGGCGGTGAACTCGACGGCGCCGTCGTCGCGTACGGTCACCAGCGCGGCCCGTTCGGCTTCGGCCAGCTCGGCCTCCGCGTCGGGGCGTCCGGCCCGGCGCAGCAGTGCGACGGTGGGGCGGGCCGCGAGGGCGGCGAGGAGCAGCGTGCGGTGGGCGCGGGCGGGGGCCTCGGCGAGCAGCCGCCGGGCCACCTCGCGGGCCTGTCCGGACAGGGGAAGGGTGTCGGCGTGGTGGGCGGCGCCGTCGCGGGCCTCGGCGAGGGAGTGGCCGAAGGCGAGGGCGAGGCGCGGGTTTCCGCCGCTGGCCTGGTGGATCCGGCCGGCGAGGCGCGCGGGCAGGCCGTGCCGGGCGAGGAGTTCGGCGACCTCGTCGGCGCCGAGCGGCGGCACCCGCACCGTGGGGGCGCCCGGTCCGCAGAGGGTTTCGGCCACCGGGGCGCCGCCCTGGACGCATTCGGCGACCAGGACCCGGACGCCGGCGGGGGTGAGGCGCAGGGCGAACCGGAGCAGGTCGGTGGTCTCGGCGTCCAGCCACTGGGCGTTGTCGAGCACGAGGAGCAGGGGGCTGCGGTCGGCGAGGGTGCGCAGGACCTCGACGACGGCGAGGCGCAGGGCGACGTGGTCGCGCCCGGCGCCGGGGGCGTCGGCCTCGCGGCGGAGCAGGGCGATGGCGGCGCGCTGCGGCGGGGCGAGGCGCTCCAGGGCGCTGTGCGGGACGCCGGCGAGGAGGGCGGCCGCGCTGGCCTCGGGTATCCACTGGTCGGCGGCTTCCGGGGCGAGGCGGAGCACGCGTTCGCGGCGGCCGGTGGCGGCCGCCGCGACGGCGAGCAGTACTTCGGTCTTGCCCGAACCCGCCGGTCCGGTGAGGACGGCGCGGCCGTGCGCGGTCAGCGCACGCTCGACCGTCTCGATGAGTTCACCGTGTCCGACGGTCGTGTCAGCGTTCCCCGTCGCCGCCACGCACAGCCACCAGCCTCTCGGTCCCCAGTTCCTGTGCCGCTTCTGTGAGCGCGACAATACGAGGTCCGCCGCCGGACGGACCCGGATTGTGACGCAGAAATCAGTCAGGTGACCGGAAAGCCCGGCGGACCTGCCGATACGCGGTGTATCAGCAGGTCCGGGGGCCGGCTTGGTCCGTACTATCGGTGCGTCAGGCCGGGGTGGTCAGTCGGGGCCGATGACGCGGGCCGATGGTTTCGGGCCAACCGGGTCGGGTGGTTGTGGCGGTGCCCGTGATGCCCGTGGTGCGGGCCGGGCCCGTCGGGCCGGATCAGAAGCCGAGGCTCCAGGAGTCGATGTAGCCGGTGTCCGCGGCGGCGACGTCCTGGACCTTCAGCTGCCAGGTGCCGTTGGCGGGCAGTGCGGACGCGTCCACGGTGTAGGTGGTGAGGACGTTGTCGCCGCTGTCGCTCGACGAGCTCTGCAGTCGCTTGACCACGGCGCCGCCGGGGCCGACGAGGTCGATGACGAGGTCACCGCGGTAGGTGTGCTTGATGTCCACGGACACCTTGAGCGTGGCCGGGGCGTTGCCGCTGCGGCCGGAGACGGTGATCGAGGAGGAGACCGCGCCGCCGTTGTCCGGGATGGCGACGTCGGTGGTGTTCGCGTAGGCCGGGGCCGGGGTGGTGGAGGTCACCGCGGCCACGGTCGCGGCCGCGTCCGCGAGACCGGCGCCGCAGCCTCCGGTGCAGGTGCCGGCCAGCGGGCGGGCGTTGGCCTTGATGGCCGCCTCGACCTGGGCCGGGGTGAGGGAGGACTTGGCGGAGACGAGGAGCGCGGCGAGCCCGGCGACGTGCGGGGCGGCCATGCTGGTGCCCTGGTAGGGCTTGTAGATCTCGGCGCCGGGGGTGGTGGTGCCCGCGTTCAGCGAGGACAGGATGCCGTTCTCGGGGGTGGTGACGGTGCCGGGCGTGTCGGTGGCGCGGCGGGTCTCACCGCCCGGGGCGGCGACGTCGATGAGCGAGCCGAAGTTGGAGTAGAAGGAGCGGTCGCCGGTCCGGTTGGTCGCGGCCACGGAGACCACGTTGCTGCAGCTGGCGGGAGTGAAGCCGGCGGCGTCCGCGTTGCTGTTGCCCGCGGCGACGACGACGGTGGTGCCGCGCGCGACGGCGGCGTTGATGGCGTTCTGGTAGCTGCTGCCGCAGGTGCCGGAGCCGCCCAGGCTCATGTTGATGACCTTGGCGGGGGTCGCGTTGGCCGGGACGCCGGCGACGGAGCCGCCGGAGGCCCAGGTGATGGCGTCGACGATGTCCGAGGTGGCGCCGCCGCACTTGCCGAGGACCCGGACGGGCTGGATCTTGGCGCCGTAGGCGATGCCCGCGATGCCCTTGGCGTTGTTGGTGGCCGCGGCGATGGTGCCCGCCACGTGGGTGCCGTGCCAGGACGAGTCGCTGGCCTTGGAGCCGGTGCCGCACTCCTCGGCCGCGCTCCAGTCGCCCTGGTCGGCGGGGTTGTTGTCGCGGCCGTTGCCGTCACGGGCGGCGCTGGAGCTGGAGATGAAGTCGTAGCCGGCGACGATGTTCGGGGCCACGTCGGAGTGGGCGACGTAGCCGGTGTCGATGACGGCGACGGTGACGCCGGAGCCGGTGGTCTTGGCCCAGGCACCGGGGACGTTCATGCCCGCGGTGGGCTCGAAGAGGTCCCACTGCTTGGCGTACTCGGTGTCGTCCGGGGTGGCCATGGCGTAGGCGCGGGAGTCCGGCTCGACGTAGGCGACGTCCGGGTCGGCGCGGAACTGGGCGATCACGCCGGCCGCCTCGGCCGGGGCGACGGCTCCGCCGAGGTTGACCAGGGCGGCGCCGGTGCCGAGGCGGCGCTCGAACTTCGCCTTCTTGCCGCTCTGGTGGCCCTTGGCGGTGGCGTCGGCGGCGGCGGCCGTGTTCGAACTGGCCTCCGAGGCGGAGGACTTGTATCCGACGATGAGGTTCTCGACCGGGGCGGTCCCCGCCGCCGGAGCGGCCGGAGCCACCGGAGCCGGAGCCGCGGCCGGGCGGCCGAGGGCCATCGAGGTGGTGGCGGTGCCGCCGAGCAGGGTGACGGAGATCGCCACCACGGATATGAGCCGACGTCTGGATGCGTGCACGGTGTTCCCTTTCGCGGGCCGTCCCCGGCGGACCGGGGACGGCCGGTGTGGTGCTGTGTGGGAGGTTGCGTGGGGGGTGGGCATCGGGGAGGAGGCGCGGTTCCCGCACGGCGGTGTGCGGGAGGGGACGGGGCGTAGCCGGAAGAACGGAGAAGACGGATGTGCGGGGAGGGGTGTGTGGGGCGGGCCCGCCGCGTCGGCGGCGGCGACCGGAGAGGGCTCCTCCACGCGCCCCGGCCACCACCGCTCGCCACGGCCCCGCTCGCGTCGACGAAGCGGGGCACCGGCGGTACCGGGGAAGCGCCGGGCCGCGGAGCGCCGCGCCATGTGGGGTTGGCGGTGCGGACCTTCGACCCGGGCGAGACCGCCGGTGGGCAGACAGTAGGCAACGCCGGGTTGAACTCGATACGGGGAAAACCCTTGCGCGGCCCCTGCCGCTCCCCCGCGACCCCCCGCCCCGACGGCCCCGCGGCCCGCCGACCGGTGCTGTGACGCGGGCCACATGAACCGCGGCCTCCCGGGCAGCGTGTACCGACCGCACCACGCACGCGAGCACGACGGAGAGGGTGTGAGATGGCCGGACCACTGTGGCCCCGCGGACGGCGGGGCTCGACCGACGAGGCACTGATCAGGGCGGTGTACGAGGAGCACGGCCACGCCCTGCTCGCCTACGCGACCCGGCTGACCGGGGACCGGGCCGCCGCCGAGGACGTCGTCCAGGAGACGGTCATCCGCGCGTGGCGGCACGCCGAGGTCCTGGTCAACGGGAAGGGTTCGGTGCGGGGCTGGCTGCTCACCGTGGCCCGCAACATCATCACCGACCGGTACCGCGCCAAGGCGGCCCGGCCGCCGGAGGTGTCCGGATCCGCGGCCGCGCCGCCGGTGGAGCAGGACCACGCCGACTCCGTCGTGGACTCGATGACCGTGCTCGGCGCCCTGGACCGGCTGACTCCGGAACACCGTGAAGTGATCAAGGAGTTGTACTACCGCCAGCTCAGCGTCACGGAAGCCGCGGACGTCCTCGGCATCCCCGCGGGCACCGTCAAGTCCCGTTCGCACTACGCCCTCAAGGCGCTCCGCGAAGCGTTCCGGGACGGCGGCGGCGCGGGCAGTGGCAGGGACGGCAGGAGCCATCGGGGCAGCAGGGGCAACCGGACGGGCAGGCCGCCCCAGCAGCCCGGACTGCGGGAGGTGGTGGCATGAACCGGGAGGTGCACGAGGAGGAACTGCTCGGCCCCTACGTACTGGGCGTGCTCGACGGGGCCGAGGTCCGCCGCGTCGAGGAACACGTCGGCGGCTGCGTGCGGTGCCGCGAGGAGGTGGCCGCGTTGCGTGAGATGGAGGCCGTGCTCGGCGAGGTGCCCGAGGAGGCGTTCCTGGACGGGCCGCCGGAGGGCGGCGACCTGCTGCTCCAGCGGACGCTGCGGCAGATGCGGGGCGAGCGGGCCGGCCGGGCCCGGCGCCGTACGGCCCTGGTGGGGCTGGCCGTCGCGGCGACCGTCGCGGCCGTGTTCTGGGCCGGGACGCGGCTGGGCGCGGCGGACGGCCGGGAGGTGGCCGCGGACCCGCCCCCGCCGCCCACGGCCACGGCCTCGCCGCAGCCGCCGCCGGGGACCCGGGTGGCCTCGGCCACCGATGCCGGGACGGGGGCGCGGATGACCGTACGGCTGACGCCGGCCGCTCGCTGGGTGCGGGTGCACGCGGCGGTCACCGGTGTGCCCGCGGGCGAGCGCTGCCTGCTGGTGGTGGTCGCCCGGGACGGCACCCGTACGACGGCGGGCAGCTGGGTCGTGGGCGCGCCGGAGAACGGCGCCGCCAAGGGCGCCGGCCTCGACGGTTCCGCGGCCGTCGACCCCGCGGAGGTCAAGGAGGTCGTGGTGCAGAACGAGGCGGGCACGCGGTTCGTGTCCGTACCGCTGCCGGCCTGAGTGACGCCGACCGCGGCGCGTACGGGAGCGCCGGTCGGGGGACGCCCCGACCGGCGCTTTCGCGTGCGCGAGCCGAATCTGCCGGGCGCGGCGGAGAAAGCCCCCGAAGTCCGTTGAACCCGCCCGCGAGGGGCCGCGTGTCTGGGGTGCGACCTTGCCGAACGAACCACCGGATTACGGGAGTTGTCATGATGAACCTGCGCGAGCTCACCCTCGCCGGAGCCGCCGCCGCACTGCTCCTCGGTGCGACGGCCTGCGGGACGCAGGTGAGCGGCACGAAGGACGCCGCGGCCGTCGGCGCACAGGTCCCGGCGGCCGCGCGGTCGGCGGCGGCCGACCCCTACGGCTCCGGCGCCGCGGGGGCGGCCCCCGCCGACGCCGCCGCCGGCCCGCTGCGGGTCCGTACGGACGCCGGGCTCGGCCGGGTCGTGACGGACTCCGCCGGGTTCACGCTCTACCGCTTCGACAAGGACACCGCCAAGCCCGCGTCGACCTCCGCGTGCTCCGGCGAGTGCGCCACGGCCTGGCCCCCGGCCCCGGCGAAGGGCGTCACCGCGGGCCCGGTGCCCGCCGCCTCCGTCGGCAGCCTCAAGCGGGCGGACGGCACGGAGCAGGTGACGATCGCGGGCCGGCCGGTGTACCGCTTCGCGAAGGACACGGCGCCCGGCCAGAGCAACGGCCAGGGGGTGGGCGGTACGTGGTTCGCGGTCACCCCGGAGGGCGGGAAGGCGGGCGCCCCGGCGACCGGGCAGGAGCAGCCGGCCGCGCGGCAGCCGGCCCTGCCCGCCCTGTCGGCCACGCCGGACAAGGCCCTCGGCAAGATCCTCCGGGATGCCAAGGGCCGTACGCTCTACCGCTTCACCAAGGACACCGCGTGGCCGATGAAGTCGAACTGCGAGGGTGCGTGCCTGGAGAAGTGGAAGCCCGCCCTGCCGGTCGACGCCGGTACGGCCGAGGGTGTCGACCCGAAGCTGCTGAGCACGTACACGCGTGCGGACGGCACGCGGCAGCTGGCCGTCGCCTGTCGGCCGTTGTACTGGTTCACCGGTGACCGCAGCCCCGGTGACACGGCCGGTCAGGGCGTGGGCGGCAGTTGGTTCGCCGTCACGGCGGACGGCGGACTCGCCATGTGACGGGGGCGACGGGGGCCGGGTGGCCTGTGCCAGACTGGGGAGCGCCGCCCTTCGGGAAACGCGCTGGTCAGCGAGCGCACAGGCTGACAGACTGAAACGGTTTCAGATCAACCCAGGAGGACACATGGCAGACACCGAGGACACCCCGGAGACCCCGGAGGACACCTCCCCCGCCGCCGAGGCCAAGCGCAAGTTCCGGGAGGCCCTGGAGCGCAACGAGCGCAACGCCCAGTCCCAGCAGGCGCACCAGAGCCGCGCCAAGATCTCGGGCACCAGCAGCGGTGGCAGCGGGAAGAACAAGAAGGTCCGCCGCAAGACCGGCTGACCCGTGCCCACGGCCGGGCCTCCGCTGACCGCGGGGACACTGCCGCTCCGGTCCCTGCGGGGTCACCGGGGCGGCACACGTGTATCCGGGCCCCTTTTCCGCGCGAAGCAGCTCGTTTTCGGCCATTCAGGGCAGGTCGAGAACCGTCCCGCGCGCTCCCCGCGTCGTTGCGTGCAGTGACAGTGAGCACACTGCACCCACCCGGAACGGGGAAAGGTACCCACCATGCTCCAGCGCCCGTCCAAGCGCACCGCCGCCGTCCTCCTCGCGGCCACCGCCGCCACCGCGGCCCTCTCCCTCACCTTCGTCACCACCGCCTCGGCGTCCGGCGACGGCACCCCGAAGGCCGCCCCGGCCGCGGCCGCCGCGCTCCCGTCCGTGTCCGGCAGCCCGGAGGCCGCGTTCACCCGGATCGCCGACTTCTACGGCGCCTACATCGACGCGGTCTACGACGGCAGCGACACGGCGGGCGCGCTGCGCTCCGCGTACCTCTCCAAGCCGCTCCAGGCGGAGCTGAAGCAGTGGGAGGAGGCCAACCACGCGAACGGCGTGCTGCGCGCGCAGAACGTGCCGTCGCAGTGGAAGGTCACCTCCACGGGCAGCGGAGCGGGCAAGACCAGTGCCACGGTCACCCTCACGTGGGGCGGCGGCTCGACGACCCTGATCCACGTCCAGGCCGATCTGGCGACCCGGAAGATCACCTCGATCAAGGACTGAGCCGTCGGGCACCGGCCCCCCTCGGGCTTCAGCTGCGGGGGTCCACCCACAGGGCCTCGCCGACGGCCAGCACCTCGCCCCCGGCCGTGGCCAGCGCCGTGCCCACCCGGTGCTTGCGGCCGGACTCGCCGAGCAGCCAGGCGTACGAGACGAGCCCGTCGGCGGCCGGCGCGGGGCCCAGCAGCCGTGCGGTCAGCGAGGCCGTCACCGCTCCGGCGCGCTGACTGCCGAGCAGCCGCCCGGCCGCGTTGCCGGGACAGTCCAGCGCGCCCCACACCAGGGCGGGCGGGAGCATGCCGTCGGCGTCGAGGAGCGCGGCCCCCGGGGTCCAGGCGGTGGCGACGACGTCCCGGCCCGGCACCCGGCCGCAGTGCAGCCGCAGCCCCGTGTCGGGGGTCCGCCCCAGCCCGCAGCCGAAGCAGTCGGCCACCTCGTCCGGCGGGGCCGCCCGGTAGGCCTCCGCGGCGGCCAGGGCCTCGTCCCAGGAGGGTGCCCGCGGGGCTTCCGCGTCCGCCTCGGCGGGGGTGGCGACGGCCAGGACCAGGACGCCGTTGGTCAGCTCGCTGCCGCCGTCCGGGGTCTCCGTGAGCCCCAGCGGGACGCCGGTGGGGGTGGGCCGCCGGAAATCCACCCGTACCGTCTTCGCGGCCGCCCGACCGGCCAGCACGCCCGCGACGTAGCCGCCGAAGGCGATCCCGGGATAGCCGTGCAGGGCGGCCGGCACCGTGAGGATCACAGGTCGCCCCGGTCTCTGAGCTTGCGGAAGTAGGTCCAGCTGGTCTCGTTCGGCTGGCTCCACGCGTCCGGGGCGTGCGCGAACTCGGGGTGGTGCGCGGCGATGTACGCGCGGGTCCGCTCCGGCACCTCGTCGTAGGAGTCCAGCTTGCGGCCGCGGCAGTGGAAGGTCAGGCCGCCCGGCCGCTGACCCTGTTCCATCCAGGGGAGCCAGGGCGACATGCGGGTCCACGACATCGTGGAGGGCACGCTCGGCGCGTCGGTCTCGAAGACGGTGGCCGGGGCGAAGAACTGGAAGAGTTCGAGCGCCTTGTAGGTGTCGTCCGCCGAGTTGGCCGGGAACTGCGCGACCGGCAGCGGCGACGGATAGGCGAGCGGGATCTCCAGGCTGAAGCAGACCTGGTCGCCGAGCCGGGTCAGCGGCACGGGGAAGGGCCGCCACCGCTGGTTCGCCGGGTCGTTCCAGACGTGGACGACCGGCTTGCCCTCCCAGGTCTCCAGGATCTCCCCGGTGTCCGGATCCAGGTAGAACGCCGCCTCGCGGGTCAGCAGTTCGTAGCCGTCGTCCGTGGTGACCAGGCGGGCCACGTTCAGCCCTTCGAACCCGAACACGCGTCGGTAGGGCTCGTCCGGGGACCAGGCGTGGACATGGCCGGACCACCAGAAGGTCACCTCCGCTCCGTCGAGCGAGGCGCGGGTACGGACGAAGGCTTGGAAAAGATCGGCCGGATTCATGGCGCCCACTGTGCAAGGTCACCCGTGCGCTCGGCAAGGACCCGGGCCTGCCGCCCCGCACGGACGTCCCCGGTCAACGGGGTTCGTAGAGCCCGTGGAACTGAGCGAGGAGCGCCCGCACCGCGACGTCGTGCCGGCTAGGCCTGCGGGGCGAAGGGGTCACGGAACCGGTCCCCGTCACCGGGGTCGTCGTCGTCCGTGAAGGAGGAGTCCTCGGGGCCGAAATCGGGGGCCCTGAAGGGGTTCGTCGTCGCCGGGAGCCGCGATGCGGGCGTCGTGGCGTAGGTCCGTACCGGTTCGGGTGCGGAGAACAGCGGGGATCCGTCGATGAGGGCGCTGCCTTTCGTGGTTCGGGATGCCGGTCTCGGGTGGGACCGAGCGGAGGCATGGCTCATCGCCACACCTCCACTCGGCTCTCACCGTTTCAGAGAGCGGTCATCTTGGTGTACGGGCTCAGGATCCGCATCCGCGACGAGCCGAAATCGACGAGTACCGCGATTCCGTCCTCGATCGCGATCACGCGGCCGAGGCCGTGCTGATCGTGTGTGACCCGGTCACCGACGGCGAACACCCTGAGAGGCGGAGCGGTCGCGGCCTTGAACGGGCTTGCGGGCAGGTGGCGCCGGGTTCCGGCTGACTTTGTCATTGTCACCAGTATGCGCCTGTCGCGCCGTCGTGCCGCCCGGTGCGGTCGTCTCTCTCATTGCGCCCTGATAACGCCGGGGCCGGATTCTGCCGGTTGGACCCGATCGGTCCCGAGCCGGGCCGCCGCTACGGACCCGGTCCGGCGCTCCCCCCGCCGCCCGTATCGCTCCCCGTACGCGCGAGCGGCCCGGAGGCCGGCGCGGGACGGGTGGCGCTCAGTAACCGTCCACGTCCAGTTCGGTGATGCCAACGAACACGTGCTCCCAGACCCCCGCGGCGGCCAGGTCCCGGTCGAGGGCGTCCGGCGCGATGGCGGCCACGGCGGCTAGGAAGGCCCGCGGCCCGTCCTCCGCCGGGTAGGGGTCCCAGACGCGCCCATGTGCCGCCGCACGGCCTCCAGCAGCCGCAGGAACGTTTCCGTATCCCGCGCGAAGGGGAACGGGGACAGCTCCTGGCCGCCCTCGGGGTCGCCCCGCGTCAGGACACCTCGCCGGTCTCCGGCCGCAGGAGGACCCTCCCCCGGTCGCGGTAGCCGAAGCCGAAGGTGCCCAGGTGGAGGAGCCCCCCGCCCCCGGGTGCGCCCGGGCCCTCCTCGCCGAAGGCCAGGGCGAAGTCGCACACCCCGACCGCCCAGTGCCGCGGCAGTCCCACCGCGGCGAGGAGGGCCCGGGTGGGCAGGTGGGCCAGGGGCCGCGGGCAGCCGCTCCCCGGGCACCCGGACCATCAGGCCGGCGCCGAAGGCGGCGTCCACCCGGGCCGCGTCCAGGGGCGCGGGCGCGGCGTCGGCGGACGGCGCCTCGTACCAGTCAGGCGCCGTGGCCTCTTCCCACGCACGGTGGTCGGCGCCGCCGGCCGCCACCACGCCCGCACCGTCCGCCAGGGCAGGCCCGGTTCGGCGGCGGCCAGCTGGTCGGCGTACGCGCGCCGCCCGAGCACCGTGGCCGCGAAGTGCAGCCGGGAGGCGAATTCGGCCCGCGTCACCTCCGCGGACCCGAAGACGGCCTCGGCCTGGGCGAACACCTCGCGCCCCCGCTCCGACGGGGACGCCGCATCGGCGAGTTCACGTGCGCGGGCGGGGCCGGCGGACCGCAGGGTGGCGGGACCGTCACAGGTCACCGGCCCATCCTGCCACCGGCTCGAACCCGCTCAGAAGGCGCCGTAGTTGACCTGCCAGGTGGGCAGGCCCATGCGGCGCCAGATGGCGACCACCCGGTCGCGGTCGTCCAGCGAGAGCCGGACCGCGAAGCGGTGGCGGACGTGGCGGTCGAAGAGTTCCGCCTTGACCACGTCGTCCTGCCGCTGGTCGCCGGAGGCCCGCATCCACAGCTCGTCGTAGGGCACGTCGTGGCGCGCCAGCCACTCCTGCGTCTGCGGGCGGTGCTCCTCGCTGCGCCCGGACAGCAGCACGACCGCGTCGCCGTCGGCCCGCCGGAACGCGGTCAGAGCGTGCCGGACCGACGGGTTGAGGAGGTCGGTGCCGCAGCGCGAGAAGTCGTACGGGCCGCGGTCGCCGCGCAGCGCGAGCGTGCCGTCGATGTCGCACAGCACGGCGGCAGGCAGGGCCGGGTCGGCCACGTAGGGCACGACCTCCGGCTGGTCGTTGAGCCAGGCGTCGGTGAGCCGCCAGCCGCCCTTGGTGGCCTTCCGGTGCTTCTCGGCAAGGATCCGGATGATCTCCTCGCCGACGGACCGCTCCCGCGCGGCGTCCCGGCGTACGCACTCCTCGACCGGGACGTCGGTGAAGTCGTGGACGACGAAGTCGGCCCGTCCGGCGACGGCCGCCTTCAGCCGCTTGGGGACGTGGCGCGTCAGGTGGGTGTTGTCGACGACCACGTCGAACCCGCCGTCGATCGCGGTCCGCACCGCCGCGTCCTGGATCGCAAGGACGGTCTGCTCGTGCGCGAACGACCGCTCCTGCGCGAGGCCGGGGACGTCGAGCATGGCCCGCAGGTCGTCGAGGTTGACGCGGCGCATCCGGCCCCCGGACTCCTCCTGGAGCGAGCGCGCGGCGGTGGTCTTGCCCGAGGCGGGCAGCCCCGTCATGACGTGGACGACAGGCACTGGTCAGTTCTCCTCATCGGTCGTGAACGGGTCGGACGCCCGCGGCCGCACCGCCCGCCAGGTGACGAGGTCGGTCGGCCGCCCGTCGAGCCGCAGGAACAGGGCCGCCCTGATGCCCGGGTCGGGCACCGCACGGGCGGCGCGGGCGAAGGCTCCCCGGTCGTCGCCGAGGTGCGCGATCTCCCGGAAGGCCCCGTCGATGGCGCGTTCGCGGTCGGCCGCGGCGCGTTCCATCCCCGCGATCATCTCCCGGACCCAGGTGTCGAACTCGTCCGGGACCTGTTCGAGGAGCGCGTCGAGCGGTGCGCCGCCGTGGGCCCGTACCTCGGCGAGGGAGCAGCCGAGGCCCTGGGCGACCTGGCGGGCGGGCAGGGCGGCGAAGCGCTGGATGCCGTGCCCGCGCCAGATGTCGCGTTCGGTGACGCCCGTGAGCACCTTGTGGAGCCGCACGTACTCGGCGATCTTGGCCTTCACCCGGACACCGGACGCGTAGCGCAGGACGAAGCCCTCGGCGTCGGTGCCGGTCGCGGCAGCGCCTCCCGGCAGGGTGCTGGATTCGGTGAGGGCGATCAGCTCGGCCAGCGGCAGGGCGGGCCGGGCCGTGACGACGGAACCGATCCCGTGCCACGCCCGGGCCGCGCTCGCCAGCGGCAGTTCGGCGCCGTCGCGGCCCATCGCGGCGAGCAGGACGAGGTCGCGGCGGTCGCCGTAGTCGACGACGATCCGGTTCTGCGGGTAGAGGGCCTCCGCCAGGTAGGTCACGCCCGGGGTGAGCGCGGAGGTGTCCCGGGTGTCGAGGTGGCGCCGTGCCCAGGTGGCCTGTTCGCTGATGAAGGACCCCTTGGAGGCGACCCGCCAGGCTCCCGCGTAGTGGAAGACGACCGCGAGGCTCCCGTCGACCTTGTCGTACACCTCGAACGGCTCGTCCGGCAGGGCGGGCGCGTAGGGCTGACCGGTCGTGTGCTCGCCGACGTTGAAGAACTTCGGCAGGGGCAGCGCGACGATCTCGCCGGTCGCGTCGTCCGCGACCAGCCCCCGGCAGCGCGTGGTGACGCGGTTCCAGATCCGCTCGTACTGGCACGTCCGCGTGTAGGTGTAGATCGACAGCGGCAGTTCGGGATGGGACTTGCGGGTGACGTGCCCGGCGTCGAGGGCCGCGGCGAGTTCGTCCGGCGGCATCAGCTCTTCGAGAGTCAGGGGCGCCTGGCTCATGGGATTCCTCCTGGTTGCGAGCCCACAGTCTGCCCCGGCAAGCGCGCCGACCGGTACCGGTTTTGGGCGCGCGGGCCACGGGGCGGGGGGCCGGCCGCGGCGGCGGAGACGGCCGCGGACGCGATGTCGGAGGCGGTGTCGGAGGTCGCTCCTATGCTGGACGGACATGATCGGGTGAGGGCATCCGGCGGGGAGTCGTGGGAGGTACGGGTGCGCATCGAGCGCCACGCGGTCGGGGAGGCGGCGCTGTCCGCCGCCGTCGGGGACTTCGCCGAGCGGATCGCCGGTGACGTGCACCGGATGCAGCACGACGAATCCCCGCGGTACGGCTGGGAGATGGTCTGCGCGTCCTTCCTGGACTACGTCGGTGCCCGGTCGGTGGAGAACCCGGCGCTCGCCGGCAGGGACTGCAGGCTGGCCCTGGAATCGGCCGCCGCGGCGGCGACGGGCGCCCTCGCCCTGACCGCGCGGCCGCGGGGGGTGGGGGACGTCTTCATCGAGTACACCGGCACCGGCGTGGTGTACGACCGGGAGGAGTCCGGCAGCGAAGTCCCGGCCGCCGACTGGCTGGACGCCTTCTTCCTCGCGTTCGTCGCCGGTGACACCGACCGGGACGGCAGGCTGTTCGTCGACGCCGCGCTCTCGCGCGCGGGCCGGGAGGACCGCGCCGACGTGGCCCTCGTCCACGCGCTGCTGGCCTACGTCCACGGCCACATCGAGGCGGCGCGGGTGCCCGGCGGACCGGGGGCCGTGTCCGACGAGCAGCGCGCCGCGTACGTCGATTCGCTGGCCCGGGACGTGGCGCCGGGCACCGACCGGGCCCCGCACCGGGCGGCGCTGGCGACCCTGCGGGCCCTGGCGGCGGGTGACCGGGACGGCTTCTCGGCAGCGCTGGCCGCGCAGTTGACGCATCACCGGGCGCGGCACGCGGCGGCGGCGAACCCGCGGCCGCGCACCCTGCTGCCGCTGGACGCCCTCGCGCTCGCCGCGATGGCCCGGCGGTGGAACGGCTGGGAGCCCGGGGTCGACTCCGCGTACCTGCCCGCGGCAGCGGTCGGCGGGTTCGTCCCGCCCGCCCCCCGGGTCCGGGCATTCGGCGCGGACAAGCGCGCGGACGCCGTCGCGGCGCTGGCGGCCGGGCCGCTGGTGGTGGACCGGCCGCGGCCGCCCGAGCGGCCGGGATCCGGTGATCCGGCGGACCACGAGCGGTTCCCGCAGCGCCGCGCGGCGGCCTTCGCCGACCCCGCCGAGGACCCCGAGGACCTCGCGTTCGGGCTGCCGCGGGTGATGGAGGACCAGTACCGGATCTTCCTGCGCCGGACGGCGGGCGACCCGGACGGTCCCGGCGAGCGCGCTCGCGCCGCGCTGCGCCTGGGCGCCGAGGCGGGGACGGCGGCGTTCCTGCTGGCCGCGGCGGAGCCGGGGACCACGGCGGAGGTGACCGTCGGGGGCGTGACGCGCGCGCTGCCCGCGGGGGGCGGCCGGGACCGGGTGGGCCCGGTCCAGTGGCTGCGGGCGACGGCGCTGGCCGTGGTCGCCGGGGAAGCGGACCTGCTGGCCGCGTGCGTGCGGATCGGTCCGGATCCGCTCGGGCCCGGCGGATACGCGTCGGCCGCCCGGGAGTACGCGACGGCGCTGTGCGACCACCTGCGCGGGGCCGACGCCGCGCCCGCCCTGCGCCGCGCGGCGACGGAGGCGTTCCGGATGCGGGGCGTCAACCACCTCGCGCCGCCGGTGGTGCTGCTGTCGCAGCTGGCCGCCGGGGACAGGGAGGGCTTCGCGCTGGCGCTGGCGGACGCGCTGGAGGAACACCGCGACCACTACGGGGTCGGCGCGAACGCCTGCGACCCCGACGCGCCGCTCAACCTGGACGTCCTGGCGCTGGTCTGCCTCGCCCGTCGCAGCGGCTGGGACGTGCCGGTGCTCTCGCCGTACCTGCCGCCGCGGCTGGTCGCCGCTCCGGTGGGCTGAGCCGGGCGGCCGGTCCCGCGGTCAGGCGGCCCGCCGCTGCCGGCTCACGCTGCGTGCCCAGAGGACGAGGGGGGCCTGGAGCGGGATGCGGCCGAGGGCCACGGCCTTCGCCGCGGTGGAGCGGTGGCGCCAGTCCCAGGCCATCTTGACGTGGGCGGGGAAGACCCCGACGAAGAAGAGGGCCGAGGCCCGTGCGGCCTCCGCGCGGGTCGCGGGGTGGACGAGGCCCGCCGCCAGCGCCAGCTCGACGACCCCGCTGGCCTTCGTCCAGCCCCGGGGCGTGCCGGGCAGCGAGCGCGGGACGAGCTGGTCGAAGGCGGCGGGCATCGCGAAGTGGGCGGCTCCGGCGGTGGCCAGGAGCCCGGCCAGCAGCAGGGGGGAACGGGAAGCGGGGCTCATCGGACCTCCGGGGACGACGGCTCGTTACCGCCGGGTAGCGGCCGGGCCCCGCCAGTCTGCGCGAGCGGCGCCCGCGGGGCAACGGGTTCCCGGGATCCGCGGCGGTGCGCTCAGGACGTGCCCGCGGAGGCCGCGAGGACGGCTTCGGTCGTGACCACCTTCGCGAACCGCATCTGGTGCAGGACGGCCGAGGTGGCGCGGGCGAGGTCCTCGGCGGCGATGGTCTCCCCGTCGGGGCCGGCCATGTCGAAGGTGTGCATCGCGTCGGCCGGGAAGACGGCGTCGTAGCCGAGGTTGCCCGCCATCCGGCCGGTGGTCTCGTTGCAGACGTTGGTCATGATGCCGATGATCACCACCTGCTTCGCGCCGCGCTCCGTGAGCCAGGCGTGCAGGTCGGGGGTGCCGTAGAAGGCGCTGTTGACCGTCTTGGTGATCTGCAGATCGGCCCGGACGGCGGCGATGTCGGGCTTCAGCTCGTACCCCGGCGTGCCCGGCATGAGCGGGCCGCCTTCGCTCGCGTGCCGGACCACGACGACCGGGCGGCCGGTGGCCTGCCAGGCGTCGGTGAGGGCGGTCATGTTCTTCTCGGCGCCCGGGTTGTCCCGGCGTCCCCAGAAGGCGTGGTCCTCGAAGCCCTGCTGTACGTCGATGACGATGAGGACGGCGTCGGAGTCGAGGGCGAGGGGGGCGTCGAAGGCGCTGGTGTTGGTCATGGGTCCATCGTGGTGGGCGCGTGTCGGGGCCCGTGAGGGGAGCGGCCGCCGGTGATCGATAGATTCCTGCCATGTCCCGCGACCCCCGCCCGCTGCCCGCCGCCGACCCCGACGCCGTCCCCGCCCTGCGGGCGCTGCGGACCGTCGGCTGCCTGCTCTTCGACGGGGTCCGGGCCTTCGACTACGCCGTCATCAGCGAGGTGTGGAGCCACCGGGAGGGGATCGAGCTGCGCGTGTGCGGCCCGGGCGCGCGCCGGGTGCACCTCGGCGGCGGCCTGGAGCGGGTGCCCGACCACGGCCTCGACGCGCTGCTGGAGTGCGATCTGATCCTGGTCCCGGGGGTCGAGGAGCCCCTCGCGGCCCGGGATCCGGCCGTCCTGGAGGTGCTGCGGGAGGCCCGCGGCCGGGGCGTGGCGCTGGCGTCCCTGTGCGCGGGCGCGTTCGTGCTGGCCGAGGCGGGACTGCTGGAGGGCCGTACCGCCACGACCCACTGGGCGCTCGCGGAGCAACTGGCCGCGCGCCATCCCGGGATCGACGTGCGGCCCGAGGTGCTGTTCACCGGGGACGGGGAGATCTGGACCTCGGCCGGGGTGGCGGCGGGCATCGACCTCTGCCTGCACCTGGTGCGCTCCGCGCACGGGCAGCGGGCCGCGGCGGCGATCGCGCGGGCGATGGTCACCGCGCCGTTCCGCCCGGGCGGCCAGGCCCAGTTCATTCCGTCGCCGGTTCCTCCGGAGCCGGGGGGCGGGCAGGGGGACCGCCTCGCGGGGGCGCGGGCCGCGGTGCTGGACGCCCTGGGGAGCGAATGGACCGTGCGGCGGATGGCGGACGCGGCGCTGATGTCCGAGCGGACCTTCGCGCGCCGGTTCGCCCTGGCCACGGGGACGACGCCGCTGCGCTGGCTGCTGGAGCAGCGGGTGCTGGCCGCACAGCAGTTGCTGGAGGAGACGGACCTGCCGGTCGAGGAGGTCGCCACGCGCTGCGGTTTCGGGTCCGCCGTGTCGTTGCGGCCCGCCTTCGTGCGGCGGCTCGGACTGTCCCCGCGCGCCTACCGGCAGGCCTTCCGCGGCACGCCGTGATCCGCCCGCGCGTCGGCTGTACGGAGCCCGCGCTTTCGCCGGTACGGAGACGGCGGCCCGCGGTGAGGCGGCCTTCGGTGAGGCGGCCGGTCAGAGCGCCCTGGCCTCCATCGCCGGGCGCAGCCGCTCCAGCAGGGTGCAGAGGGCCGCGCTCTCCTCCTCGTCGAGGGTGTCGAGCGCCCCGTGCGTGGCCTGCATCTCCTCGCGCACGCGCCGGATGATCTCGCGGCCCGCCTCGGTGGCCACGACGTTCTTGACCCGGCGGTCGGCGGGGTCCGCCTCGCGCCGCACCAGCGCGCGGGCTTCGAGCCGGTCGACGATCCCGGTGACGTTGGACGCGTCACACACCAGCAGGGTCGCGAGGCCCCGCATGGGAACCGGCGCGTCGAGCTGGGCGAGGGCCTTGGCCTGGGTGGAGGTGAGGCCGTGCCGGGCGGCCGCGGCGGCGAAGTCCCGCCACTGGGCGGTGGCGATGGCGGCGAGCAGCTCCAGCAGCTGGAGCTTGGCGGGCGGGTGCGGGGCGCTGACGCCGGTGCCGGGGCCGGGGGCGTCGCTCACGACGGGAGTGGTGCTCATGACCGAAGTGTACGGCGAGTGCTTGAGGTCATCAATCATTTACTTGACGTCCTTAACTATCTCCGTCTAACGTCATGCTCCTGACCAACTGCTTGATGCACTCGAACATCTGCGGTCTGAAGCACTCTGAAGCCATGAGAAGGTCCCGCCAGCCATGAGCACCCCCGCATCCGCCCCCGCCGCCGGGCACAGGAACGAGACGGTCATCGTCTTCGCCCTGAGCCTCGCCGCCATGGTCGTGTCGATGATGCAGACCCTGCCCGTCCCGATCCTGGGTCTGATCCGGACCGATCTCGGTACGTCCACCGCCAACGTGAGCTGGGTGACCACGGCCACCCTGCTCTCCGCCGCGGTCTTCACCCCGCTGCTCGGCCGCTTCGGCGACCAGCACGGCAAGAAGCCGACGCTGATCGCCGTGCTCGGCGTCATGGTCGCCGGATCGGTCATCGCAGCGCTGGCGACCTCCCTCCCGCTGCTGATCCTGGGCCGGGTGCTCCAGGGCGCCGCCACCGCGATCTTCCCGCTGGCCCTGTCGGTGCTGCGCGAGGAGGTCCGCCCGCAGAAGCTTCCCGGGGCGATGGCCCTGGTCAGCGGCACGCTCGCGTTCGGCAGCGGGCTCGCGCTCGTCGCCACCGGCCTGCTCACCTCCGGCGCCGACGCCGACTACCGCAACGCCTTCTGGATGGCGACCGGCTTCGCCGTCCTCGCGCTCCTCGCGGTCGCCTTCCTGGTCCCGGCCACCCGCCACAAGACCGGCGGCCGCACCGACATCCTCGGCGCCCTGACCCTCGGCATCGCGCTGCTGCTGCTCCTGCTGCCGATCTCCCAGGGCCACGAGTGGGGCTGGTCCTCCGGCCGTACGCTGGGCAGCTTCGCCGGCGCCGTGGTCATGGGCGGCGTGTGGGTGTTCACCGAGCTGAAGGTCCGCGAACCCCTCGTCGACATGCGGATGTTCGTGCACCGGCCGGTACTGATGGCCAACCTGGCCGGGATCCTCGTCGGCTTCGGCATGTTCGCGAACTTCCTCGGCGTCTCCTACCTCGTCCAGATGCCGAAGGCGCTCACCGGCTACGGCTTCGACGCGTCCATCCTGCGCGCTTCCGTCCAGTTCCTGCTGCCCGGCGCGATCGTCTCCCTGCTCGCCTCCCCCGTCGGCGGCCAGCTGGTCCGCCACCGCGGGCCGCGGATCGCCCTCGCCGTGGCCGCCGGGCTCGGCGCCGTCGGCTTCGGCTGGCTGGCCCTGGACCACGCGCACACCTTCTCGGTGATCGGCGCCGGAGTCGTCGTGGGCGCGGCCGTCAGCTTCGGTTACGCGTCCATGCCCGCCGTCATCATGGCGAGCGTCCCGCACCACCAGAGCGGCATCGCCAACGGCATCAACTCGATCTCCCGCTCGACCGGCAGCGCGATCGGCAGCGCCATCGTCACCACGATCCTGGCGTCCAAGACCATCGAGCACCTGCCCGCCGGGGTGCCGCCGCTGCCCGCCGAATCCGGCTTCACCCTGACCTTCGGCATCGGTGCCGTCGCCTTCGCCCTGGTCGCGGTGATCAGCTGGCTGGGTCTGCGCGGCCGCACCGGCCCGCGCGTGGTCGAGGCGAGCATTCCGGCGGCGCGCACCGCGCCCGTGAAGACGCCGGAAGGCGTCGACGCGGTCTGAGGCGCCCGGCCCGTACGCCCCGCCCTACCCCGCCGGTGTGAACCGGACCACCGCCGCGCGGCCTTCCGCGCCCAGGTGCAGGACGCCCTGCTCGCCGCCCGTCGCGAGCAGGGCGTCGTACGTTCCCAGCCGCGCCCCGCGGCCGAGGGACGCGCCCTCCACGGACACCTCCCCCGCCAGGGCGACGACGAGCAGTGCACCACCGGTGCCCGGCGGGACGGTCAGCGCGAGGTCGCCGCGTACGACGGCCACCCCCGCCCGCGCGGCGTCCCGGCGGTACATGACGTTGAAGTTCACGACGGGCCCGTCGAGCAGTCGGCAGTCGGTCGCCACGTCCCCGGGGAAGCGCTGCGGCGCGAAGCGCTCGTCCACCAGGCGTCGTACGCCGTCCACGGTGAGGTCCATCCCGGCGCCCTCGGCGAGGGTGAGCGTGCGGTCCACCCCGGGAAAGCCGGAGAAGGGCCCGTCGGCGGCCACCTCCGCGAGGCTGACCCGCCAGACGAAGTCCCCCGCCGCGGATCCGGTCGACGGGGCCCGCGGCGCCGCCGCGATCTGCCGGGTGACTCCCCCGCCGTTCCTCCAGGCCTCGGCCGGCCGCCCGGCGGCGCGCAGGATCCGTACGTCAGGTTCGCTCGTCATGGTGCCCAGGATGCCCTGCCCCCGCGCGCGCCGGAGGGCCGGCGCCTCCACCGGCGGGTTCACCGACGTGCTGCTGCGCTCCGGCGTCGCGCACGTCGTCGCCGTCGACGTCGGCTACGGGCAGCTCGCCTG
>NZ_JBEXPB010000035.1:0-69570 GCF_040611795.1 Streptomyces sp. NPDC006529 | reverse complement strand
GGCGGTGGCGATCAGGGTCTTGGAGGGCACGCAGTCGGTCACCTCAAACGCCGGCGAGGCTGGATTCTGCCCGGCGAGGTTGGATTTCGCCCGGCAAGGGGTGGATGGTCGCCGAGGCTGAGTTGTGCCCGGCAAGGCTGGATGGTGCCCGGAGGGACTGAGTTGTGCCCGGCGGGACTGAAGCGCGCACCGGAGGGCCGGCCGGGTGGACCTTGGCCGGAATGGGGTTCTTGTGCGGGGGCGGTGGGGGGATGTGACATGGACCCGTCATGTCCGCCGTCCCTGCGGCGGCGTGCGCGACGCACCCACGCACCGCCCCACCCCCCACGAAAGGCAGCGTGCCGACTGTGTTGCAGACCAAGAACGTCACCCGCCTGATCCGCCGTACCCTCGCCGTCGCGGCGGTCGCCCTCGCGGCCGTCAGCCTCCAGCCCGGCGCGGCCAGCGCCGACCCGACCCCCGTCGTCGGCGGAACCCGCGCCGCCCAGGGCGAGTTCCCCTTCATGGTCCGCCTCTCCATGGGCTGCGGCGGCGCCCTCTACAGCTCGCAGATCGTGCTGACCGCCGCCCACTGCGTCGACGGATCCGGCAGCAACACCTCCATCACCGCCACCGCCGGAGTCGTCGACCTCAACAGCTCCAGCGCCGTCAAGGTCAGGTCCACCAAGGTCCTCCAGGCCCCCGGTTACAACGGCAAGGGCAAGGACTGGGCCCTCATCAAGCTCGCCAAGCCCATCAACCTGCCCACCCTCAAGATCGCCGACACCACCGCCTACAACAACGGCACCTTCACCGTCGCGGGCTGGGGCGCCACCCGCGAGGGCGGCGGCCAGCAGCGCTACCTGATGAAGGCCACCGTCCCCTTCGTCTCGGACGCCGCCTGCCAGGCCGCCTACGGCAGCGACCTGGTCCCCGGTGACGAGATCTGCGCCGGCTTCGACCAGGGCGGCGTCGACACCTGCCAGGGCGACTCCGGCGGCCCGATGTTCCGCCGCGACGACGCCGGAGCCTGGATCCAGGTCGGCATCGTGAGCTGGGGCGAGGGCTGTGCCCGCCGCGGTTACCCCGGTGTCTACAGCGAGGTGTCCACCTTCGCCTCCGCGATCCGCGCCGCCGCCGCCACACTCTGACCCCGTCCCGTCGACCTCCCCGTCCTTCCGGCCGCGCGGGACGTGGCCGCAAGGACGGGGGCCCCGGGCCCGTACGCACGGAGCCGTCTCACAGGCCGAGCGGCCGCAGACCGGGCCCCACCAGCCACGTAAGCTCGGGAAACATGACGAACGAGAACGTCCGCGAGGAACTGGCGCGGCTGCGGGACAGCATCGACAACATCGACGCGGCCGTGGTGCACATGCTCGCCGAGCGGTTCAAGTGCACCCAGCAGGTCGGCCACCTCAAGGCCAGGCACCAGCTGCCGCCCGCCGACCCGAACCGCGAGGCCAGCCAGATCGCCCGGCTCCGCCAGCTCGCCGAGAACGCCAAGCTCGACCCGGCCTTCGCCGAGAAGCTGCTCAACTTCATCATCGCCGAGGTGATCCGCCACCACGAGACGATCGCCGCGGGCGAGGACACCGAGGCGTAGGCCGGGCAGCATCCGGGGCCCCGTCCGCCCCGACCCGTTCCGCGGGCGCCCGTACCGGCCCTTTGGCACGCGGCGCCGTTTTGGCAGCATGGGGCGCATGTCCGCACTGACGCGCAACGAAGCGCAGACCCGAGCCGCCCTCCTCGACGTCCACCACTACGCCGTCGCCCTCGACCTCACGCGGGGCGACGAGACCTTCGACTCCACCACCGTCATCCGGTTCAGCGCCCGCGCCGCCGGTGACACCTTCGTGGAGCTGAAGCCGGAGGAACTGCGCTCCGCCGCGCTCGACGGCAGCCCGCTCGACCCCGCCGCCCTGACCGGCAACCGGCTCCCGCTCACCGGGCTCACCGAGGGCCCCCACGAGCTGCGCGTCGAGGCGGTGATGCGGTACTCGCGCACGGGCGAGGGGCTGCACCGCTTCACCGACCCCGCGGACGGGGAGACGTACGTCTACAGCCAGATGTTCCTGGACGACGTGCAGCGCGTCCTGCCCGCCTTCGACCAGCCCGACCTCAAGGCCGTCTTCGAGTTCACCGTCACCGCGCCCGCCCACTGGAGCGTCATCGCGAACGGGACCACCGAGCGGACCGGGGAACGCGCGGGGGACGGCGCCGGAATCTGGACGTCCGCGCCCACCCCCGTCATCTCCACCTACCTCGCCGCGATCGCCGCGGGCCCCTGGCACACCGTCCGCACCGAGCACGCCGGGCTGCCCTTCGCCGTGCACTGCCGCCGGTCCCTGGCCCCCCACCTGGACGCCGACGCCGAGGAGATCCTCGGCATCACCACGGCCTGCTACGACCGCTACCACGAGAAGTTCACCGAGCCGTACCCCTTCGACTCCTACGACCAGGCCTTCGTCCCCGAGTTCAACGCGGGCGCCATGGAGAACCCGGGTCTGGTCACCTTCCGCGACGAGTACATCTACCGCTCCGCCGTCACCGACACCGAACGCCAGTGGCGCGCCGTGGTCATCGCCCACGAGATGGCCCACATGTGGTTCGGCGACCTCGTCACCCTGCGCTGGTGGGACGACATCTGGCTGAACGAGTCCTTCGCCGAGTACATGGGCTACCAGATCCTCACCGAGGCGACCCGGTTCACCGGCGCCTGGACCGACTTCGGCCTCGCCCGCAAGGCCTGGGGCTACGACGCCGACCAGCGGCCCTCCACCCACCCCGTCGCCCCGGACCCGGAGGCCGTCCCCGACACGGCCTCCGCCCTCCTCAACTTCGACGGCATCTCCTACGCCAAGGGTGCCTCCGCCCTGCGCCAGCTCGTCGCCTGGCTCGGCGAGAAGGACTTCCTCGCCGGCATCAACACCCACTTCCAGCGGCACAAGTTCGCCAACGCCTCCCTCGCCGACTTCGTGGACTCCCTCGCCGCCCACACCGACCGCGACGTCCACGCCTGGGCCGAGACCTGGCTGCGCACCACCGGCACCGACACCCTCGTCCCGCGCGTCGAGGACGGCGCCGGCGGCTGGACCCTCACCGTCGACCGGCAGGGCAGCCGCCCGCACCACATCGCCGTCGGCGCCTACGACGACGTACCCGGCGAGGACGGCGTACTGGAACGCCGCGAGCTCCTCGAACTCGACCTGCCCACCACCGAGGTCATCTCCGGCGCCGGTCCCCGCCCCGCCCTGATCCTCCTCAACGACGGCGACCTCGGCTACGCCAAGGTCCGCCTGGACCCCGGCTCCTGGGACACCGTGGTGCGCGCCCTCTCCGGCGTCCCCGACGCCCTGACCCGGAGCATCATCTGGAACGCCGCCCGCGACATGGTCCGCGACGGCGAACTCCCGCCCGCCGCTTACCTCGAAGCGGCCGCCGCCCACCTCCCGCACGAGGGCGACCTCGCGATCGTGCAGAGCGTCCTCGGCTTCGCCCGGGCCCACATCGCCGACCGCTACCTGCCCGCCGCGGACCGCGCCGGCGCGCTGGCCACCCTCACCGCCCTCACCCGCGCCCTGATCCGGCGCACCGAGGACGGCGCCGAACCCGGGCTGCGCCTGGCCTCCGTCCGCACCTTCATCGACAGCGCCACCCAGCCCGACACCATCGCCGCGTGGCTCGCCGACGGCACCGTCCCCGGCGGACCCGAACTCGACCCCGAACTGCGCTGGCGCGTCCTGGCCCGGCTCGCCGCCCTCGGCGCCGTCGGCGAGGACGCCATCGCGGCCGCGCTCGCCGACGACCCCAGTGCCACCGGTGAGGAAGGCGCCGCCCGCTGCCGCGCCGCCCTGCCCGACGCCGACACGAAGCAGGCCGCCTGGGACCGGATGTTCCACGACGACACGCTGTCCAACTACCTGTTCTCCGCCACCGCGCAGGGCTTCTGGCAGCCCGAACAGGCCGAACTCCTGCACGCCTACGTGCCCCGCTTCTACCCCGACGCGCTCGCCCTGACCGCCCGCCGCGGCCCCGCCATCGCCGAAGCCGTCGGCCGCTACGCCTTCCCCGTCCACGCCATCGACCAGGAGAACCTGCGCGCCGGACAGGACTGCCTGGACCGCGGCGAGCCCATCCCGCTGCTTCGGCGCAAGCTCACCGACCAGCTCGACGACCTCGCGCGGGCCCTGCGGGTGCGGACCGCCCCGGTGGCCGACTGACGGCGGCCGAAAACCGCCCACGGGACAAACCCCGGCGGTTACCCCATTCGGGTCGGATCGTTGTCACGGGTGGGGGTCCGGCTGGTCCGGGCCCCGCGCCCCGCCCAGCTTCCGTGAGGACCCGCGTGACGAGCCGCACGACACCGCCGCCCGGCGCCCCGCCCCCGCTGCCCCCGCTCGCGGGCGGCAGCGGGGCCGCCGCCGCGCTGCGGCCCCTCCTCGACACCGTCCTCGACGCCCTCACCACCGGCGCCGCCGCCCGCGGCGGGCCCCTCCCCGCGGGCGGGCCCGAAGCCGTCGCCGCCCGCGTCCGCGCCGCGCTGGGCGACGTACTGCCCGCGCACGGCCACGGCGACCACGAAGCCCTGCGCACCCTCGTCCACACCCTCGCCGAGGGCGCCGCCGACCCGGCCGACCCGCTGTGCGCGGCCCACCTGCACGGCCCGCCGCTCGCCGTCGCCGCCGCGGCCGACCTCGCCGCCAGCGCCCTGAACCCGTCCCTGGACTCCTGGGACCAGGCCCCCGCCGCCTCGGTGGTCGAAGCGCTCCTGACCCGGGCCCTCGCCGCCGAGCTGTACGACACCCCGCACCCGGACGCCCTCGTCACCACCGGCGGCACCGAAGCCAACCAGCTCGCCCTGCTGCTGGCCCGCGAACACCACCGCCGCGCGGGCCCCCTGACCGTCCTGCACGGCGCCAACGCCCACCACTCCGTCCCCCGCGCCGCCTGGCTCCTCGGCCTCCCCCCGGCCACCGGCATCCCCACCCCCACCGGCACCCTGCACCCCGCCGACCTGGACGCGGCCCTGACCCGGGCCCGCCAGGAGCGCCCCGGGCCCGTCCTGGTCACCGCCACCGCGGGCACCACCGACGCCGGGCTCATCGACCCCCTGGACGCCCTCGCCGACGTCTGCGCCCGCCACGGCGCCGAGCTCCACGTCGACGCGGCCTACGGCGGGCTCCTCGCCCTCAGCCCCCGCCACCGACACCTCCTGCACGGCCTCGGCCGCGCCCGCTCGCTCACCCTCGACCTGCACAAACTCGGCTGGCAGCCCGTCGCCGCCGGACTCCTCGCCGTCCCCGACACCGCCCTGCTGGCCCCCCTCGCCCACCAGGCCGACTACCTCAACGCCACCGACGACACCGCAGCCGGCCTGCCCGACCTGCTCGGCCGCTCCCTGCGCACCACCCGCCGGCCCGACGCCCTGAAGATCGCGGTCACCCTGCGCTCCCTGGGCCGCGACGGCCTCGCCCGGCTCATCGACGCCACCTGCGCCGTCGCCGTGGAGTTCGCCCGCCTCGTGGAGGCCCACCCCGGATTCGTCCTGCACGCCCCGCCCACCATCAGCACCGTCCTGTTCCGGCCGGCCGACGCCGACGACGCCCGCCTCGCCGCGGTCCGCCGCACCCTCCTCCTCGACGGCCGCGCCGTCCTCGGCCGCGCCACGGCCAACGGCCGCCTCTGGCTGAAGGCCACCCTGCTCAACCCCCGCACCACCGCGGGGGACCTCGCCACCCTCCTGACCCTCCTGGAAGGCAGCACCCACCGATGACCGCTCCACTCGAAGCACCCCATGACCTCGTCGGAATCGGCATCGGCCCCTTCAACCTCTCCCTCGCCGCCCTGGCCCACGGACTCCAGCAGCACGAGTTCTCCGGCGGCCTCGCCACCGCCTTCTACGACCAGCGCCGCGACTTCGCCTGGCACCCCGGCCTCCTCATCGAAGGCGCCACCCTCCAGGTCCCCTTCCTGGCGGACCTCGTCACCCTCGCCGACCCGGCCAGCCCCTGGACGTTCCTGAACTACCTCAAGCACAAGGAACGCCTCTTCCCCTTCTACTTCGCCGAGCGCTTCCACATCCAGCGCGCCGAGTACGACGCCTACTGCCGCTGGGTCGCCGGGCAGCTCCCCGGCCTGCACTTCGGCCACCAGGTCGACGCCGTCCGCTGGAACCCCGAACGCGACCTCTTCGAGGTCGACTTCACCCAGGTCGACGCCGACGGCGAAGCCGAGGCCCTCGGTCGCACCTACACCCGCAACCTCGCGCTCGGCATCGGCACCGCGCCCTACGTCCCCGACCCCCTGCGCCCGCTCGCCGAAGCCCCCACCGTCCCGGTCGTGCACTCCGCCGAGTACCTCGACAACCGGCAGCGGATCCTCGGCGCGGAACACGTCACCGTCATCGGCTCGGGCCAGTCCGGCGCCGAGGTCTTCCTCGACCTGCTGCGCGCCCGCCCCGCCGGACGCGAACGCCTCACCTGGCTCGCCCGCACCCCCTCCTTCGCCCCCATGGAGTACTCCAAGCTGGGCCTGGAGCACTTCACCCCGGACTACACCCGCTACTTCCACGACCTGCCCGAGCCCGTACGGGACAAGCTGCTGCCCGCGCAGTGGCAGCTCCACAAGGGCATCGACGCCGACACCATCGCCGCCATCCACGACGAGCTGTACCGGCGGACCCTGCACGGCGGCTGGCCCGACGTCGTCCTCACCCCCGGGGTCAGCGTCCGCACCGCGGGCCGGGTCGCCACCACCAAGGTCGAACTCCACCTCGAACACCTGGAACAGGGCACCCGCTCCCGGCTCACCACCGACGCCGTGGTCCTGGCCACCGGCTACCGGGAACGGCCGCTCGGGCAGCTCCTGGCCGGGCTCGACCCGTACCTGCGCAAGGACTCCTCCGGCCGCCCCCGGATCGACGACCGGTACCGGATGAAGCTCGACCCCACCGTCACCGGCACCGTCTTCGTGCAGAACGGCGAGCGCCACACCCACGGCGTCGGCGCCCCCGACCTCGGGCTCGCCGCCTGGCGCAGCGCCACCATCCTCAACACGCTCACGGGCAAGGACCCCTATCCGCTGCCCGCCCGCACCGCCTTCACGACCTTCGGCCTCGAACAGCGCGAAGCCGCCCGGCCGCGGGTGCCCGGCGCGCTGCTGCCCCTCGTGGAACACCCCTGAGACGGGGGCGGGGGTGGTTCTCGTTGCCACCCCCGCCCGGGCCCGCTAGAAGACCGGCACCCCGGCCCGCGTCAGCTTCCAGTCCACCGACGCGAACTGCGCCGGGTCGACCGTGCCCTTCGCCTTCACCCACTGGATGATGGTGTTGCGGATCTCCTCCGAGTTGGCCCACAGCTGCTTGGCCTTCGGCACGTGCGGGAAGTTGCCGCCGCCCGACGCCCGGTAGTTGTTGACCGCCAGGACGAACTGCGCCGCCGGGTCCACGGGCTTGCCCTGGAAGGACAGCCCGGTGATCCGCGACCCGGCCGGCTGCGCGATGTCGATGTCGTACGTCACGCCGTACACCGCGTCGTAGTTGTAGTCCGGGATGCTCTCCGCGTTCGTCAGCTTCGCCGGGTCCACCGGGTCACCCGGCGCGGTCCGCGCGTAGTACTTCGCCGAGAACTCCAGGTAGTCCTTCAACTGCGCGCCCGTCAGCAGCCGCGCTTCCAGGGTGTTCTCGAACGGGTACAGGCCCGCCGCGTCCTTGATGGTCACCCGGCCCGCCGGGATGGCCGCCGTCCGCGAGAAGCAGGAGGCCTGCGAGAGGACAGGTAGCGCCGCCCACTCGGTACCGGCCAGCGCCGTCTTCACCGTCTCCGCCTGCACGTGGCTGATCAGGTCGATGATCGGCACGTCCTTGAACGGGCCTTCCGCCGAGGACATCGCCGCCAGCGAGGTGCCGATCACCTGGTTGACGTACGACACCACCTTGCGGTGCTCGTCCGACAGCAGCCGGACGATCTTCGGGTCCTCGGCCGCGGTGTTGGAGTTCAGCACCCGCGCCCCGACCTTGTCGACCGACCAGCGGCCCTTCGCCCACGACAGCTCGAAGTCGAACAGGGTCAGGCGCTGACCCCACTTGAGCGGCTCGGAGAGCACGACGTCCTTGCCGGTCGCCTTGTTCTTCACCCGGTACTCCGGGATCTCGGTGTGCGCGTGGCCCACCAGGATCGCGTCGATCCCCGGCACCTGCTCGGCCACCAGGGCGGCCGCGTTCTCGATGTACGGGAGCTGGTCGCCGTAGCTCGACGTACCGCTCGACCCCGAGTGCGCCGAGACGATCACGATGTCCGCGCCCAGCGAACGCAGCCGCGGCACGTACTTCGCCGCCTGCTCCTCCAGGCCGGGGAAGGTCATCTTCCCTTGCACGTTCGCCTTGTCCCAGATCGCGATCCCCGGGTTGGTCAGACCCAGCACCGCCACCTTCACGTCCGGGCCGTGCGGGGTGCACACCCGGTGCATGCTGTACGGCGGGAAGGCAGGCCGGAGCGTCTTCGCGTCCAGGGCGTTCGCCCCCAGCAGCGGGAAGTCGCACTGCTCCTCGAACTTCCGCAGCACCGGAATGCCGTAATTGAACTCGTGATTGCCGAGCGCCGCCGCGTCGTAGCCGATCGCGTTCATCGCCTGCGCCATCGGGTGCACCGGACCGCGGCGCGCCGTGATCGGGTCCACCTTGGCGTAGTAGTACGAGAGCTGGGTGCCCTGAATCGTGTCGCCCGCGTCGATCAGCAGGGTGTTGCCGCGTCCCTTCTCCGCGCGGACCTGGTTCACCAGCGTGGAGATCTTCGCCAGGCCGACGTCGTTGTGCGCCTTGTCGTCGAACTCCTTGTCCGTGAAGTAGTCCCAGTTGAAGACATTGCCGTGCAGGTCGGTGGTCCCCATCACCGTGAACGCGTAGGTGCGCGGCGGCCGGGACCCCTGCGCGGCGGCCGGGGTGCTCGCGGACGCCGGGGCGCTCGCGGCCCCCGTCAACGCCACGGCGGCCCCCGTCGCGGCCGTGGTCCCCAGGAACGTCCTGCGGTCGAACGCCATGCCATCTCCCTCGTGCCGGGGCCCGCCCGGTGGGGCTGCCCCTGTGAAGCGTGAACAACTGCGTAGGTAACGCGCGTAGATTCTGACCCGGCGAGAGCGACGGCGACCAGCCCCGCCAGGTTGCGATCCGATGACCGGAGTCAGCGGGAGGCCGACAGTGCGAGAGTGAAACCATGACCGATGACGCAACGCCCCAGTCCTTCGGAACCCACCAGCCCTACGGAACGCCGCTGCCCTACGGGACCCCCGATGTCCCCCGGGTCGCCGTGCGCGGCGAAGCCCGCATCGAGGTCGACCCCGAGATCGCCCGCATCGGCATCACGGTCAGCGCCCGCGGCGTCGACCGCCGGGGCGCCCTCGAAGACCTCACCCGGCGCAACAACGCCGTCCTCGACCTGGTCAAGAGCTACGGGGAGTCCGTGGAGAAGCTCGAAACCGGCGCCTTCTCGATCACCCCCGAACTCACCCGCCAGGGCCGCGGCGAACGCGTCCGCGCCTACCACGGCCGGGTCCTCATCACCGCCGAACTCAGCGACTTCACCGCCCTGGGTGAGCTCACCACCCGGCTCGCCGACCTCGAACTCACCCGTGTGGACGGACCGTGGTGGGCGCTGCGCCCCGAGTCGCCCGCCCACGGCCAGGCCCGCCGGCAGGCGGTGCTCGAAGCCGTCAAGCGCGCCCGCGAGTACGCCGAAGCCCTCGGCGCCCGGCTCGCCGCCCTCGTCGAACTGGCCGACCTCGGGGCCGAGGACGCGGGGCCCCGGATGCTGGCCGCCCCGGGCGGCGCCATGCGGTCGATGGCCTACGGGGGCGCCCCCGAGGAACACGCCCCGGCGCTCGACCTCGAACCCCAGCGGCAGACCGTCTACGCCCAGGTGAACGCCCGCTTCACGATGACTCCTCCGCAGCTCTGACGCACGTGCCGGCCGGCTTCGCGGAGGCCCCCGGGGGTGCTCATCAGAGCACCCCCGTGCACATTCAATAATTGTCAACAAGCTTTTGCTCAAAGGTTGTTGAGTGGTCACCCGGAACCAATTCTCTACTCCCCGGTAGGGGCATACGCTCAGCTCATGCGCCGAGCGAAAATCGTTTGTACCCTGGGCCCCGCGACCGACTCATACGACCAGATCAAAGCCCTGGTCGAAGCCGGAATGGACATCGCCCGCTTCAACCTCAGCCACGGCACCTACGCCGAACACGAGGAGCGTTACCACCGGGTGCGCAAGGCCTCCGACGAAACCGGCCGCAGCGTCGGAATCCTCGCCGACCTTCAAGGTCCGAAGATTCGCCTCGGCCGCTTCCGCGAAGGCCCCGTACTCCTTGAACGCGGAGACGAGTTCACCATCACCGTCGAGGACCACGAAGGCGACCGCCACACCTGCGGCACCACCTACAAGGGCCTCTCCCACGACGTCACCACCGGCGAGCGCATCCTCGTCGACGACGGCCGCGTCACCCTCGAAGTCACGGGGGTGGACGGACCGCGCGTGCACACCCTGGTCGTCGAGGGCGGCATGGTCTCCGACCACAAGGGGCTGAACCTCCCAGGCGTCGCCGTCTCCGTGCCCGCCCTCTCCGAGAAGGACATCGACGACCTCCGCTGGGCGCTGCGCACCGGCGCCGACGTCATCGCGCTGTCCTTCGTGCGCAGCGGCCGCGACATCGAGGACGTCCACCGCATCATGGACGAGGAAGGCCGGCGCCTCCCCGTCATCGCCAAGATCGAAAAGCCGCAGGCGGTCGAGAACATCGACGACATCGTCGCCGCCTTCGACGGCATCATGGTGGCGCGCGGCGACCTCGGCGTCGAAATGCCCCTGGAGCAGGTGCCGATCGTGCAGAAGCGCGCGGTGAAGCTCGCCAAGCGCAACGCCAAGCCCGTCATCGTGGCGACGCAGATGCTCGACTCGATGATCGACAACTCCCGCCCCACGCGCGCCGAAGCCTCCGATGTCGCCAACGCCGTCATCGACGGCACCGACGCCGTCATGCTCTCCGGCGAGACCAGCGTCGGGAAGTACCCGATCGAGACGGTCCGCACCATGGCCCGCATCGTCGAGGCCGCGGAAGAGGACATCCTCGCCAAGGGGCTGCCGCCGCTCACCGAGCGGAACAAGCCGCGCACCCAGGGCGGGGCCGTGGCCCGGGCCGCCGCCGAGATGGGTGACTTCCTCGGCGCGAAGTTCCTCGTCGCCTTCACCCAGAGCGGGGACACGGTCCGCAGGCTCTCCCGCTACCGCTCGCCGATCCCGCTGCTGGCCTTCACCCCGGACCAGGCCACCCGCTCCCAACTCAACCTCACATGGGGCGTGGAGACCTTCCTCGGGCCGCACGTGGACTCCACCGACGCGATGGTCGCCCAGGTCGAGGAAGAGCTCCTGCGCATCGGCCGCTGCGTGCCCGGCGATGTCGTCGTGATCACGGCGGGCTCGCCCCCCGGCGTCTCCGGATCGACCAACCTGGTCCGCATCCACCACATCGGCGACGCGGTCCGCTGACCCCGGCGGCCGATGGCCGCCCGCCCGGGCCCCCACGGGGCGCGGACGGGCGGGCGGCCAGGTGCGCCGGAGGCCGGTGAATCAGCGCCGATGACCCTTGTCGTGTCGGCGGGTTGGACTATCTTTCTTCCGTGGACGAGCTGATCGCCGAAGACCCGCCCCGTATAGGCCCGTACCGTCTGATCGCCCGGCTGGGCGCGGGCGGCATGGGCCTGGTCTACCTGGGCCGCTCCGAGGGCGGCCGCACCGTCGCGGTGAAGGTGGTGCAGGCGGAGTTCGCCGGTCAGCCCGAGTTCCGCAGGCGGTTCGCCCGCGAAGTGGCCGCGGCCCGCCGGGTGGGCGGCAACTGGACGGCGGCCGTACTCGACGCCGATCCCGAGGCCGCGATCCCGTGGGTGGCGACCCAGTACATCCCGGGACCGGACCTCCAGACCGTGGTGGCCAAGGACTTCGGCCCGCTGCCGGAACACTCGGTCCGCATCCTCGCCAACCGCCTCGCCCTCGCCCTGCGCGCCATCCACGAAGCCGGGCTGATCCACCGTGACCTCAAGCCGTCCAACGTCCTCGTCACTGTCGACGCCCCCCGCGTCATCGACTTCGGCATCGCCCGCGCGATGGAGAGCCTGACCGGGGACAGCCTGTACACGCGCCCCGGCATGCTGATCGGTTCCCCCGGCTTCATGTCGCCGGAGCAGGTCCGGGGCCTCGACCTGACCCCCGCCAGCGACGTCTTCTGCCTCGGCGCCGTCCTCGTCTACGCCTCGACCGGGCGCCTGCTCTTCGGGGCGCCCGACACCGGGCTGAACGCCCACCTCTTCCGGATCGCGGAGGAGGAGGCCGACCTGACCGGGGTCCCGGAATCGCTCGTCGACCTCGTCCGCGCGTGCCTCGACAAGGCCCCGGACCGGCGCCCCACCCCCGAGGAGGTCGCCGCACGTACGGCGACGGACCATCCCGGGGAATGGCTGCCCGGCGCCGTCCTGGCCCAGCTCGGCCGCCACGCCGCTGAACTCCTGGACTTCGCCCCGGCGCAGGCTCCCGCAGAGATTCCGGCGCCGACCCCCGCGCCGACCCCCGCGCAGACTCCAGCCCACGCCCCCGCGCAGACCCCCGTGGAACCGCTCGCCGCGCGGCCGGACCCCCGTGTCGCGTCGGACAACCTGTACGCGCACCCGCTGCCCGCACCCCCCGCCTACCCCCCGGCGACGGCCACGCCGTTGATCCCCGGGCAGGTCTTCGGCCCCGTCGACGGCTCCTGGGTCACCACGGCCACCCCGCTCTCGGCCCAGGACCCGGCGCCCCCGCACCCCCGGCGGTGGTGGGGCCTGGCGTTCCTCGTCCTGGCGCAACTGATGGTGCTGCTCCAGGCATCGGCCTTCAACATCGCGTTCCCCTCCATTCAGGCCGACCTGGGGATGCGGACCCAGGACCTGAGCAGCCTGGGCAACGCCTACGGGCTCGCCTTCGGAGGCTTCCTGCTGATCGGCGGACACCTCGCGGACCTGGCGGGCCGCAAGAGGATCCTGACCGTCGGAGTGGTCGGCCTGGCGGTGGCCTGCGGGCTCGGCGGCGCGGCCGCCAACGCCGACATGCTGCTCTGGGCCCGCGCCCTGCAAGGCGTCTTCGGCGCCCTGCTGACCGCCTCCGCGCTGTCGCTGGTGGCCAACGCCTTCACCGACCCGAGGGAACGCGGCCGGGCCTTCGGCGTGTACGCCACGGTCATCGGCAGCGGTTCGGTGCTTTCCCTGTTGGCGGGCGGCTGGTTCGTCGAGACCCTGAGCTGGCGCTGGTCCTTCTTCTCCGGCGTCCTCCTCGCCGTGATCGTCCTGATCGGTGCGCTCACCCTGGTGCACGACCGCCCGGGGAGCACGGGAGCCCGCCCCGACCCGCTCGGGGTCATCCTCGGCTCCGGCGCACTGGTCGCCCTCACCTACGGTCTGACCGGTGGCCAGTCCGAGGGCTGGGCCGTCACTCCGCTGGTCCTCCTTCTCATCGTCGGCGGCGCCCTCCTGTTCGTCGCCTTCATGTGGTGGCAGAGCCTGACCTCGAACCCGGTGCTCGCACCGGACGGCAACCGCATCGGCGCCTTCCTCGCCGTGGCCCTGTCCGGCATCGGTCTCTTCACCCTTTTCGCGGCCCTGACCTTCTTCCTCCAGTTCGCCCTCCGGTTGTCCCCCTTCGACACGGCAGTGCACCTGTTGCCCCTGGTCGCCGCGAACGTCATCGCGTCGACCCTGATCTCCCCCCACCTGCTGCGGCGCACCGCCCCGCGGCTCCTGATCGTGGCGGGCCTGCTGGTCACCGCGGTCGGCCTGGCGCTCCTGGCCTCGCTCTCACTCCACAGCGGCTACGCACCGCTGGTCCTGCCCGGCATCGTCCTCGTCGGCCTCGGCTCCGGCCTGGCCGTACCGGCGCTCTTCGCCGTCGCGACCGACGCCGCCGGACCGCACGCCGGTGGCGCCTCGGCCGTGATCTCCGGAGCCCAGCACCTTGGCCTCTCGATCGGCGCGGCGCTGCTCAGCGCGAGCATCGCGAACCAGGTACGAGCTGCGCGGGCGAGGTCGCTGCCCGTGGCGGTCGCCGAAGAGCTGCTCAAGGGCCACATCAACACCCTTTGGTGGGCATGCGGGAGTACGCTCCTCGCGGCCCTGCTCGCCGCCGTGCTGATCGGGTCCCGGTCCGCGCGCCCCGGCGCCATGGCGCACCCCGACCCGTCCGGGGTGGGCCTGTCCTGACAGGTGTGTTCGCCGGACCGCCCTGACGGGTCCCGTGGGACACTTCCCGGCCCCCGGCGCCGACCCTGCGCGACCTCAGCCCCGTATGCGGGGGATCGCCCCGGCCGCGGCCCTGAGGCTCCGGTCCCTGCGCACCTCGGGGGAGAGGACCGGCACCGGAGCCCCGCGCCTCCACTCGGCCCGGCTCGCGCCCGCGCCCGCCACCCTCGCGGCGAACGCCCGCTCGGCCGCCGAGTCGTGCTCCCGCAGTTTCCGCACCGCCCGCAGTCCCTGCGCCGCCCGCACCTCCCGGTGCCCGGGCGCGGCCGCCTGTGCGGACTCCCACCAGGCTTTCGGCTCCGGGAAGTTGGGAATCGGCACCTCGTGCCCCGCGGCGGCGAACTCCTCGCCCGTGGGCTCGTACCAGTGCTCCTGCCAGAGCTCCGGGCGCCCACCCTCCTGTCGATCCTGCTGATCCTGCTGTTGTCCTTGCGTGCTCACGCATCCGTTCATGACTCAGCCCCCGCCCCAGTCGAACCGATCTATCGAAACGCTACGCAGCGTTTCGATAAACGGTAGCGGCTATCGTGAAGCCGTGTCAACCACTCCCACCCCCCGAACCGGCGGCCGCCTCCGCAACGAGGAAGCCCATCGATCCGTCCTGGAGGCCACCGCCGCGCTCCTCCTGGAGAACGGCTACGGCGCCCTCACCATCGAAGGCGTCGCCCGGCGGGCGAACGTCGCGAAGAGCACGGTCTACCGCTGGTGGAAGACCAAGCCCGAACTCGTCATGGACGCCTTCACGCACGCCCCGGAGCCCGGCCCGGACACGGGCGGCCTCGCGGGCGACCTCACCGCGTTCCTCGCCGGCCTCTACGCCGAGGCAGGCGATCCCGTCCGGGCCCGCGCCCTCACCGGCCTCGCCGCCGAGGCCCGGCTCGCGCCCGCCTCCGCCGACCCCTTCCGGGCCTGGTGCCGGGCCCGCCGCGAGCTGGTCCGGTCCCTGCTCGCCCGCGCCGTCGCCCGCGAGGAGATCCCCCCGGCCACCGACCTCGACCGCGCCGCGGACCTCGTCCTCGCGCCGTTCTGGTACCGGCTCCTGATCGCCGGCACCCCCCTCGACGCCGCCGACGCCTCCCGTGACGCGGCGGCCTTCCTCCACGGCCTGGCGGCTCCGGAAGGCGGAAGCGCGGACGGGAGGGGGAGCGGGAGGGCGCACGGACGCGCGGAAGGGTGAAGGGACCCGCAAAGGACCGGCGAACCACGTCGGCAAAACAGCCGACAGCACGGTCGGAATCGCTCGTTTGAGCTAAGGCCCGCGAGATTCGCGCGACCATGGAATATAAGGAAAGTGCCCCAGGTGGGATTCGAACCCACACTGTCCGCTGTTTGAGAGCGGCCTCTCTGACCAGTTGGAGTACTGGGGCCTACGAAACGAAGGACTCAACGAACCCTGCGCGAGACCACCTTACAGGAGCTAGGTAGGCTCAGGGGAGCTGTTATGCCCCGCAACGAGGAGCCCTCCGTGACCGCCGAGCACGAGTCGTCGCCCACGCCCGTCGACGCCGACCAGTCGCATGTCCCGCCGCTGACGACCCGCGTCGTCATCGCCGAGGACGAGGCGCTCATCCGGCTCGACCTGAAAGAAATGCTGGAGGAGGAGGGCTACTCCGTCGTCGGCGAGGCGGGTGACGGTCAGCGCGCCGTGGAGCTGGCCCGCGAGCACCGCCCGGACCTCGTCATCCTGGACGTGAAGATGCCCGTCCTGGACGGGATCTCCGCCGCCGAGATGATCGCCGCGGAGTCCATCGCCCCGGTGCTGATGCTCACGGCGTTCTCGCAGCGCGACCTCGTCGAGCGCGCCCGGGACGCGGGGGCCATGGCGTACCTGGTCAAGCCGTTCTCCAAGAGCGACGTGGTCCCGGCCATCGAGATGGCCGTGTCCCGCTTCGCCGAGCTGCGCGCCCTGGAGAAGGAGGTCGCCGACCTCTCGCTCCGCCTGGAGACCCGCAAGCTCGTGGACCGCGCCAAGAGCATCCTGCAGACCCAGTACGGCCTGACCGAGCCGGCTGCCTTCCGCTGGATCCAGAAGACCTCGATGGACCGCCGCATGTCGATGCAGCAGGTCGCCGAGGCGGTCATCGAGGACGCCGAGGAGAAGAAGAACGCCGCCGCGGCGGCCAAGGAGTAACCCCCGGCCGCGACCTCGCGCGCGACCGCGCCCCCCGTACGACGCGAGTGGCCCGCCCCGGAATCCGGGGCGGGCCACTCGCATGGTGTGTCAGGTCGGCCGAACGGGTCGGCCGGTCAGTCCTCGCCGAGGTACGCCTTGCGGACGTCCTCGTTGACGAGCAGCTCGCGGCCCGGACCCGACAGGACGATCTTGCCGATCTCCATGACGTGCCCCTGGTCCGCGAGCGAGAGCGCGGCCTGCGCGTTCTGCTCGACGAGCAGGATCGTGGTGCCCGCCGCCTTGAGTTCGGCGATGGTCGCCATGATCTTCTGCATCATGATCGGCGAGAGGCCCATGGACGGCTCGTCCAGCATCAGCAGCTTCGGCCGGCACATGAGCGCGCGGCCCATCGCCAGCATCTGCTGCTCGCCGCCCGAGAGGGTGCCCGCGGCCTGCTTGCGGCGCTCTCCCAGGATCGGGAAGAGGTCGTAGGCGCGCTGGACGTCCTTCTGGATGCCTTCCTTGTCCTTGCTCAGGAAGGCGCCGAGGAGGAGGTTGTCCTCGATCGTCATGCGCGGGAAGATGTGCCGCCCCTCGGGGGAGTGGGCGAGCCCGAGCGCGACGATGTCGTGCGCGGGGGTCTTCTTCAGCGACTTCCCGTTGAACCGGATCTGGCCGCCGCGCGGCTTGATCAGGCCGGACAGCGTCCGCAGGGTGGTCGTCTTGCCCGCACCGTTGGTGCCGATGAGGGTGACGATCTGGCCGGCCTCGACACTGAACGAGATGCCCTTGACGGCTTCGATCTTGCCGTAGGCGACCCGGAGGTCCTCGACCTCGAGGAGTGCGGTCACTTGGCTTCTCCGTCCGTGCTGGTGGTGCTGTGCGCCTCGGCGGCCTCGACCTCCGCGGCTTCTTCGGCGCCGGGGGCGCCTTCGAAGGGTTCGCCGAGGTAGGCGGCGACGACGCGCTCGTCACCCTGGACCTCGGCCGCGGTGCCCTCGATGAGCTTCTCGCCCTGGACGAGGCAGGCGACGCGGTCGCAGAGGTTGAAGATGAAGCGCATGTCGTGCTCGATGACGAGCACGGCGATGCCCTGGTCCCGGATGGCGAAGATCAGCTCTTCGGCCGCCCGGGTCTCCTGCGGGTTCATGCCCGCGGTGGGCTCGTCGAGCAGGATGAGCCCCGGGTCGCTGGCGAGCGCGCGGGCGATCTCCAGCTTGCGCTGCTCGCCGTAGGGCAGGTTGCGCGCCAGGTGCTCGGCCTTGTGGGACAGGCCGATGAACTCCAGGAGTTCCAGGGCGCGCGCCCGGCTGGCCGCTTCCTCGCGGTGGAAGACCGGCAGCCGCAGCAGCGAGGACCACAGGCCCTGCTTGGTCCGGGTGTGCCGGCCGACCAGGACGTTCTCCAGCACCGTCATGTTGTTGAAGAGACGGATGTTCTGGAAGGTACGCGCGATACCGGCCGCGGTGACCTTGTACGACTTGGGCGGCAGCACCGTGCCCTTGTACCGGACCTCGCCCTCGGTGGGGATGTAGAGGCCGGTGAGGCAGTTGAAGAAGGTGGTCTTGCCCGCGCCGTTGGGGCCGATGAGCCCCACGATCTCGCCCGCCCTGACGGTGAGGCCGACGTTCTTGACGGCCGTGAGGCCGCCGAAGCGCATCGTGACGCCCCGCGCGTCGAGGACGGTCTCCGCCGCGGGGGCGGCGGGGGTGTCGGTGGTGGTGGTCGTCATGGGTTCAGACCCCTGCCTTGCCGAGGACCGTGGGCGCTTCCATGTCCTGGTGGAGTTCGAGCTGGTTGCGCCGGTTGGGGATGATGCCTTCGGGGCGCAGGCGCATCAGGATGATGAGCGCGACGCCGAAGGCGAGGAGCTGGTACTCCTCCATGCCCTGGAGCTTGTTGGGGATGAGGAAGAGCAGCGAGCCGCCGATGAGGGGGCCGGAGATGGTGCCCATGCCGCCGAGTACGACGGCGGCGAGGAGGAACGCCGAGTTCGGCGGGACCGCGTTGGCGAAGACGTACTGCTCGGGCGTCACGGTGTACGAGACGTGGGCCTGTACGGCGCCGGCCAGACCAGCCAGGGTGGCGCCGAGGGCGAAGGCGATGAGCTTGACGCGGAAGCCGTTGATGCCCATGGCTTCGGCGGCGGTCTCGTCCTCGCGGATGGCGACCCACGCGCGCCCGATGCGGGACTCCGAGCTGCGGCGGAAGACCATCACCACGATGAGGGTGATGAGCAGCATCAGCAGGAAGTAGTTCGCGAAGCGGCCGATGGTGAATCCGGCGACGGTGTGCGAAGCGCCGAAGTCGAAGCCGAACAGGTCCACGTTCGGGATCGAGGAGATTCCGTTGGGGCCGTTGGTGACGTCGGGGCCGGAGACGCCGTCGAGGTTGTTCATGGAGATCCGGAAGATCTCACCGAAGCCGAGCGTCACGATGGCGAGGTAGTCGCCGCGCAGCCGCAGGGTCGGGGCGCCGATCAGCACGCCGAAGACCATGGAGGCGGCGGCGCCGATCAGGATCGCGGCCCAGAAGGGCAGGTGCACGCCGAACGGCGAGTTGGGCGAGCCGGAGACCAGGGCCGCGGTGTAGGCGCCGACGCCGAGGAAGGCGACGTAACCGAGGTCGAGGAGACCGGTCAGGCCGACGACGATGTTCAGGCCGAGCGCGACGGTGGCGAAGATGAGGATGTTGACGCCGAGGGTCGCGTACTGGTCGTCGGTCTGCGTGAAGGGGAAGGCCGCGGCGGCGACGAAGGCTCCGACGAGCGCGACGTTGCGGTGCCGGGCGGTGACCGCCGAGAAGCGGGCGATGAGCCCCGCCTTGTTCAGGGCGGCGGCCCCGAAGCCCGCGGTGATCAGGAAGCCGAGGAAGAGCTCCTGGTACGCGGTGGTGATGCCGAAGGTGAAGATGCCCAGGCCGATGCCGAGGAGGACCGCGATGAGCAGGATCTCCAGGTAGGCGGGCAGCGCCTTCATGGGGCGGACGGGACCGTTGGTGAAGGCGGCCTTCACGGTGGCCCACCGGTTGCGGCAGGCCAGCTTGAAGTTGTCCATGCCGCTGTCTTCGGGGTCCGGCTCTTCCGCCACCGGGCGCTCGAAGGGCAGCGCGAGGGCGCCGAGCAGGGCCAGCAGGCTGACGACCGCGAGGAAGAAGCCGCCGGGCTCCAGGTCCACGAGGTGGCCCAGTTCGGTGATGATCGCGATGATCGTGAACCAGGCGGTGGCGAAGGCGGCGAGCGCGGAGAGCTTGATCGCCGCGTCGGCGCCGGCCGGGACGAGCCAGCCGAGGCCCTTGACGCCGTACGACGCGAGGCCGAAGAGGGCGGTCATCAGGCCGCCGACGAGGACCAGCCACTGCAGGCCCGCGGGGGAGCCGTAGAAGGTCAGGTCTCCGGGGAAGGCGGCGGTCCAGGTCCAGGAGAGGAAGGCAGAGAGGGCGGTGAGCGCGCCGCCGACCGTGGCGAGGGCGCGGCCCGTCTTCTCGGAGAGGGGAACGAAGCCCCGGACGGGGGTGGCGGTCTGCGGGGTGTCCGCGGTGTTGGTGGTCATGGTTGTCACGCCCTGTCGGCCACGCGCTGGCCCAGCAGGCCCTGGGGCCGGAAGAGGAGCACGAGGATGAGGAGTACGAACGCCCAGGTGTTGCCCCAGGTCTGACCGCCCAGCTGCTGGAAGCCGGGGATGTCGGCGATGTAGGCGGTGGCCATCGTCTCGGCGAGGCCGAGGACGAGTCCGCCGATCATGGCGCCGTAGATGTTGCCGATGCCGCCGAGGACGGCCGCCGTGAAGGCCTTGAGGCCCAGCAGGAAGCCCATCTTGAAGTTGATCTCGCCGTACTTGAGCCCGTAGGCGACGGCTCCGATGGCGGCGAACACGGCACCCAGGGCGAACGCGACCGTGATGATCCGGTCGGTGTTGATGCCCATGAGCTTGGCGGTGTCCGGGTCCTGCGCCGTGGCCTGCATGCCGCGGCCCGTACGGGTCTTCATGACGAAGTAACCGAGGAAGGCCATGGAGATGGGGGCGGCGATCAGCAGGAAGACGTCACCGGTCTGGATGGTGACACTGCCGAGGTGGAAGGGTCCGCCCGCGATCTCGGGGAAGACGATGGAGGACTTCGCGTTGGGGTACCAGGCCCATACCGCCTGCTGGAGGGCGAGCGAGAGGCCGATGGCGGTGATGAGCGGGGCGAGCCGGGGAGCGTTCCGCAGCGGCCGGTAGGCGAAGCGTTCCGCTCCGACGGCGAAGAGGGTCGCCACGATGACGGCGCCTATGAGCATGAGGGGCAGCGCGATCCACATGGTGGTGCCCGAGGGGAGGATCGTCCATGCGGTGAAGGCGCCGAAGCCTCCGGTCATGAAGATCTCGCCGTGCGCGAAGTTGATGAGCTGGACAATGCCGTAGACCATCGTGTAGCCAATGGCGACGAGCCCGTACATGGATCCCAGTAGCAGGCCGTTGACCAGCTGTTGCGGCAGTTCGTGCACCGCAGGTCCTCCGAGTCTTTCGACGGATGTGACACCGCGCGGGGCGCTGTGTGCGCGCCCCGCGCGGCAGGAGAGAAGTGGTACGGGCCGGTTACTTGGCGGGGTAGGTGCCCGACTCGACGGCCTTGAAGTCCGGGCCGTCGACCTTGTAGACGGTCAGCTGCTTGTTGGTGGCGTCACCGAACTCGTCGAAGGAGACCTTGCCGGTCACACCGTCGAAGGTGACGCCCTGGACGGCTTCGAGCACCTTGGCGCGGGCGCCGTCGGGGAGCTTGCCGTCGTTGCCGTCGACCGTCTTCTTGACGGCCTCGATGATCGCCCAGGCGGAGTCGTACGAGTAGCCGCCGTAGGCCGCGTACGGGTCCTTGAAGCCGGCCTTCTTGTAGTTCGCGATGAACTCGGTGGCCGACGGGAGGGTCTCGACGGGCGCGCCGACCGAGGTGGCCATGTCGCCCGCGGCGGCGGGGCCGGCCAGGTCGACGAACTTCTTGTCGTAGATGCCGTCACCACCGATGAGGGGGATGTTGGCGCCCGCGGCCTTGATCTGCTTGCTGAGCGGACCGGCCGCCGGGTACTCGCCGCCGTAGTAGACGACGTCGGCGCCCGAGTTCTTGACCTGGGTCACGATCGCCGAGAAGTCCTTGGACTCCGGGTCGAGGTGGCCCTCGCCCGCGACGGTGCCGCCGAGCTTGGTGAACTCGCCCTTGAAGGTGGCGGCCAGACCGGCGCCGTAGGTCTTCTTGTCGTCGATGACGAAGACCTTCTTCTTGCCGCCCTTGTTGAAGAGGTACTGCGCCGCGAACGGGCCCTGGATGGCGTCCGTGGTGGCGGTGCGGAAGTAGCTCTTGTAAGTGCGGACCTTCTGGCCGGTGGCCCAGTTCGGCCCCTGGGTCAGGGACGGGCTGGTGTTGGCCGGGGAGATCTGGGCCAGCTTGGCGTCGTCGAAGACCTTCTGCATCGACTCGGACACCGAGGAGTTCAGCGGACCCACGACGCCGAGGACGTTCTTGTCGGCGACGAGCTTGGTGGCGTTCTGCTGTCCGGAGGACGGCTGGGCCTGGTCGTCGAGGGCCTGGATCTTGAAGGTGACGCCCTTGACGTACTTCTTCTCGTTGGCCGTCTTGACGGCGAGGTCCACGGAGTTCTTGATGCCGAGGCCCAGGGCGGACAGGTCGCCGGAGAGCGGCGCGTCGACGCCGATGGTGACCGTGATGTCTCCGCCGCCGGAGGAGTCCGCCTTGTTGTCGCGGGAGCCACAGGCGGTGAGAGTGAGAGCGCCCGCGGCGAGGGCGGCCGTCACGGCGATGAGCGAACGATGACGCACGATCAGTCCTTTCCTGGCGCCGCGTCCCCCCTGGGACGCGCCGAGTCGAACGCGCGCAACCGAACTGAAGGACATCCGGCGGTCGCGGTAACTGGCCGTGACTCTAAGCCGCCCATCGGACGATATGGAGGGCTCAGGCCAATGATGTGACTCTCTTGTTATGCCACGGCGTAATGCATAGCGGATCTCCAGGGGTGGAACGGGGGAATTCCGGTCGGTTCGTCTTGTCCGCATGCTGAGATGTGGCAGGACTGTCAGGCGGTTTGAGTCCTGACAGGCCAGGCCTCTCAAGGGTTTTGGTCATGACCCCGCAGGAGGGGGCGCATCTCGGCCTTCGGGACAGGCCCTGGTCAGAGCGGTGGAAAGATCCCTGGCATATCGGTCACCGAGGATGTAGCTGTGATCCTCTTTCCGGAATCCATTACTGAGGGTTACTTCCAAAAATGGGAGTCCCGCATTCCGTGCAACATGCACACAGTCCGCCACGTGAATCTCCACAACAACCTCACGCACCTCTCCCGCCGCGACGACCACGGGTGAGGGTGGCCGCACGGTCACCGTCAGTGCACGCGACGGCTGCCCGATCCGCTCGATCGTCACCGCCGGTCCGGAGGACGTACGAGCACGCACAGTGAAGGTGAAGGCGGTCCCCGGCGGATTCGATTCCGGCGCCCCGGGCTCCCCGTAGGTCAGGGCGAGCAGCTGCGAGGGCGCTGCCGGGGGTGGCGGCGGTACGGGCGCGGGCGGCCGGGGCCGGACCGCGTAGAGGTAGCCCCCGCCGAGGCCGAGGGCGGCCGCCACGGCCACCGCGGTGAGCGCGCGGCGGTGGCGGGCGCAGCGGGCGCGGACACGGCTCAGGAGGGCGCGGGGGGCGCGGAGGGCGCCGTGCGGGGTACCCGGGGCGCCGGCGGGGCCGTCCGCGAGGTCGTCGGGCCCGTCGCCCGCGGTGCCCTCGCCCGGCTCGACCGGGCCGATGCCGCTCATCCCCAGGGGCCGCCGGTCGCCACGGCGGTGCGGTGGCGCTCGGCGCAGCGCTCGCGGGCCCCGCGCGCGGCGATCCGGCGTGCGGCGGTGCCGGCGGCAGGGCCGTCGGGGGCCCTGGCCGCGCGCTCGGCGCGGGCATCGGCGAGCACGGCGCGCAGGATCTCGTACTGGTCGCCGGACAGGCCCATCGACTGGTAGTCGAGACCGCCGGTACCGGCGCCCGGAGTGCCGCCGTCGCCGTCGAGGGCGGTCTCGGCCCAGTGGGTGACCAGGGCGGCGCAGAGGTCTTCGGGGGAGGTCGGGTGCGGGGCGGGGGCGGCGGCCCCGGACGCGGGGGGCGGCGTACCGGCGGCGGCTCCCGCGGCGGAATCCGCGATCGGATCGGGGGCCGGTAACGAGCAGCCCGTCACGGCGGCGGCGAGGAGCGCCGCCGCGCACGCCGCCAGGGCGCCCCGCGGCGCCGGTCCGGATCCCATGCGGGAACGCTAGACCGGCGCCGGGGCGAGGGCAACTGGTCAGTCGTTACGGGCCTGTTGCGGGTTGGCGTCGCGCAGGAGGCAGGTGAGGCGGGCGGTGCAGATGCGCCGGTCCTGCTCGTCGGTGATGACGATCTCGAAGGTGGTGGTCGTACGCCCCTTGTGCACGGGGGTCGCGGTGCCCGTGACCAGGCCGGACCGGGCGCCGCGGTGATGCGTGCAGTTGAGGTCCACGCCGACGGCGACCTTGTTGATGCCGCCGTGCATCATCGCGCCCACCGACCCGAGGGTCTCCGCGAGCACCGCGGAGGCCCCGCCGTGCAGCAGACCGTACGGCTGGGTGTTGCCCTCGACGGGCATGGTGCCCACGACCTTGTCGGCCGAGGCCTCCAGGATGCGGATGTCCATGCGCTCGCCCAGGTGGCCGGCCGAGAAGAGCGAGGGCAGGTCGATGCCCAGCGCCGCGTATTCGTCGAGGACTTCCTGTGGGAACTTCACAGCCTGCTGCTCGCCCATGGGGACGGCTCCGTTCGTGTGCGTCAACGTTCGTGTGCGTCAACGTTCGTTAACCATCGTGTCCGAAGGGCCGTTCTATCAGGTCGGCCGTTCTGTCAGGTCGGCCGGGCGGGGCCCCCGGCCCGCCCCTCAGACCGGTTCGAAGCGCACGACGACGGACTTGCTCGCCGGGGTGTTGCTGATGTCCGCCGTCGAATCCAGCGGGACCAGCACATTGGTCTCCGGGTAGTAGGCGGCGGCGCAGCCGCGCGCCGTCGGGTAGTGCACCACGCGGAAACCGGGCGCGCGGCGCTCCACCCCGTCGCGCCACTCGCTCACGATGTCGGTGTACGCGCCGTCGGCCAGCCCCAGCTCGGCCGCGTCCTGCGGGTTGACCATGACCACCCGGCGGCCGCCGGTGATGCCCCGGTAGCGGTCGTCCAGGCCGTAGATCGTGGTGTTGTACTGGTCGTGGCTGCGCAGGGTCTGGAGCAGCAGCCGGCCCGCCGGGACGCGCGGGTACTCGACCGGGGCGGCCGTGAAGTTCGCCTTGCCGGTCTTCGTCGGGAAGCGGCGCTCGTCGCGGGGGGCGTGCGGCAGCTGGAAGCCGCCCGGGCGGGCGACGCGCGCGTTGAAGTCCTCGAAGCCGGGGACCACCCGGGAGATACGGTCGCGGATGGTCCCGTAGTCCTTCTCGAACTCCTCCCACGGGGTGCGGGAGGCGGCGCCCAGGACCGCGCGGGCCAGTCGTGCGACGATGGCGGGCTCGGAGAGCAGGTGGCCACTGGCGGGGGCGAGGTTGCCGCGCGAGGCGTGGACCATGCCCATCGAGTCCTCGACGGTCACGAACTGCTTGCCCCCGGCCTGCACGTCCTTGTCGGTACGGCCCAGGGTGGGCAGGATCAGCGCGCGCCGGCCGGTCACCACGTGCGAGCGGTTGAGCTTGGTGGACACGTGCACGGTGAGGGCGGCGCGGCGGATCGCGGCCTCGGTGACCTCGGTGTCCGGGGTGGCGCCGACGAAGTTGCCGCCCATGGCGAAGAGGACCTTGGCCTCGCCGTCGCGCAGCGCCTGGATGGAACGGACCACGTCGTAGCCGTGCGCGCGCGGAGAGGTGATGCCGAATTCCCGGTCGAGGGCGTCGAGGAAGGCGGCCGCCGGGCGCTCGAAGATGCCCATCGTCCGGTCGCCCTGGACGTTGGAGTGGCCGCGCACGGGGCAGACGCCCGCGCCGGGGCGGCCGATGTTGCCGCGCAGCAGCAGCAGGTTGACGACCTCGCGGATGGTGGCGACGGAGTGCTTGTGCTGGGTGAGGCCCATCGCCCAGCAGACGATGGTCCGCTCCGAGGCCAGGATCATGGCCAGGGCGCGCTCGATCTCGGGGCGGGTCAGGCCCGTCGCGGTGAGGGTCTCGGCCCAGTCGGTGTCCTTGGCGGCGGCCGCGAACTCCTCGAAGCCGTGCGTGTGCTCCCGGATGAACGCCTCGTCCAGGGCGCCGGATCCCGCGCCGGAGGCGTTCTCGGACGCCTCCAGGACGAGCTTGTTGAGGAGGCGGAAGAGGGCCTGGTCCCCGCCGATGCGGATCTGGAGGAAGAGGTCGTTGAGGGCGGTGCCCTTGAGCATGCCGAGCGGGGTCTGCGGGTTCTTGAACCGCTCCATCCCGGCCTCGGGCAGCGGGTTCACCGAAATGATCTTCGCGCCGGCCGACTTGGCCTTCTCCAGCGCGGACAGCATGCGCGGGTGGTTGGTGCCCGGGTTCTGCCCGGCGACGATGATCAGGTCCGCCTGGTGCAGGTCCTCCAGGGACACGCTGCCCTTGCCGATGCCGATCGTCTCCGTCAGCGCCGAGCCCGAGGACTCGTGGCACATGTTGGAGCAGTCCGGCAGGTTGTTCGTGCCGAACTCGCGGGCGAAGAGCTGGAAGAGGAACGCCGCTTCGTTGCTGGTGCGGCCCGAGGTGTAGAAGAGCGCCTCGTCCGGCGAACCGAGGGCGGTCAGCTCCTGGGCGATGATCTCGAACGCCCGGTCCCAGCTCACCGGCTCGTACCGGTCGCCGCCCTCGGGCAGCAGCATCGGCTGGGTGATCCGGCCCTGCTGGCCCAGCCAGTAGCCGCTGCGCCGCTCCAGGTCGGCCAGCGGATGGGCGGCGAAGAACTCCGGCGTGACCCGGCGCAGGGTGGCCTCCTCGGCCACGGCCTTCGCGCCGTTCTCGCAGAACTCCGCGGTGTGCCGCTTGTCGCCCTCGGGCCAGGCGCAGCCCGGGCAGTCGAAACCGTCCTTCTGGTTGACCTTGAGGAGCGTCCGCGCGGTCCGGGCGACGCCCATCTGCTGCTGGGCCATCTTGAGGGTGTGGCCGATCGCGGGCAGACCCGCGGCCGCGTGCTTGGGGGGAGTGACCTGCGGCGCGTCCTGCACCGGGTCCCCTGCGGGCGGTCTGGTGGCCATGTGGCTCCCCTTCAGGCATCGCAGCGGCACTGCTGCGGATCGCGCGTACACCTCCGATCCTGCCACGGCCCGCCGACATCGCCGACGCCGCGACCGGGGGCGACGCCGCGGCCTCACGGACGGCGCGACCGGCGGCGACGCCGCAACCGCGACCGGCACCGCGACCGGCCGCGGGACCCGCGCCGCGGTCGGCCGTCCGGAATTGTCGGTGGGGCCGCCTAGGATCAAAGGCGTGGCAGATTCAGCATCGAAGAAGACCGACCAGCCGACCGCAGCGGACCGCCCCCGCCTGATGCTCATGGACGGGCACTCCCTGGCGTACCGGGCGTTCTTCGCGCTGCCCGCGGAGAACTTCACCACCGCGAGCGGCCAGCCGACGAACGCCGTCTACGGCTTCGCGTCGATGCTGGCGAACACGCTGCGCGACGAGGCGCCCACGCACTTCGCGGTGGCCTTCGACGTCTCGCGCAAGACCTGGCGCTCGACGGAGTTCCCCGAGTACAAGGCGAACCGCTCCAAGACCCCGGACGAGTTCAAGGGGCAGGTCGAGCTGATCGGCGAGCTGCTCGACACGATGAGCGTGCCGCGGTTCGCGGTCGACGGCTTCGAGGCCGACGACGTGATCGCCACCCTCGCCACCCAGGCCGAGGCGCTCGGCTTCGACGTGCTGATCGTCACCGGTGACCGGGACTCCTTCCAGCTGGTGTCCGAGCGCACGACCGTCCTCTACCCGACCAAGGGCGTCTCGGAGCTGACCCGCTTCACCCCCGAGAAGGTCGAGGAGAAGTACGGGCTCACCCCCCAGCAGTACCCGGACTTCGCGGCGCTGCGCGGCGACCCGTCCGACAACCTGCCCGGCATCCCCGGCGTCGGCGAGAAGACCGCCGCGAAGTGGATCAACCAGTTCGGTTCGTTCGCCGCCCTGGTCGAGCGTGCCGACGAGGTCAAGGGCAAGGCCGGACAGAACCTCCGCGACCACCTGGACGCGGTCAAGCTCAACCGGGTCCTCACCGAGATGGTCCGCGACGTCGAGCTGCCCAAGACCCCCGCCGACCTGGTCCGCGCGCCCTACGACCGCAGCGCCATGACCGGCGTGCTGGACGTCCTGGAGATCCGCAACGCCTCGCTGCGCGAGCGCCTCCTCGCGGTCGACCCCGGCGCGGCCGAGGAACCCGCCCCCGCCCCGGCCGCCGGCGTCGAGCTGGACGCCTCCGTACTGGGCGCGGGCGAGCTGGCGCCCTGGCTGGAGGAGCACGCGACCGCCCCGCTGGGCATCGCGACCGTCGACAGCTGGGCGCTCGGCGCGGGCCGGATCACCGAGGTGGCGCTGGCCGCCGCCGGAGGGGCCGCGGCCTGGTTCGAGCCGTCCGCGCTGGACGAGGGCGACGAGCGCGCCTTCGTCGCCTGGGCCGCCGACCCGGAGCGGATCAAGGTCGTGCACAACGCGAAGGCCCTGATGCGGGTCTTCCCCGAGCACGGCTGGAACCTGGACGGCGTCGCCATGGACACCGCCCTCGCCGCCTACCTGGTCAAGCCGGGCCGCCGGTCCTTCGCGCTGGACGTGCTGTCCAACGAGTACCTGCACCGCGAGCTGGCCCCCGCCGCCGCCGACGGTCAGCTGGCCTTCGGCGCCGACGAGACCGCCGAGGCCGAGGCGCTGATGGCGCAGGCCCGCGCCGTCCTCGACCTGGGTGACGCCTTCACGGGCCGGCTCGCCGAGGTCGGCGCGACCGGGCTGCTCCACGACATGGAGCTGCCCACCTCCGAGCTGCTCGCCCGGATGGAGCGGTACGGCATCGCCGCCGACCGCGAGCACCTCGAAGCGATGGAGCAGCAGTTCGCGGGCGCGGTCCAGCAGGCCGTTAAGGAGGCGCACGCCGCGGTGGGCCACGAGTTCAACCTCGGCTCGCCCAAGCAGCTCCAGGAGGTGTTCTTCGGGGAGCTGGACCTGCCCAAGACGAAGAAGACCAAGACCGGCTACACCACCGACGCGGACGCGCTGGCCTGGCTCGCCACCCAGACCGAGCACGAACTTCCCGTGATCATGCTGCGCCACCGCGAGCAGGCGAAACTGCGGGTCACCGTCGAGGGCCTGGTCAAGTGCATCGCCGCCGACGGCCGTGTGCACACCAGCTTCAGCCAGACCGTCGCCGCGACCGGACGCCTGTCCTCCACCGACCCCAACCTGCAGAACGTGCCGGTGCGCACCGACGAGGGCCGGGCCATCCGCCGCGGCTTCGTCGTCGGCGAGGGCTTCGAGTCGCTGATGACGGCCGACTACAGCCAGATCGAGCTGCGCGTCATGGCGCACCTCTCCGAGGACGCGGGCCTGATCGAGGCCTTCGCGACGGGTGAGGACCTGCACACCACCGTCGCCTCCCAGGTGTTCGGCGTCGAGCGCTCCGCCGTCGACGCCGAGATGCGCCGCAAGATCAAGGCCATGTCCTACGGCCTGGCCTACGGACTGTCCGCCTTCGGCCTCGCCCAGCAGCTGAACATCGAGCCCGCCGAGGCGCGCGGTCTGATGGAGACCTTCTTCGAGCGGTTCGGCGGGGTGCGGGACTACCTCCAGCGCGTGGTGGAGGAGGCCCGTGCCACCGGCTACACCGAGACGGTCCTGGGCCGCCGGCGCTACCTGCCCGACCTCAACAGCGACAACCGCCAGCGCCGCGAGGCCGCCGAGCGGATGGCGCTGAACGCCCCGATCCAGGGCACGGCCGCCGACATCGTGAAGGTCGCGATGCTCCGGGTGGACCGCGCGCTCACCGCGGCGGGGCTCACCTCGCGGATGCTGCTCCAGGTCCACGACGAAATCGTGCTGGAGATCGCCCCCGGCGAGTGCGCGGCCGTCGAGGAGCTGGTGCGCCGCGAGATGGCCGCCGCCGTCGACCTGCGGGCCCCGCTGGACGTGTCCGTGGGCGTGGGCACGGACTGGGAGTCGGCCGCGCACTGACGGGCGCACCGGGGCCGCGGCGTCGGCTCGCCGCGGCCCGGTAGGCCCGTACGCCCGTTCCCGCTAGGAGGTGGGGACGGGCGTCCGTGTGTCGGAGCAGTCCGGGCCGACACCCCGGTCGCCGCCGCCGCCGTCACCGCCGCCGTCCCGGTCTCCCTCGCCCGTACGGTCCCGGTCGCCGCGGTGGCGCAGGCGCACCAGGACCCCGTACAGCAGCAGGGCCACGGCGAGCCCGCCGCCGGCGCCGAAGCAGACGGTCGGGATGATGTCGAGCGGGCTGCGGATCCGGTCGTGGTACGTGAAGAAGCGGGCCACCCGCATCCCCACCCCGGCGCCCCCGCAGACCACCGCCAGCAGGACGGCGCCCCAGCGGTCCACCCGCCCCGGCACCGGCACGGAATCCGGCGCGGGGGAGTGCGGCAGCCGGCGCAGCGCGCTCACCGTGAACCAGCCGAGCGCCACGGCGGCCACCGCCGAACTGCCGTACTGGAGCCAGGTGTAGAGGGGCAGCCCCCACGCCAGCGGGCGGCCCAGCGCGGGCAGCGCCCGCATCCCCCACCGGTCCATGTGCGTGAAGCTGTCCCAGACCACGTGCGTCAGCGAGCCGAGCACCGCCGAGAGGTAGAACCGGAGCGCGAGCACGGACAGCCGGCGGCCCCGCCAGTCCTCACCGCGGACCAGGGCGTACGTCCGGCCCCGGGCCCGCCGGGGCAGCAGCGCGACCAGCGGCTCCCGCAGCAGCAGCCAGCATCCGGCGAGGGCGGCGGTCAGGGCGGCGTCGAGGGTGAGCACGCCCGCCACGGAGTGCGCGAAGTCCCCGTAACCCATTACCCCTTGGACGACGGCGTCCGCGAAGTAGAAGGTGTCGGGCGCGAACGAGCCCAGTACCAGGGCGGAGGCGATCAGCGGCCCCCGCGCGCGGCCGGTCCGGCGGATGGCCGGAAGGACGGCGGCCGCGTGGCTGAGTGTGAACGGCATGGCACCTCTCGTCGGTCTCTCGGGGCTCCGGTCCGCACGTCGGGCCCTGCGGTCTTTACTTCGGTCCCATGCGCCCCAAACGGTCGCGTCAGTATGCGTGACCTGCCCAAGACGTGCGGAAGTGGTGAATACCGGGGCCGCCTTGATGCAGTGTGAAGCGAGTTGACGTACCGTCGCGCGGACGTCGAAGGGGAGGGGCCCGCCATGACGGCTCGGTCAACAGTCCGGTCAACCGTCCGTTCAGCGGGCCGCCGCGCGGCCCGTTCCGGCCACGGGTGGCTCCGCGGCGGCGTGGCGGTCGTCGTCTCGGCCCTGGTGGCGGCAGCCGTGACCGGTTCACAGGCACCGGGCGCGCTGGTGCTCGCCGACGCCGGGAACGGCGCGCGCGACGAGCGGCCCGCCGTTGCACCCGGCAGCGCGACCGCCTCCGGGGGCGGGGACTCCGCGTACTTCACCGAACTCCCGCCCCTCTCCAGCCCCGAGCCGCTCGCCGAGCCGCAGGGCGAGGAGAGCCCCGGGCCCGTCCCGGCCGCCGCGGCCCCTTCCGGGGGGACGGCCGCGACCGGGGCCGCGGTTCCCGGCGAGGGCGCCCAGGGGATACCGGCGAGCGTGCTGGGGGCCTACCGGGACGCGGAGCGGAAGGTGGCGGCGAGCGACCCCGGCTGCGGGCTGCGCTGGCAACTGCTCGCGGCGATAGGCAAGGTCGAGTCCGGCCAGGCCGGCGGGGGCCGGGTGGACGCCGCGGGCACGACGCTACGGCCGATCCTCGGGCCCGTGCTCGACGGCAACGGGTTCGCGAACATCCCGGACACGGACGGCGGAGCCTACGACGGGGACGCGGCGCACGACCGGGCGGTGGGGCCGATGCAGTTCATCCCGTCCACCTGGGCGGCCTGGGGCCAGGACGCGAACGGCGACGGCCGGCGCGACCCCAACAACGTGCACGACGCGGCCCTCGCGGCCGGGCGCTACCTGTGCGCGGGCACGCGCGACCTGCGGGTGGGCGGCGACCTCGACCGGGCGGTCCTCTCCTACAACCAGTCGGCGGCGTACCTCGCGACGGTGCGGTCCTGGTACGCGTACTACCTCAAGGGCGCGCACGAGGTGCCGGACGGGGGGCCGGGGACGGGTGCCGGTACGGGCACGGGCAGCGGTACGGGTACGAGCCCGCGGCCGGGCACGGGCACGGCGGTGACGCCGCCGCCCGCGAAGCCGAAGCCGACCCCCACTCCGACGCCCACTCCCACGCCGACCCCCACCCCGAAGCCCAGTCCCACGCCGACGCCCACCCCGACCCCCACCCCGCAGCCGTCGACGGCTCCCTCTCCGTCTCCGACCCCCACCCCCGCGCCGTCGGCCACCGCTTCCCCCTCCCCGAAGCCGAGCCCGAGCCGGTCGTCCGCTCCCTCCGCGCCCGCCGCGAGCCCCTCGCCCACCGGGCCGGCGAAGGCCTCCCCGAGCGCCTCGGCGGCGGGCGCGGAAAGCCCGTAGCCGGACGGTTCTCATCTCGGCCCCGCGTTGCTACGGTGCGCCAGACCTGACGACACATCAGATCTCGGAGATCCCGGAGGCCCCGGCATGCGCGCACTCGTCGCCGCCGCCATCGGGCTGGCCGCCGCGCTGGCCCTCGTCCTCACCGTCACGGCGATCGGGGTGCCGGAAGGCAGGACTTCGCCGGAGCCGCTGCTCACCACGATCCCCTCCGCCCCCGGAAAGTAAGAGGAGGCCCGGCCATGCGACGCAGAGCGAGCCTCGTCCTGCTTGCCCTAGCCGTGTTCTGCACCGCCCTCGCGCCGCTGCTGCGCTGGTACGCGTACCCGAGGCTCGCCAAGATCCCGCCGAGCCAGTACCAGGAGATGGTGCTGGAGGCGAAGGACGCGACCCTGCTCGACTACAACAACGGCATGGAGCCCAGGAAGGTCGACAAGGTCACGATCATCCAGACCCTCAAGGGCAACGTCGAGGCGTCCCGGGAGATCGAGGCGAGCGCGGGCAAGGACGTCGTCGTCTGGGACACGCTGACCTACATCGCCGGACCGGACGGCAAGATGGTCTCCCAGATCCCCGAGCGCTACATCTTCGACGCGCACACCCAGGACCCGGTGCACGCCACGGGCGAGATGGTCGACGGGGACGCGGTCCGGCGCGAGGGCATCGAGTTCAAGTGGCCGTTCTTCACCGAGCCGCGCGACTACCTGTACTTCGACGCGCAGACGCGCACCTCCTCCCCGATCCACTACGTCGGCCCGCGCGCCTTCCGCGGCCTGGACGTCCACTACTTCGAGATGACCGTCCCCTGGACCAAGGTCCCGATGCCGAAGAAGATGCCGATCCCCGGTGTCGACCCGGCGAAGATCGAGGAGCAGACCGGCACCTCGCTCTGGTACTCGGCCACCATGAAGTTCTGGGTCGACCCGGTGACCGGGGCGCCGGTCAACGCCGAGCAGAGCATCCGGCAGGAGATGCGCGGCGGCATCGCGGCCGCGCGGCCCGACGGGAAGCTCACCGCCTTCGCCGGAGACGTGAAGATCCGGCCGGACTACCTCGACCACACCGTCGACCTGGTCAAGGCGAACCGGACCAAGGTGCTCGCCCTGCACACCTACGGGCCGGTGGGACTGCTGGTCACGGGCCTCGGCCTGTTCGGGCTCGCGCTGTGGCTGGAGGCGCGCGGCCGCCGTCGGCGCGGATCCGGCGACGGCGGGCCGGGCGGCGGCGGCCCGGCGGAGTCCGTGCCGCCGGTGCCCGCCACCGCCTGACGCCCCTACGGGGAGCGGCGCTGCCGGTGGGTGGTGTGGCGGGTCGGCTCGGCGGTCGCCGGGTCGAGCGGCCAGGGGTGGCGCGGGTAGCGGCCGCGCAGCTCGGCGCGCACCGCGCGGTAGCCCTCCCGCCAGAACGACGCCAGGTCGGCGGTGACCGCCGCGGGGCGCCCGGCGGGCGACAGCAGGTGGACCAGTACGGGGACCCCGGCGACCTCGGGCGTTCGGGCGAGCCCGAACAGCTCCTGGAGCTTGACCGCCAGGACGGGCTGGGCGTCGCCGTCGCCGTAGTCCACCCGGATCCGTGAACCGCTCGGGACCTCGATCCGCTCGGGGGCCAGCTCGTCCAGGCGGGCGGCGTCGCCGGTGGCCCACGGCAGCAGGCGGTTCAGGGCCTGGCCCGCCTCGATCCGGCCGAGGTCGGCGCGGCGCCGGGCGCGGGACAGCTCGGGCTCCAGCCAGTCGTCCGCCCGCGCCAGGAGTACGTCGTCACGCGCGACGTCGGGCCAGGGCGCGCCGAGGGTGCGGTGCAGGAACGCGAGGCGGGCCCGCAGCGTGCGCGCGTCGGCGGACCAGCGCAGCAGGCCGAGGCCCTCGCTGCGCAGGCCCTCCAGCAGGGCGGCCCGGACCCGCTCCGGGGCGGGGGCCTTCAGCGGGCGCACGGTCAGCTCGATCGCGCCGAGGCGGTGCACGCGGCGGGCGACGACCTCGCCGTCGCCGCCGGCCGACTCCCAGTGCACCTCCTCGCCGGAGGACAGCAGGTGGGCGGCGGCCGCGCGGGCCGTGTCCTCGTCGAGGAGGGCGGCGAGCCGGATCCTGGCGGAGGGGGAGTGGGGGGCGCGGTCGGCGACGGCGACGGCCAGCCAGGGGGCGTTGCGAAGGGGTGAGCCTTCGGGCAGCTCGGCCCCCGTACCGGAGGCCATGAGGTAGGCCCCCGCGCCCTTGCGCTGCGCGACGCGCTCGGGGAAGGCGAGCGCGACGATCAGCCCAACGACGGAGTCGTCCCCGAGTCCCTGGCCCTCCGGCCCAGCCCCCGCCGAACGCCTCCCCGGGCGTTCGGTGCCCGATGTCGCCTCCGGCGGCGCCTCAAACGCCGGCGGGGCTGGGTTTCGGCGCCCCTGCGGAGACGGGTTTTGCCGCCCCTGGGGGGACGGCGAGGCTGACGTGTGCCGTGCCGGGGCGGCGCCGCTGGGCGGGGTGACATCCAGCCTCGCCGGCGTTTGAGGCGCCCCCGGAGGGGTGCTGGGGAGGGCGCGGGTCAGGCGGGTGGATTCTTTGCGCCAGCGGGGGGCGTAGGCGTCGGTGGCGCGGCGGGCCTGGCGCCAGGCGGCGGCCAGGTCGTCGCCGTACTCCCGCGGCGGCTCCTCGCTCAGCAGTGCCACGACCTCCGCCGCCCGGCGCGGGCCGACCTCGGCCGCGCCGTCCAGCAGGGCGCGGGCCAGGCGCGGGTGCAGGCCGAGGCGGGCCATCGCGTGGCCCCGCGCGCTCACCCGGCCGGCCGGGGACACCGCGTCCACGGCCGCCAGCACCTCCCGCGCCGCCGCCATCGCCCCCGCCGGCGGCGGGTCCAGCAGCGCCAGCCCGGACGCGTCCGGATCGCCCCAGCAGGCGGCCTGGAGCGCGAACTGGGCCAGGTCCGCGATCCGGATCTCCGGCGAGGGGAAGGCCGGGAGCCGCCCGTGCTCCGCCTCGGGCCAGCACCGGTACACCGCCCCCGGCGCCTCCCGCCCGGCCCGCCCGGCCCGCTGCCGCGCCGACGCCCGGGAGGCCCGTACGGTCGCCAGCGCGCCCAGGCCCCGCGCGTGGTCCACCCGCGGCTCGCGGGCCAGCCCCGCGTCCACCACGATCCGCACCCCCGGCACGGTCAGGCTGGACTCCGCCACCGCCGTCGCCAGGATCACCCGGCGCCGCCCCGTGCCGCCCGCGAGGACCGCGTCCTGCACCGCCGCCGGGGCCCGCCCGTGCACCTGGAGCACCTCGGCGTCCACCCCGGCCAGCTGCCCCGCGACCCGGGAGATCTCACCGACCCCCGGCAGGAAGCACAGGACGTCCCCCTCCCGCTCGGCCAGCGCCCGCCGCACCACCGCCGCGACGTGGGTCAGCAGGGCGGGGTCGACGCGCATGCCGTGCGGCGGCCGCACCGGACGGACCGGCGGGGCCCACACCACCTCCACCGGGTGCGCCACCCCGGCGGCCTCCACCACGGGAGCGTCCCCGAGCAGCCGCGCCCACCCGGCGGCGTCGGTGGTCGCCGACGCCGCCAGCAGCCGCAGCTCCGGGCGCAGGGCGGCCCGTACGTCCAGCAGGAAGGCGGCGACCGTATCGGCGTCCAGGTGCCGCTCGTGGCACTCGTCCAGGACCACCACGTCCGTACCGGCCAGCTCCTGGTCCCGCTGGAGGCGCTGGAGCAGGACGCCGGTGGTCACCACCTCCACCCGGGTGGCGGGGCCCACGACCCGCTCGCCGCGCACCGTGAAGCCGACCGAGGCCCCCACCGGCTCGCCCAGCAGCCAGGCCATCCGGCGCGCCGCCGCCCTGGCCGCGATCCGCCGGGGCTCGGCGACGATCACCTTGCGCGCGGGGCCGCCGCCCACCAGGCCGGCCAGGACCAGCGGCACCAGCGTGGTCTTGCCGGTGCCGGGCGGCGCGCAGAGCACCGCCGCGCCGTGCGCGTCGAGCGCCGCGACCAGCGCGGGCACGGACGCGCCGACGGGCAGGGACTCCAGGGCGGCGGTCCGGACGGCGGCGGGGCCGTCGGTTGGTGCGCCGGGGCCGGAGGGTGTGCGGTTCGCGGGCGCCATGGATCAGTCGCGCTCGCAGACGAAGATCGCGGTGCCGGGGATCAAATTGCCGCGCAGCGGGGACCAGCCGCCCCACTCCTGGCTGTTCCAGGCGGGCCACTCGGGCTCGACGAGGTCGAGCAGGCGGAAACCGCCCGCGACCACGTCCCGGACCCGGTCGCCGAGGGTGCGGTGGTGCTCCACGTAGACGGCGCGGCCCGCCTCGTCCTGCTCGACGTACGGCGTGCGGTCGAAGTAGGAGGCGGCGACGGAGAGGCCCTCGGGCCCGGGCTCGTCGGGGAAGGCCCACCGGACGGGGTGGGTCACGGAGAAGACCCAGCGGCCGCCGGGGCGCAGCACGCGGTGGACCTCGCGCATCACGTTCACCGGGTCGGCGACGAAGGGCACGGCGCCGTAGGCCGAGCAGGCCAGGTCGAAGGAGCCCTCGCGGAACGGCAGGTTCCCGGCGTCGGCCTCCACCAGGGGGACGCCGCCGCCGATCCGCAGGGCGTGCTGGAGCTGGCGGTGGGAGAGGTCGAGGGCGACGGGACGGGCCCCCTGGGCGGCCAGCCAGCGCGAGCACTGGGCCGCGCCCGCGCCGATCTCCAGGACCGAGAGCCCCTTCAGGGACGCGGCCGGGCCGAGCAGCGCGGCCTCGGCCTCGTCCAGGCCCTCGGGACCCCAGACGAAGCGGTCGTCGCCGAGGAAGGCGCCGTGGTCGCTCTGGTACTCGTCGGCGTTGCGGTCCCACCAGCTCCGGCTGGCGCGGCTGCTCTCCGCCTCCCCGGCGACGCGGCGCGTGGCCTCGGCGTCGTCGTCTCCGGCGGACGCTTCCGCTCCGTACGCTTCTTGGGGGTCGTAGTCCTCTTGGTTCATGGGGCCCGTCGTCGTAGTCTTCGAAAAAGAGGCAGGGAGCCGGTCATCACGGGCTCCCCGCCTACGAATTGTGCCGGGTAAATGGCGTTCTGCCCCGGGTGTCCGCCTTCGCGCATTGACCCTGTCCGGCTGCCCCCGTATGCTACAAGTTGCGCTGCGAGCCTGCGCTCCTCAGACCTAGCAGGCTGCGCTCGCATCTGTTGCAGTCCCCTCGGTTTTCGAGGCTCCCCACCGCTCTTCTTCGAGCGTTCCGGGGACCTCTTTGGCTGTCCGGTCAGAGGCAGATGGCGATAAGGGCTCCCGGCGTAGCAGTACCTACGACTTTCTGTCCGTAACCGGAGCCCTTTCCCACATGACGAGCAGCACCGAGACCACCGCCACCACTCCTCCGCAGGTAGCGGTCAACGACATCGGCGACGCGGACGCGTTCCTCGCGGCGATCGACGAGACGATCAAGTACTTCAACGACGGCGACATCGTCGACGGCGTCATCGTCAAGGTGGACCGGGACGAGGTTCTCCTCGACATCGGTTACAAGACGGAAGGCGTGATCCCGAGCCGCGAGCTCTCGATCAAGCACGACGTCGACCCGAACGATGTCGTCAAGGTCGGCGACGAGATCGAGGCCCTGGTTCTCCAGAAGGAGGACAAGGAAGGCCGTCTCATCCTGTCCAAGAAGCGTGCGCAGTACGAGCGCGCCTGGGGCACGATCGAGAAGATCAAGGAAGAAGACGGCATCGTCACCGGTACCGTCATCGAGGTCGTCAAGGGTGGTCTCATCCTCGACATCGGCCTCCGTGGCTTCCTGCCGGCCTCTCTCGTCGAGATGCGTCGCGTCCGCGACCTCCAGCCCTACGTGGGCAAGGAGCTCGAGGCCAAGATCATCGAGCTGGACAAGAACCGCAACAACGTGGTCCTGTCCCGCCGCGCCTGGCTCGAGCAGACCCAGTCCGAGGTTCGCCAGACGTTCCTCACCACCCTGCAGAAGGGTCAGGTCCGCTCCGGCGTCGTTTCCTCGATCGTCAACTTCGGTGCCTTCGTGGACCTGGGTGGCGTCGACGGTCTCGTCCACGTCTCCGAGCTGTCCTGGAAGCACATCGACCACCCGTCCGAGGTTGTCGAGGTCGGCCAGGAAGTCACCGTCGAGGTCCTCGACGTCGACATGGACCGCGAGCGCGTCTCCCTGTCGCTGAAGGCGACGCAGGAAGACCCGTGGCAGCAGTTCGCCCGCACGCACCAGATCGGGCAGGTCGTTCCCGGTAAGGTCACCAAGCTCGTTCCCTTCGGTGCGTTCGTGCGCGTCGACGAGGGCATCGAGGGTCTGGTCCACATCTCCGAGCTGGCCGAGCGCCACGTGGAGATCCCGGAGCAGGTCGTCCAGGTCAACGACGAGATCTTCGTCAAGGTCATCGACATCGACCTCGAGCGTCGCCGGATCTCGCTGTCGCTGAAGCAGGCCAACGAGTCCTTCGGTGCCGACCCGGCCTCGGTCGAGTTCGACCCGACGCTGTACGGCATGGCTGCCTCGTACGACGACCAGGGCAACTACATCTACCCCGAGGGCTTCGACCCCGAGACCAACGACTGGCTCGAGGGCTTCGACTCCCAGCGCGAGACGTGGGAGCGCCAGTACGCCGAGGCGCAGGTTCGCTTCGAGCAGCACCAGGCGCAGGTCATCAAGAGCCGCGAGGCCGACGAGGCCGCCGCTGCCGAGGGCGCTGCCGCTCCGGCCGCCGGCAGCAGCAGCACCGGTGGCGGCGCGAGCCTCTCCGGTGGTTCGTACTCCTCCGAGGGTGCGGACGAGACCTCCGGCGCCCTGGCGTCGGATGAGGCCCTGGCGGCGCTGCGCGAGAAGCTGGCCGGCGGCCAGAGCTGATCGCAGCGCATGGCGGTGCGCTCCGGCGCGCGGCTGAGCTGAGCTGAAACGGCGAGGCCCGTCCCCTTCGGGGGGCGGGCCTCGTCGCGTTTCCCCCGCGTCGCGTCCGCCGTGTTTCCGGCTGTCCGCGCGGGAATGGCCAACTGGGGAATGGGCACGGGTCCTTGAACGTTCTTGGCAGTGAACGTGACGAAGGGGAGTGGTGACGGTGCTCGATCCGCAAGGGCTGTACGAGTGGGATGCCAAGGGTCTGGCCGTGGTGGACCTGGCGCTCGCCCAGGAGTCCGCCGGGCTTGTCATGCTCTACCACTTCGAGGGCTACATCGACGCCGGTGAGACCGGCGAGCAGATCGTCGAGCGGCTCCTGGACGCCCTGCCCCACCAGGTGGTGGCCCGCTTCGACGCGGACCGGCTCGTGGACTACCGGGCCCGGCGCCCGCTGCTCACCTTCCAGCGCGACCGCTGGAGCGACTTCGACGCGCCCGCCCTGGAGGTCCGGCTCGTCCAGGACGCCACGGGCGCGCCGTTCCTGCTGCTGTCGGGGCCCGAGCCCGACGTGGAGTGGGAGCGCTTCGCCGCCGCCGTCCAGCAGATCGTCGAGCGGCTCGGCGTCCGCCTCTCGGTGAACTTCCACGGCATCCCGATGGGCGTCCCGCACACCCGCCCCGTCGGCATCACCCCGCACGGCAACCGCACCGACCTGATGCCGGGTCACCGCAGCCCGTTCGACGAGGCGCAGGTGCCCGGCAGCGCGGAGTCGCTGGTGGAGTACCGGCTCGCCCAGGCCGGGCACGACGTCCTGGGTGTCGCGGCGCACGTCCCGCACTACGTCGCCCGCTCCTCCTACCCGGACGCCGCGCTGACCGCCCTGGAGGCGATCACGGGTGCGACCGGGCTGGTGCTGCCGAGCGTGGCGCACGCGCTGCGCACCGAGGCGCACCGCACGCAGACGGAGATCGACCGGCAGATCCGCGAGGGAGACGAGGAGCTCGTCAGCCTCGTGCAGGGGCTTGAGCACCAGTTCGACGCCGCGGCCGGCGCCGAGACCCGCGGCAACATGATCGCCGAGCCCGCCGAGATCCCCTCGGCGGACGAGATCGGCCGCGAGTTCGAGCGCTTCCTCGCGGAGCGCGAGGGCGAGGCGTAGGGGGCCCGAACGTCGCTCCAGGCGCGGGGTCTAGGCTGCGGGCCATGCTGAAAGTGGGCCTGACGGGCGGAATCGGTGCCGGTAAGAGCGCGGTCTCACGACTGCTGGCGGGGTACGGGGCGGTGATCGTCGACGCCGACCGGATCGCGCGGGAGGTCGTCGAGCCCGGCACCCCCGGACTGGCGGCCGTCGTGGACGTCTTCGGGGAGTCCGTCCTTTCTCCCGACGGCACGCTCGACCGGCCGAAACTGGGTTCGATCGTCTTCGCCGACCGGGAACGCCTGGCCACCCTGAACTCGATCGTGCACCCGCTGGTCGGCGCCCGCTCGGCCGAGCTGGAAGCGGCCGCGGGTCCCGACGCGATCGTCGTGCACGACGTACCGCTCCTCACCGAGAACGGGCTGGCGCCGCTGTACGACCTGGTCGTCGTCGTGGACGCGGCGCCGGAGACCCGGCTGGCACGGCTGACCTCGCTGCGCGGTATGGCGGAGGACGAGGCGCGGGCCAGGATGGCGGCCCAGGCGACCCGGGAGCAGCGACTCGCGGTGGCCACCCTGGTCATCGACAACGACGGGCCGCTCGCGGCACTGGAGCCGCAGGTACGCGAGGTGTGGAAGGAACTGACCGCGCGCGCGGCCGCGCGCCGGGCCTGAGGAGCGGCCACCGGGCCGCTTCCCCGTACGGGTTCGGCGCCGTGCGTTGACGGCGCCGGGAAAGGGAAGGAAATACATCGTGTCCGACACCACGCCGCCGCCCGCGTCCGCGCCCGAGCCCGACCCCCGTCGGGAGCCGGGTCCCGGGCCGGGCGCCGTCAGCCCGGAGACCCACGTCATCGACTTCCGGGCCGCCGAGCAACTGCTCGCCGCCCGGGACCCGCGGGGCGCGGTGAAGCTGCTCGACTCGGTGATAGCGGCCCATCCGGAGAACACCGCCGCCCGGCTGCTGCGCGCCCGTGCCTTCTTCGCCGCCGCCCAACTGAGGCCCGCGGCACTGGAGTTCGAGCTGGTCCTGGAACGGGAGCCGGACAACGCCTTCGCGCACTTCGCCCTGGCCCGCACGCACCAGCGCGCCGGGCAGCCGGAGCGCGCCCGCAGGCACTTCCGGCTCGCCGCGGCCCTGGACCCGCAGCCGGAGTACCTCCAGGCGGCGGGATTCGAGGACCAGTAGGGCGACGCGCCGCCCACGGGGTGTCCGGGGGCGGTCGTACCGGGCCGCCCGTCAGGGGTTGAGCTTGCGCACGGCCGTGGTGGTCGTCTTCTTGAAGGCCGGGACGGGCGCGTCGGCCAGGACGCCCGTCTGTCCCCACGTGACGACGGCCACGGTCGAGCCGGCGCGTCCGATGCCGTAGAGGTGGACGCCGGGCTCGGAGTCCGGGACCGAGGTGTGCACGCCGTAGACGTGCGCCCCCTCCTCGACGCGGATGCGCGCCGTAGTCCTGCCAGGACGTTGTCCCGCCCGGGTTCGCGCGCAGCCAGTCGGCCGCGCAGGCCGCCGCCGTGCGCTCCAGCGCGGTGGCCGGCTTCCTGGCCGCCGCGTCGGAGGCCGGGGCGGACGCGGAAGCCGCGGCGGCGGCGGACGTGGTGAGGGTGAGCGCGGCTGCCGCGGCGAGGACGGCGGCTGAGGCGGTGACGCGTCGGAACACGGCGGGACCCCGTGGTGGTCGGTGCGGTGTGCTGCGGTGCTGCGGTACTGCGGTGCGGGCAGTGTGCTGTGGCGCGGCGCGGCGCGGGGCGGTGTGGTCGGTGCGGTGACGCGGTACGTGCGGCTCGGTGCGGCGGCCGGTGCGGAGCCAGCCTGGTGCGGTGGGCGGCGGTGCGCCGGGGCGGTGCGTGCGGCGGCGTGTCGGGGCCGTGCGGCGGGTGCTGTGCCACGGGCCGCGCGATGCGGTCCGTGCCGACAGCCGTACTCCGGTCGCGGCCCGGTGCTGCGGTGGTCAACGTCCCAGGTCAACGGCATTGTCAGTGGCCCCGCCTAGACTCTCCGGCAAGGACATCCACGGACGAGTCGGATGCGCGCCAGGGGAGGGAGGAAGGCCATGGCACACCCACCGCCCGACCCCGCGCCCGCCGCGCTGCTGCGCCACGCCGCGCTCTTCCTCCCCGCCGAGGTGCCCCGGCAGGGCCGGATCGCGTTCTGGTCCCCGGCCGGCGAGGACCTGCCGGATCCCGCGGACCTCCCCGACGGTGTGGAAGCGGTCCGCGAACCCCTCGGCGCGGTCCACCCCGCCGGCAGCACCGTGCGGACCCGGACCGTGCCCTCGCTCGTCCTCCCGCTCGCCGCGGCGCTCCCGGTGCTCGCCGCGGCCCCGCGCCACCCCGCCGCGCATCCCGCCACCCGCGCCTGGGGGACCGCCGCCCGCCAGGCGCTCGCGCTCGCCGCGCGGGGCAGGCTGCTCCCCGGCCTGACCCCGGAGGGCTTCGACGCCTGGCGGATCGGCCCGCTGGACGCCGAGGACGTCGCCTACCTCCGCGCGGTCGCCGCCGCCCTGCCCCACGAGGGGTACGCCGCGCCCCTGCCCGGCAGCAGACCGCTGCTCCTGCCCGAACCGGAGGCCCTGGTCCGCGCCTTCCTCGACGCCGTCGCCGACACACTGCCGCGGAGCCCGGCCGCCCCGGTCGCCGCCGGGCGCCCCTTCGCCGCGGCCGAACCGCAGCGGGTGCCGGGGCTGCGGGACTGGGCGGCTCAGGTCGCTGCCGGGGCCGACGCGGGGGTGGGGATCTCGCTGCGCCTCGACCTGTCGTCGTACCGCCTCTTCGACCCCGAAGAGGGCGCCGCGCAGGACACCGACGAGGTGCGCCGGGCCGGTGCGGCCGTGGTCCAGGTGCACAGCCTGGCCGATCCGACGCTGGTCACCGACGCGGGTGCGCTGTGGTCGGGAGAGGCCACCGACCGGTTCGGCCCCCGGGCCCGGGTCGACGCGGTGCTCGCGCTGCGCCGCGCCGCCCGGGTGTGGCCGCCGCTGCTGCGCCTGCTGGACCAGCCCGTGCCCGATGCGCTGGCCCTGTCGGACCCCGAGCTGGAGGACCTCCTGGGCGCCGCGGCGACCCGGCTCGCCGCGGCCGGGGTCGGCGTCCACTGGCCGCGGGACCTGGCGCGGACCCTGGACGCGAGCGCCGTCGTACGGTCGACGGCGCCCGGTTCGGCGACCGACGGGACCGCGTTCTTCGACGCGGAAGGCCTGTTCGCCTTCTCCTGGGAGCTGGCACTGGGCGGGGACCGGCTGACGCCCGGCGAGATGGACGCCCTCGCGCAGGCCCACCGGCCGGTGGTGCGGCTGCGCGACCAGTGGGTGCGCGTCGATCCCGAGCTGGTGCGCAAGGCCCGCAAGCGCGAGCTGGGGCTGCTGGATCCGGTGGACGCGCTGGCGGCCGTACTGACCGGGGAGGCCGAGGTCGAGGGGGAGGCCGTGCCCGCCGTCGCGGTGGGCTCCCTGGCCGCCCTGCGGGACCGGCTGACCGCCGACCTCGCACCGCTGCCGCAGCCGCCCGGGCTGCGCGCCACCCTGCGCGACTACCAGGCGCGCGGCCTGGCCTGGCTCGACCTGATGACCTCGCTGGGCCTCGGCGGCTGCCTCGCCGACGACATGGGCCTGGGCAAGACCGTCACGCTGATCGCCCTCCACCTGCACCGGGCGCGCCCCGAACCGACCCTGGTGATCTGCCCCGCGTCCCTGCTCGGCAACTGGCAGCGGGAGATCGAGCGGTTCGCCCCCGGGGTTTCGGTGCGCCGCTTCCACGGCGCCGGCCGGACCCTGGAGGGCCTCGCCGACGGCTTCGTCCTCACCACGTACGGGACGATGCGGGCGAGCGCGTCCCGGCTGGCGGGGCAGGAGTGGGGCATGGTCGTCGCCGACGAGGCGCAGCACATCAAGAACCCGCACTCGGCGACCGCGCGGGCGCTGCGCACCATCGGCGCCCCGGCCCGGGTGGCGCTCACCGGCACCCCCGTCGAGAACAACCTCTCCGAGCTGTGGGCCCTCCTGGACTGGACCACCCCCGGGCTGCTCGGCCCGCTGACCGCCTTCCGCGCCCGGCACGCCCGGCCCGTGGAGCACCAGGCGGAGGAGGACGGCGGGAACGAGGAGGCGGTGGCCCGCCTCGCCGCGCTGGTCCGGCCGTTCCTGCTGCGCCGCAAGAAATCCGACCCGGGGATCGCCCCCGAGCTGCCGCCCAAGACGGAGACCGACCACCCCGTCTCGCTGACCCGGGAGCAGGCCTCCCTGTACCAGGCCGCGGTGGACGAGGCGATGGCCGTGATCGGGGCGAGCGAAGGCATCGCACGCCGCGGGATGATCATGAAGCTGCTCGCCTCGCTCAAGCAGATCTGCAACCACCCGGCCCAGTACCTCAAGGAGGAGCGGCCCCGGATCCCGCACCGCTCCGGCAAACTCGCCCTGCTGGACGAGCTGCTGGACACCATCGTCTCCGAGGGCGGCTCCGTGCTGGTCTTCACCCAGTATGTGACGATGGCCCGGATCCTGGAGCAGCACCTCGCGGCGCGCGGGATCCCGGCCCACCTGCTGCACGGCGGGACCCCGGTGGCCCGCCGGGAGGAACTGGTCGACCGCTTCCAGGCGGGCGAGGTCCCCGTGTTCCTGCTGTCGCTGAAGGCCGCGGGCACCGGCCTCAACCTCACCCGCGCCGGGCACGTCATCCACTACGACCGCTGGTGGAACCCGGCCGTCGAGGAGCAGGCCACCGACCGCGCCTACCGCATCGGCCAGACCCAGCCCGTCCAGGTCCACCGGATCATCGCCGAAGGCACCGTCGAGGACCGCATCGCGGAGATGCTGGAAGCCAAGCGGGCCCTGGCCGACGCCGTCCTCGGATCGGGCGAGACCGCGCTCACCGAGCTGACCGACCGGGAACTGGCCGACCTCGTCTCCCTGCGCAGGCGCTCATGATCACCGCACGCGACGACCTGCGCCGCACCTTCGACTCGCTGCCCGCCGGCGCCGAGGCCGCGAGCTGGTGGGGGCGGGCCTGGGTGGCCGCCCTGGAGGGGCTCTCCCGCGACTCCGCGCGCCTCGGGCGCGGGCGGGCGTACGCCGACGACGGGCACGTCGACGCGGTGACGGTCACCCCGGGCCGCATCGTGGCGTACGTGCGGGGCAGCCGGGCCCGGCCCTACCGCACGGAACTGGCCCTGACCGCCTTCGCCCCGCAGGAGTGGGACGAGCTGCTGGAGGACATCGCCGCCCGGCCGGCCGCCCTGGCCGCGCTGCTGGAGCGGGAGATCCCGCAGGACCTGGCCGGGCGGCTGCTGCCGGGCGCCGGTGACCTCGTACCGCGCTGCTCCTGTCCGGACGTCGGGCGTCCGCCGTGCAAGCACGCCGCGGCGCTCTGCTACCGGGCGGCCCGGCTCCTGGACGAGGACCCGTTCGTCCTGATGCTGCTGCGCGGCCGGGGCGAGCGGGACCTGCTCGACGAGCTGACCCGCCGCAACGCCGCCCACGCCGCCCGCGAACAGCCCGAGGCGGACGGCCGCTTCCCCGGCGTCCCGGCGCGTGAGGCCGTGCTCCGCTCCGTCCTGCCGCCGCTGCCCGCACCGCTGGACGCGCCCCCTGTGGGCGCTGCCCCCGCTTACCCGGGCGAGCCGGGCGCCCCCGATCCGCTGGCGCTGGACCAACTCGCCTCCGACGCCTCGGCGCGCGCCCACGCCCTGCTCACCACCGGCCGGGACCCGATCGCGGGCCTGACGCTGTGGCAGGACGCGGTCCGGCTGGCCACCGCGCAGCCGCCGACCTCGGGGCTGGCGGCTTCCACCCGCGCCCTGTACCGGGATCTGGCCGCGGCCACCGGCCGTTCGCCGGGCGACCTGGCCCGCGCGGTCGCGGCCTGGCGCCAGGGCGGCCGGGCCGGGCTGCTGGTGCTGGAGGAGGAGTGGGATCCGCCCGCCGGTCCCTTCGACCGCGCGCGCCCCGCGCTGCTGGCCGCCGGGCTCGGGCCCTTGCGGCCCCGCCGCAACCGGCTCTGCGGGGATACGGCACAGCTCCGCCTCGGCCGGGACGGGCTCTGGTACGCCTACGAGTCCGAACCGGGCGAGGAGGACTGGTGGCCCCGCGGCCGCCCCTCTCCCGATCCGGTCACGGCCCTCGGCTCCCGGCACTGATCCACCGGCCGGCCGCAGCGCGGCGCGGCGCGGCTCCGCTCAGTTGCCGTGCAGCGCGGCCGCCCAGCGGGCGAGGGTGGTGAAGTCGCGTACGCGCAGGCCGTGGCGGGGGTGGATGCGCAGGAGCAGGGCGGGCGCCGGGTGGTGGGCGCGGGTCCAGGCGCGGTCCCGGTCGGTGATCATGTCGTCGACCCAGGCGAAGGGCCGCCCGTCGGCCCAGTCGAGCAGCGGCCGGGTCTTCCAGTAGAGGCCGTCGGGATCATGGGCGAACAGTTCCGGCCATTCGATGACGGGAAGATCACCGGGTAGTCCGATGTGCGGGGCGATCATCGTGTTGGCCTGGTGCATCCAGGTGGTGGCCCAGGCGAGTTCGAAGGGCAGGGCCTGGAGCCGGGGGCCGTGCGTGGGGTGCAGGCGGACCCGCAGTCCCCGGCGGGCGCTCGCGGAATCCGGGTCGCGGCGGGACATCCACAGGGCCGGGCGCATGCGGTGGGTGGTGTATCCCCGCAGCCCGGCGAGGGGCGACCGGAACGGATTGAGCGGGCCGTCCACGTCGAGGAGCAGCAGCGGTCTGTCCATCATGAAGTACGCACTACCCAGTACACGATGGAGTGAAATGCCTACCGGCTCTATAACCCGAATGGGTCCGGGGCGTTGTTCCGGTGCGGGCGCGACGTCCGTGAACTCCTCCGGAAGGCAGGGAAGCTGATGCGACGCAGTCGTCGAAATGGCCTGATCGCGGCGGTGGTTGCGGGAGGTGGACTGGCTGCCGTGAGCGCGGGCGGCTTCGCCCAAGCCGACGCGGGCGCGGGTGGACAGGCGCTGGGTTCGCCGGGGCTGCTCTCGGGGAACCTGGTGCAGCTGCCGGTGCACACCCCGGTGAACGTGTGCGGGAACACCGTGAGCGTGGTGGGCGTGCTCAACTCCGCCTCCGGCAACCGGTGTTCCAACACCGGTCCTGGCGAGCATCCGGACCCGAGGCCCTCGCATCCGTCGGGCCCGTCGTCCTCGACGGGCCCCTCCCGGCAAGGTGCCGGGAACGGCGGGGGCGCGGTCGCCTCGGGCCAGGCGAACGGTTCGCCCGGGCTGCTGTCCGGAAACGGGCTCCAGCTGCCGATCGACCTCCCGGTGAACATCAGCGGCAACGCGGTGAGCGTGGTCGGCGCGGGCAACTCCGCCACGGGCAACACCTCGGTGAACGGCACCCCGCCCAGCGGCGGCAAGCCCGCGCAGCCGCCGACCGCGGTGCGGCCGCCCGCTCCGCCCGCCCCGGTCACCCCGCCCGCACCGCCGCGCGCGACGGGAGCCGCGCTGGCGCACACGGGCGCCGAGGCGCTGGGCTACCTCGTCCCGGGCAGCGCCGCCCTGCTCCTCGGCGGAGCCCTGCTCTACCGGCGGTCCCGCGCCAGCTGAGCCGTGTCCGCGGGGCCGTGGCCGGGGCGCCAGGAGTCGAGGACCGCGTCGATCCGCGCAGCGAGCCGGGCGCGGGCCTCGAACCGGGGCACGCCCGCCATCAGCAGGGCGTCGTACTCGGTGTCCTCGTGCCGGACCGCGGCGCGGACCGCGACCGAGACGGCCTGCTCGGACAGGGCCCGCCCCGCCGCGCTGCGGCCCACCCGCCCGCTGCCCCGGACCGAGGCGTGCGCCGCGATCGCCCGGGCGCGGTCGGGTGGGCAGCCCGGGAACAGCCGCGCTATCTCGGCCGCGAAGAGCGCCGTGAATCGGGTGTCCTCCGCGGCCCGGCGCACCCGGTCACGGGCCCGGCGCCGGGCCCGCGCCTCGGCGTCCACGAGGCAGGCGGCTTCGGCGCGGACCAGCGCGTGCTCCTCGACCAGCAGGCCCTGGCGCTCGTGCCGGCGGCGGCGCTTGTTGAACCGCACCACGACCGCGCACAGCGAACTGGCCGTCCGGGCGCGGCGGGTGAGGGCGGCGTCCCCGCGCGGCAGGTAGACGAGGTGCCCGAGGTCCGCGCAGTCCAGGCAGCGGGGAACGCCCGACTCGCGCACGAGGTGCGTGAGCGGTCCGTGGCCGCACTCGGCGCAGCTGATCCGCTTGAGCGGCTCGAAGACGACGAGGTCCATACAGGAGTGATACCGCCGTCGCCACCCCATATCACCCTGCGCAGCGCGGTAGTTGGTGTTCCGGGAATTCTTTCCGGTCAACCTGGAGCCTGCCTACGGTGAGCCACTCCAGGGGCGCCGGCCGCCCCCGGAGGGAGCGCGGAGGAGGCGTACATGGGCGGGCCGAAGCCGATGGCCGGGATCGCGGGCGCGGCGCCCCGCAGGCGACGACTCCCGGCCCCCGCCGCGCGGGATGAGCCCGGGCGCATACGCCCGGCGGCCGGGCCGTCGGCCCTGGCCGACCTCCTGGAGCGGGAGATCGTCCTGGAGCCCGGCGGTTCCACCGGCTGGCACTTCCACCACGTCCCGCTCCACGCCGTCGTCCGGTCCGGCACGCTCACCCGGTTCCTGTACGACGGCACGGTCGAGGTGCACGAGGCCGGGACGCGCTTCGTCGAACGCGGCGGCGCCGAACACGTCCACCTCGGCCGCAACCTCGGCGCCGAGCCGGTCATCCTGCACGTCACCTACGCCCTCCCCGAAGGGCTGCCCCTCTCGGTCGACGCGCCCGCCCCCCGCCGCGCCCGGGACGGCCGGCCCGGCCCGGCCGCGGAGCCGCCGTCCGCCGCGGCCCCCGCTCACACCAGGCGGCGTATCTCCCCGCGCACCCGGTAGAAGCCCCCGGGCGCCGGGTGCAGCCCTTCCACCACGTACCGGGCGCCCGCTTCCCGGATGCCCCGCGGGAACTGCACGTTCCACGAGGGCTCGAAGCCGCCCGAGACCACCTGCACCCGCATCCGCCCGCCCTGCTGGACGCACTCGACCACCACGCCGCCCGCGGGAGCGACCGTCACCGTCGCCACCGCGGCCGGCGACGCGGCCGGGGTGAACACCGGCAGGGCCGCCGCCGACTTCACGTCCAGCGCGGTCGGCACCGAGCCCTGCTGGGCCGCCGCGATGGCCGCCTCGCTCGCGTCCACGCACACCAGCGATCCGTCGGTGGTCACCAAGTACAGCCGCTCGTCCAGGTACTGCATCGACAGCGCGGAACCGCTGCCCGTGCCCAGCTTCCACAGCCGCCGCCCGTCGGCGTCGAAGCAGTACACCGACGAGGACGAGTCCCCCGCGAAGACGTGCCGGCCGTCGGGCGAGGTCGCGCACGCGTACACCGCCGCGTCGCACCGGTAGGTGGCCTCGACCGTCCCCCGCGCCTTCGATATCCGCTCCACGGTGTACCGCGAGGTCCCCGCGTACACCGCGTGGTCCTCCTGCCAGCCGAAGAGCACCTGTCCCTTGGTCGCGGTGTGCCACAACTCGCCGCTGCCGTCCGGGGCGTAGGCCGTGACGCCCGCGCTGTGCCCGTGGTAGACCGCGTCCCCGTCGGTCCGCACCATCCACCCGTTGGAACCGGAGGAGCGGCGCGACCACTGGAACTCGTCCTCGTGGTCGATGACCGTCAGACCGCCGTCGCGGTCGGACACGGTGAGCACGCCCTCGTGGATGTCCAGCCAGAAGATGTCCACGTCCGCCGCGATGTCGTACGCCCCGAAAGGGACCTTCGACGACAGGTCGTACACCGTGCCGTCGTCGCAGCCCGCGTAGATCCAGAACTCGTCCGCCACCAGGCACTTGACGCCGTCCGGCAGCGCATAGCGGGCCAGCACCTCACCGCCGTGGCTCAGCGTGTAGACGTCCCCGGCCTGGTTGCCGACCCAGCAGCGGTCCTCGTCCACATGGATCCCGAACGCCGAGGCGCCCGTGCGGAACCGCCACAGCACCGGCGCCACCGCGCGCGCCGTCGAGGGCGCCGAGGCCACCTGGCGGCGGGAGACCGCGCGCGCCGTCCGCCGGCCCCGGACGGCGGGGGCGTACCCCTTGCGGACCTTCTCGCCGACCTTCTTCGCGGCGGCCGCCCGCGCCTTCTCCAGGGTCGGGAAGGAGGAGTTCTGCACCTGGCCCTCAGCCCCGATCCGGCCGTAGCGCACGGAGACGGCCGTCCCGTCGACGGTCACCTCGTAAAACTTGTGGGCGCCGCCACCTTCCTGCGACAGCTCCAGGTACGTCGTCTCGCGAGCCATGACAGACCCCTCCCCAAGGCCGGGCCGACGGCTCTTCCGCGTCGGTGATCCCTTGTCGAGAAACGCTACGGCCGACCACTGACAATGGGACCGTGCAGCTGGAAGCGATCACATGGCAGGGGATGGCCGAGCGGCTCGCGGGCCATCTCGACGAGGCGCGGCCGGCTCCGGGCGGCGCCGCGGACGCCGGCGGCGATCCGGGCGGGGCCGCGTCCTGGCTGCGGGTCGCCGTGGACGGCGCGCCCGCCGCCGGTACCGGCACGCTCGCCGGGCACCTCGCGGACGCGCTGCGCCTGCGCGGCCGTTCGGTCCTCGTGGTGCCCACCGGCGGATTCCTGCGGCCCGCCTCGCTGCGCTTCGAGCACGGCCGGCGCGACGTCGACTCCTACCTCGACGGCTGGTACGACACGGCGGCCCTGTGGCGCGAAGTCGTCGGTCCGCTGGACCCGGGCGGCAGCGGCCGGGTGCTGCCCGACCTCTGGGACCCGGTCACCGACCGGGCGACCCGCAGCCCGTACGTGACCCTGCCGCCGGGCGGGGTACTCGTCCTGCACGGACCGTTCCTGATGGGCCATTGGTTCCCCTTCGACCTCAGCGTCCACATCCGGCTCTCCGCCGCGGCCCTGGCCCGGCGCACGCCCGAGGCCGAGCGCTGGACCGTACCGGCCTTCGCGCGCTACGACGCCGAGACCGGCCCGGAGTCGGCCGCCGACGTCATCGTCCGCGCCGACGACCCCCGCCACCCCGCCTGGGCCGGACCCCCGCGCTGAGCCGCGGCGCTCCCGCCGCCACCGCTCCCGCCGCCACCGATCCGCCGCCTACGGCCGGCCGCCCAGCCGGGTCACCGCCACCGCCCCCGCGCGGCACCCCGCCCGCGCCGCTTCCACCGGGCCCGCGCCCGCCAGCCGGGCGGCCAGGAACCCGCCGGTGAACGCGTCGCCCGCGCCCGTGGAATCCACCGCCAGCGCGGGCTCCGCCGCGACCTCGGCGCTCACCCGGCCCCCCTCGGCGACCAGCGCCCCGGCCGGACCGCGGGTCACCACCACCAGCGGCACCCGCAGGCTCAGCTCCGCCGCCGCCCGCGCCGAAGGGGCCGGGCCGGGCAGCCCGGCCAGCAGCCGCGCCTCGTCCTCGTTGGGCAGGAGCACATCGGCCCCCGCCACCGCGTCCAGGAAGCGGTCCACCCCCAGCGCGGCCAGGAACCCGGCCGAGGCGGGGTCCACGCTCACCGGTATGCCGCGCTCCCGGGCCGACCGCAGCGCGAGGCGGGCCAGCTCCCGGCTGGTGTCCCCGAAGAAGAGGTAGCCGGACAGGTGCAGGTGGGCCACCCCGTCCAGCAGCTCCGGGGTCCAGTCGGCCCGCGAGAGCCGCAGCACCGCCCCGCTGTCGGTCAGGAAGGTCCGCTCCGCGTCCTTGCCGACCAGCGCCACCACCGTCCCGGTCGGCTCCACCGGATCGGTCACCAGCAGCGGCCGCACCCCGGCGGCCACCAGGGCGTGTTCGTGCCACCGCGCCGACTCCGCGCCCACCCGCGCGAGCAGGGCGACGTCGGCGGCGCCCTCGTGGGCCGCCCAGCAGGCCGCGTTGGCCCCGGCGCCACCGGGCATCGTACGGATCCGGGCGGCCGTGTCGGTGGCCGGAGCCAGCGGTTCCAGGTGCACGGCGACCACGTCCGTGACCACGTCCCCGACCACCAGCAGGCTCCCCGCGAACTCCGCGGCCGGTGCGCCGGGCCGGCCGGTGGGCGCGTGCCCGGGCGTTCCCCCCGGCCCGCTCACCAGGCCGCCCAGGCCGACGCGATCCGCGCGCCCAGGCGCACGTTGCCGCGCACCGCCGCGAGGTTGGCCTCCAGCGAGGCCCCGCCGGTCGCCCGGACCAGGAAGCCGAGCAGGAACGGGGTCACCGCCTGGCCGGTGATGCCGCGCTCCCGGCACTCGGCGAGGGCCTCGGCCAGGACCCGGTCGTGCAGGTCGGGGTCCAGCTGCTCCGACTCGGGGACCGGGTTGGCGACCAGCAGCGCGGAGCCCGGCCCGCCCAGGGCGTCCTGGGCGGCCATCACCGCGGCCACTTCCTCCGGCCGGTGCACGGTCCAGTCGACCGGCTCGCCGGAACTGCTCAGGTAGAACCCGGGAAAACGTTCCGTCCCGAAGCCCAGCACCCCCACGCCCAGCGTTTCCAGCCGCTGGAGCGTGGCGGGGACGTCCAGGACCGACTTCACGCCCGCGCACACCACCGTGATCCGGGTCCGGGCGAGCAGCGGAAGGTCCGCCGACTCGTCCTGCGCCCGCGCCCAGTCGCGGTGTACGCCGCCCAGCCCGCCCGTGGCGAAGACCCGCAGCCCGGCCCGGGCGGCCAGGAAGGCCGTCGCCGACACCGTCGTCGCCCCGGTGGCGCCCGCCGCCATCGCGGGGGCCAGGTCCCGGTGCCCGAGCTTGCGCACGCCGTCACCGGTGGCGATGCGCTCCAGCTGTGCCTTGTCGAGCCCGGCGTACGGGACTCCGTCGAGCACAGCGACGGTCGCCGGAACCGCGCCCTCCGACCGGACGAGCGCCTCCAGTTCCCCGCCCACCTGGAGGTTGCGGGGCCGGGGCAGGCCGTGCGCGAGGATCGTCGATTCGAGGGCGACGACGGGCCGCTGCTCCGCGAGCGCGTCGCGGACCTCTTCCGACAGGACCGGAACCGCTGTGTGCTGTGACATGTCCCCATCCATGGCACGGGATCCAGGCCGCCAAACGCGCCCCCGGCCCAACTGTCCGAGATGCGCGGGGTGCGCGCGGCGCTCGCAGTGCTCGCGCCCCTGGACAGGGTGACTCGTCCGCGCTCCCGATCCTGGACGTCCTGGTCACCGCGCCGGGCCGGCCGGCCGGGCTAGGGTTTCGCGCCATGAGCACCGAAGACCCCGCCGCGCCCGCCCCCGCGCCCACCTCCGCCCCCGCATCCTTCGCCGTGTCCGTACCCGATCTGGCGGATACGGAACTGGAGGCCGAGGAGCTCGACCCCGCGCAGATCCTGTCCGGCGACCCGGTGGTGACCGGCAAGGTGCTGTGGGAGTCCGCGGACGGCAAGCAGCTGCGCGGCATCTGGCAGATCACGCCCGGCACGGTCACCGACACCGAGGCGAACGAGCTGTTCGTCGTCGTCAGCGGCCGGGCCACCATCGAGGTCGAGGGCGGCGCGCGGCTGGAGGTCGGCCCCGGCACCGCCTGCGTGCTCCGGGAGGGTGACAGGACCACCTGGACCGTGCACGAGACGCTGCGCAAGGCCTACCACATCAGCCTTTGACGGCCCCGCCGCCGGTCGCCGCGGGGCCGACGGCCACGGGATGGCGGCGCGCGGTGAACAGCGCCAGCCCGGCCATCGGCAGCAGCAGCGCGGCGCCGACCGCGTTCAGCCAGCCGTAGCCCGCCTGGGCGACGATCAGCCCGGACACCGCCCCGCCGACGCCCGCGCAGGTGTTCATGGTCAGGTCGGACAGGCCCTGTACGGCCGCCCGCGCGGCCTGCGGCACCGAGTCCGTCAGCAGCGCCGAACCGGAGACCAGCCCCGCCGACCAGCCCAGGCCCAGCAGGAACAGTCCCGCCGCGGTCTGCGCGTGGTGCGCTCCGGCGGTGCCCGCCAGCAGCGCGGCGATCGCGAGCAGTCCGGCGGCCAGCCCGATCACGGACAGCCGGCCGAGCCGGTCGGCGAGCCATCCCATCACCGGCGAAAAGGCGAACATCCCGGCGATGTGCCCGCTGATCACCAGCCCGATCAGCTGGAGGCCGGCGCCGTGGTGGCCCAGGTCGACCGGGGTCATCACCATGATCGAGACCATGGCGGTGTGCGTCACGGCGACCGTCACCAGCGCCAGGCGCGCCCGGGGCGAGCTCCGTACGGCGGCGAACCCGGCCCGCAGCGAGCGGGCACCGGCCGCCTGCTCGGCCGGTCCGGCCAGCGCCCGCGCGGTCAGCAGCGGATCCGGCCGCAGGAGGACGCCGATCAGCAGCGCGGTGAGCAGGAAGATCGCGCCGGCCCACAGGAACGGGCCGGCCTTCTCGGGTACGGACGTCCCCGCGAAGCTCCGGCTGGCCGGAGCCGACAGATTGGGTCCCAGCACCGCACCGATGGTCGTGGCCCACACCACCGTCGAGATCGCCCGGGCCCGGTGGTCGGGGGCCGCCAGGTCGGCGGCGGCGAACCGGCACTGCAGATTGGCCGAGGACGCGGCGCCGAAGGCGGCCATGCCGACGAGCAGCAGCGGGAAGTTGCCCAGCACGGCGGCCAGGACCACCAGGCCCGCGCCGCCCGCGCCGATCAGGTAGGCGAGCACCAGCCCCGGCCTGCGCCCGCGCGCGGTCATCAGCGCCGCGAGCGGGAGCGAGACCAGAGCGGTGCCCACGACGGAGGCGGTCGAGGCCAGCCCGGACATGGCTTCGGTGCCGCTGACCTCGGTGGCGAGGACCGGAGCCAGCGCGATGCTGATCGGTATGCCCAGGCCGCCCAGGATCTGGCCGGCTATGAGGACGCCGGAGGTGCGCCTGCGCAGCCGGGGCAGGTCGGCCTCGGTCACCTCCCGGACCTCAAGGGCCGTGCGGCCCCAGCGCCGCCGCGGGCCCGGGCGCGCCGCGCGGTCCGGCGGCGCGGCCGCGACGGGGTCGGCGGGGTCGACGGGCGCGACCGGGTCGACGGGCGCGCCGGGCCCTACGGCAGCACCGGCTCCGGCCGGCGCACCGGGCTCGGCGGGGCCGCCGGAGCGGTCCGTACCGTGCGGGGCGGTCACGACGTACACCTCCGGTCCGGCGGGCAGGAGCGGACGGGCCGTGCGGGGCGGGGGACGGCGGGCGGGGCCGCGGCAGCAGTCACCGGCGCAGTGTCGCACCGCCAGCCGCCCGGGGGAACCGGATAGTTCCAGGTCAGCTGCCGGGGAGCCGCGGCCCCGCCGCTCAGAACAGCGGCTCCGGGAGGACGCCCTCCAAAGCCAGCAGGGTGCGCTTGGTCTCCACCCCGCCGCCGAACCCGCCGATCCCGCCGCCGTTCTCCACGACCCGGTGGCAGGCCACGACCAGCGGCAGCGGATTGGAGCCCATCGCCGCGCCCACGGCCTGGGCCGCGCCGGGCTGGCCGACCCGGGCGGCCAGCTCGCCGTACCCGACGACCGCCCCGTACGGCACGGAGCGGTCCAGCTCCTGGAGCACCTGGCGGTGGAAGCCGGAGCTGAGGCGCCAGTCCAGCGGGAGGTCGAAGCGCCGCAGACCGCCCGCGAAGTAGGCGGCGAGCTGGCGTACGGGCTCGGCCAGCAGGACCTCCTCGCCCGGCGCCGGACGGACGGCCGACGCGCCCAGCCGGTCGATCAGCGGCCCGGCCGTCCGCGCGGACGCGTGGAAGGCGACCTTGACCAGACCTTCGTGGGTCGCGGCGAGGAGGAGCGGACCGATGGGGCTGTCGACCACGGTCCATTCGAGGTGCGGCCCCCGGGGCCGCTCGGTGCTGTCCACCCCACCACCGTACGGCGCCCCGCCGACAACGCCCCGGGGCCGCTTGCGGCCGCCCGGGACGGGCGGGTCAGTACCCGTAGACCGTCTGGCGCACCACGTCCGGGGCGTTGGTGATGATGCCGTCCACGCCCATCTCCACGACGCGCTCGGTCGTCTCCGGATCGTCCACGATCCAGGTGTCCACCTCCATGGGCCGGCCGTGCGGCCCCCGGAGGGCGTGCACGTCGGCCACCCACTCGGCGGAGATCTCCCGGAACCAGGGGTTGATCCGGTCGGAGAAGGCGGCGTACCGCTCCAGCTCGTCCTCCGGCGGCGCGCCGAGGAAGGCGGTCACCAGATCCGGACGCAGGCTGTGCACCAGGGCCACCGAGTCGGCGCTGAAGCTCTGTACGACGAGGCGGGAGGCGACGTGCCGGTCGTCGAGCCAACCCGCCCGGTCGAGCTGCTCCAGGATCTGGCGCTCGATCCCCGGGTACAGCTCCGGCTTCTTGACCTCCAGCAGCAGCCGGCCCTGATTGCGCTGGACCCGGTCCAGGTACTCCGCCAGCGTCGGGACCCGGGCGCCGGCGAACTCGGGACGGAACCAGCTGCCCGCGTCGAGCCGGGCGATCTCGGCCGCGGTGAAGTCCTTCACCCGCCAGGGGCTGCGGTTCGGGAACACCGTCCGGGCGTCGGTGGTCCGCTTGAGGGTGTCGTCGTGGATCACCACGAGCACGCCGTCCTTGGTGCGCTGGACGTCGTTCTCCACCCAGTCGAAGCCCAGCCGGGCGGCGAGGTCGATGGAGGCCAGCGTGTTCTCCGGGGCGTACGCCGAGGCCCCCCGGTGGGCGTACACCACCGGCAGCCCGAACAGCCCCGGCCGCGGCCCCGCCAGCGGCGCGGAGCGGGGCGCGGCGGCCCGGCCCGCGCTCCCGCGCAGCGCGGCGGGACGCACGGCCGCGCCCGTGGCCGGGCCCCGGGCGGTACGCGCGCCCGGCTCGGCCGGCGGTCCGGCCGACCGCGCCGGCGCCGGGTGGGCGGCCCGGGTGGCGCCGGCCGGCCCGCCCAGCGCGCAGAGGGTGATGCCCAGCACGGCGGCAGCCGCGGCAACGGTTCGGACGTACATCTGCGGTCTCCTCGGGTCACGGGTCAGCAAGGGGTCGACTCGCGGGTCGTGAAGGGGCCGGCCGGCGGCCCGGCCGGACGCGCGGGCGGGCGGGGGCGCGGGGCGCGCGCGGGCGGGAGCGGGAGCGGGGCGGGGGCGCGGGGCGGCGGGGCGGACGGCGCGGCCCGGCGGTGCGGCGCGCTCGGCGGCTCGGCGGTGATGACTGGTCCCGCCCCTCCTGGCGCATCTGACGGCCCGTCGCGGTGTGTGACGGCCTGCTCGCGATGATGCCGTTCCCCCTCGGCGCGTCGCCACCGAACTACGACAAACGGACCAGGGCCGCCGGGCGTCCCGGGACGTCACGGAGCCGGGACCGCGCTGGTCGCACGGGGGTAGGCCGCCCGTCGCGGAGCCCGGCGGCCGCGCGGATGCGTGAGTGTCAGTGGGGGGCCGTACGGTTGACTCATGCGGCCCGTATCGAAGATCGAACGCACGGTGGCGCCTTTCGAGGTCGTCAGTCCCTACCAGCCCAGCGGCGACCAGCCGGCGGCCATCGCCGAGCTGGAGAAGCGCATCCGCGCGGGGGAGAAGGACGTCGTCCTGCTGGGCGCGACCGGCACCGGAAAGTCGGCCACCACGGCCTGGATGATCGAGAAGCTCCAGCGGCCGACGCTGGTCATGGCCCCGAACAAGACGCTGGCCGCCCAGCTGGCGAACGAGTTCCGCGAGCTGCTGCCCAACAACGCCGTCGAGTACTTCGTCTCGTACTACGACTACTACCAGCCCGAGGCCTACGTCCCGCAGTCGGACACCTACATCGAGAAGGACTCCTCCATCAACGAGGAGGTCGAGCGGCTGCGCCACTCCGCGACCAACTCGCTGCTGACCCGCCGCGACGTCATCGTGGTCGCCTCCGTCTCCTGCATCTACGGCCTCGGCACCCCGCAGGAGTACGTCGACCGGATGGTCTCGCTCAAGGTCGGCGAGGAGTTCGACCGGGACCAGCTGCTGCGCCGGTTCGTCGACATCCAGTACACCCGCAACGACGTCGCCTTCACCCGCGGCACCTTCCGGGTGCGCGGCGACACCATCGAGATCTTCCCGGTGTACGAGGAGCTGGCCGTCCGGATCGAGATGTTCGGCGACGAGATCGAGGCCCTCTCCACCCTGCACCCGCTGACCGGCGAGGTGATCAGCGAGGACCGCGAGCTGTACGTGTTCCCCGCCAGCCACTACGTCGCCGGGCCCGAGCGCATGGAGAAGGCGGTCCGGGGCATCGAGGCGGAGCTGACCGCGCGCCTGGACGAGCTGGAGAAGCAGGGCAAGATGCTGGAGGCCCAGCGGCTGCGCATGCGCACCACCTACGACCTGGAGATGATGCGCCAGATCGGGTCCTGCTCCGGCATCGAGAACTACTCGCTGCACATGGACGACCGCGAGCGCGGCTCGGCGCCCAACACCCTCATCGACTACTTCCCCGAGGACTTCCTCCTCGTCATCGACGAGTCGCACGTCACCGTGCCCCAGATCGGCGCCATGTACGAGGGCGACGCCTCGCGCAAGCGGACCCTGGTCGACCACGGCTTCCGGCTGCCCTCCGCGCTGGACAACCGTCCCCTGAAGTGGGAGGAGTTCCAGGAGCGGATCGGCCAGACCGTCTACCTGTCGGCCACGCCCGGAAAGTACGAGCTCTCGCGCGGCGACGGCTTCGTCGAGCAGATCATCCGGCCCACCGGCCTGATCGACCCCGAGGTCGTCGTCAAGCCGACCGAGGGCCAGATCGACGACCTGGTGCACGAGATCCGCCAGCGCGTCGAGAAGGACGAGCGGGTCCTGGTCACCACCCTCACCAAGAAGATGGCCGAGGACCTCACGGACTACTTCCTGGAGCTGGGCATCGCGGTGCGCTACCTGCACAGCGACGTGGACACGCTGCGCCGGATCGAGCTGCTGCGCGAGCTGCGGGCCGGGGAGTACGACGTCCTCGTCGGCATCAACCTGCTGCGCGAGGGCCTCGACCTGCCCGAGGTGTCGCTGGTGGCGATCCTCGACGCCGACAAGGAGGGGTTCCTGCGCTCGGGGACCTCGCTGATCCAGACCATCGGCCGCGCCGCGCGCAACGTCTCCGGCCAGGTCCACATGTACGCGGACAAGATGACCCCGGCGATGGAGAAGGCCATCGAGGAGACCAACCGGCGCCGGGAGAAGCAGGTCGCCTACAACACGGCGCACGGCATCGACCCGCAGCCGCTGCGCAAGAAGATCAACGACATCGTGGCCACCATCGCCCGCGAGGAGGTCGACACCGAGCAGCTGCTCGGCACCGGCTACCGCCAGCAGAAGGGCGGCAAGGACGCGAAGGCGCCGGTGCCCGTGCTGGGCGCCCGGGCGGCGGCGGTCAAGGGCGGCAAGGCCGCGAAGGGCGGCGCCCGGGGCGAGGTGCTCACCGACCGGCCCGCCGCGGAACTGGCCGCGCTGATCGAGCAGATGACCGAGCGGATGCGGGCGTCCGCGGCCGAGCTGCAGTTCGAGGTCGCGGCCCGGATCCGGGACGAGGTCGGGGAACTGAAGAAGGAGCTGCGGCAGATGAAGGAAGCGGGCCTCGCCTGAGCCGGAGCCGGTCAGTAGTGTTCGGGCGTGGAACAGCCGCAGGTACTCGCTGCCTGGGGGTGGCTATGGAGAGGGGACAGCGCGTGACGGTCAACATGACCAAGGGTCAGGCCATCAGTCTGGAGAAGGCGGACGGGGGGACGCTGACCGCGGTCCGCATGGGCCTCGGATGGCAGGCGGCCAAGCGCCGCGGCCTGTTCGGCGGCCGTACCCGGGAGATCGACCTGGACGCCTCGGCGGTGCTGTTCGCCGGCAAGGAGCCCATGGACGTCGTCTTCTTCCGGCACCTGCAGAGCGACGACGGTTCGGTCCGGCACACCGGCGACAACCTGGTCGGCGGCGCCGGCCAGGGGGGCGACGACGAGTCGATCCTCGTCGACCTCCAGCGCGTACCGGTGCACATCGACCAGATCGTCTTCACGGTGAACTCGTTCACCGGCCAGACGTTCCAGGAGGTGCAGAACGCCTTCTGCCGCATCGTCGACGAGACCAACGGCCAGGAGCTGGCCCGCTACACGCTCGACGGCGGCGGCCAGTACACCGCGCAGATCATGGCGAAGGTGCACCGCGCGGGCGCCGGCTGGAAGATGACGGCCCTGGGCAACGCGGCCAACGGCCGGACCTTCCAGGACCTGCTTCCGGCGATCCTGCCGCACCTGTAGTCACCGGTCCCGCCGCGCCCGCCGTCACCCGGCGGGCGGCGGCGGCCGCCGACAAGAACGCGTACGACGGGGGAGGGGCTGCACGATGACGGCCGAACTGGTCCGGGGGCAGAACCACCCCCTGTCCCGGCACCGGGTGGAGATCAGGGTCTCGGCGGGCACACCCGTGCTCGCCGGGGCCGCGCTGGGCGACGACCGGGGGCTGCTGGACGGCCCCGGATCCCTGGCCCACCCCGGTGCGCCCCGGGTGCCCGGCCTGGAGGTGCCCGGCGCCGCGGCCGCTCGGCACGCCTTCGCGGTCGACCTGGACGAGGTCCCCGCCGCCGTGCACAGGGTCGGGGTCGTGCTGGCGCTGCCGCCCGGCGGCCCGGCCCGCTTCGGCGCGGTCGCCGCGCCGCACGTCGCCGTGGCCGCCCCCGACGGCGCCGAGCTGGCCGGGTACACCCTGACCGGGCTGGACGCGGAGACCGCCGTCGTCGCGGTCGAGCTGTACCGCCGCCAGGGCGCCTGGAAGGTCCGCGCCGTCGGCCAGGGGTACGCCGACGGTCTCGCCGCCCTCCTCACCGACCACGGGCTGAGCGCCCCGGCCGCCGCGGACCTCGCCGCCGAGGCCCACACGGCCGCGGGCTCCGGGCCCGTCGACCCTGCGCCCGTCCCGGGCTCTCCGGGCTCCCCCTACTCCGCCGCGCCGGCGGGGACGGGCTCCGTGCCCGCACCGCCCCCCGTACCGGCGCCCGCGGCCTCCGCTACCCCGACCCCGCCGACGGCCCCGCTCGCAGCGGCCCCGCAGGAACCGGTCCCCGGCCCGGTGCCCCCGCCGCCACCCGCGGACCCCGGCTCCGGCCCGGACGGGCCGCCCACCATCAGCTACGCCCACCCGCGCCGCTCGCGCACCGACGCACCCCCGGCGCCCGCTCCGCAGGCCCCGCCCGCGCTGCCCGGCGAGCCGCCCCGCCCGGTCGCCGGTGACGCCACCGGCTGGACCATGGACGAGCGGCTCTACAACCAGGTCTGGGGCATGTTCGAGGACCTGGCCCGCTCGGTCTCCGCCTACCGCGGCGCCGCCGACCACGCCGAGACCCGGATGGACCGCGAACTGGACGAGGCCCTCGCCGACCCCCTGGGCCGGCTGGGCGGCTCCGGCGACGGCGCCCGGGAGAAGGCCCGGGCCCGCCGCGACGACCTGGTCGGCCGCGCCCGGGCCGTCCTGGACCGGGACCTCGCCCAGCTGACGGCCGAATCCGAGGTGGTCGAACCCGCGCTCCCCGCCGCCTTCGCCCGCTGGGACAACCCCGTCTGGCACGCCCACCGGATCCCCGCCGAGGCCCCCCTGGCGCTGCGCCTGGGCGACCTGCACCTGCCGGAGTGCCCCGGGCTGCGCATCCCCATGCTGGTGCGGTTCCCGCTGGAGCGCGGGCTGTGGATCGACAACGGCCGGACCGGCTCCGAGGCGGCGATGGCGGCGGACACCGCCCCGCTGCGCCGGGCCGCCATGGACATGGCCGTCGCGCACGCCGTACGGCTGCTCGCCGTGCACCCTGCGGGCCGGTTCTCCGTGCACGTCATCGACGCCGCCGGAGCCGGGGCCGACGCGCTGGCCCCGCTCGTGCGGGCGGGCGTCCTGGCGGCGCCGCCCGCCGCGGGGGCCGCCGGGGTCACCGAGACCCTCGCGCGGCTCACCCGCCGGGTGGACCTCGTACAGATGGCGGTGCGGGCCGGGGCGCCGGAGGACCTGCCGCCGGACCTGGACACCGCCGAGCAGCTGCTGATCGTCCACGACTTCCCGCACGGCTTCGACGACCGGGCGGTCACCCGGTTGCGCTACCTGGCCGACGAGGGTCCCGCGGTCGGCGTGCACCTGCTGATGGTCGCGGACCGTGACGAGTCCTCGGCGTACGGGCCGCTGCTGGACCCGCTGTGGCGGTCGCTGATGCGGCTGTCGCCCGTCCCCGACAACCACCTGGCCGATCCGTGGGTGGGTCATGCCTGGACCTTCGAGGCGTCGTTCCCGCCGCCCGGCAGCCGGGTCCTGGACCAGGTGCTGGACCGGATCGTGGAGGCGCGAGGCGGGCGCGGCGCCTGAGCGGGCGGCTCCGCGCGGGGCCGTCCGTCGAGCGGTTCCTGACCAGTGCCTGACCTTCTCTTGGTCTTCCCTTTACCAAAAGGGGCAGAGCGGGGTACCCTCGTGAGTGCGGAGGGGAGTATTCCTGCTTCCCAGCTACGGCGTGCCCGTCAATACGGACCGTGACCGGTCCCGGGGCGTCGGCCCACGGCCTCCTGGCCGCCCGGGTGGAAGAGACCTCCGGCAGCGATGACGCTGACGCAGTGCTGAGCCATCCGCCGGAGGCGAGTTCAACGTGGACGTTTCGTGGACCCTCTGGGTGCTGACCATTCTCGGTCTGGGCATCCTCATCGGAGCCGATTTCTTCATCGGCCGCAAACCGCACGACGTATCGATCAAGGAAGCGGGCATCTGGACGGTCGTCTGGATCGCCCTCGCCGCGCTCTTCGGCCTCGGCCTGCTGGTCTTCGGCAACGGCCAGGCCTCCCAGGAGTTCTTCGCGGGCTTCATCACCGAGAAGTCGCTGAGCGTCGACAACCTCTTCGTCTTCGTCCTGATCATGGCGAAGTTCGCGGTGCCCTCCCACCTCCAGCAGCGAGTGCTGCTCGTGGGCGTGCTGATCGCCCTGGTGCTGCGCGCCATCTTCATCGCCGCGGGCGCCGCGATCATCGCCAGCTTCTCCTGGGTCTTCTACATCTTCGGCGCGTTCCTGATCTACACCGCGTGGAAGCTCATCCAGGAGGCCCGCAAGGACGAGGCGGACGAGGAGTTCGAGGAGAACCGCCTCCTGAAGTCCGTCGAAGAGAAGTTCGGCGTCGCCGACAGGTACCACGGCACCAAGCTCTTCATCCGGGAGAACGGCAAGCGCGTCCTGACGCCGCTGATGGTCGTCATGCTCGCCATCGGCACGACGGACATCCTGTTCGCCCTGGACTCCATCCCCGCGATCTTCGGCCTGACCCAGGACCCGTACATCGTCTTCACCGCCAACGCCTTCGCCCTCATGGGCCTGCGCCAGCTGTACTTCCTCATCGGCGGCCTGCTCAAGAAGCTGGTCCACCTCAGCTACGGCCTGTCGATCATCCTGGGCTTCATCGGGATCAAGCTCGTGCTGCACGCCCTGCACGAGTCCGGGGTGCACGTCCCGCAGATCTCCATCCCGGTCTCGCTCGGCGTCATCTGCGGCGTCCTGGTGATCACCACGATCACCAGCCTGCTCGCCTCGAAGAAGCAGGCGGCGGCCGAGGCCGCCGCCGGGGCCGCGTCGCGCGACAGCGTCGGCTGAGGCGCGCGGGATTGCGCTCAGGCGGGGGCGGCCGCTTCGGCCGCCCCCGCCGTGCGTACGGCCACCGGGCGCGTCTCCGGCAGCAGGGCGAAGCACGCGAGGCTGACCAGGGCGATCCCGGTCAGGTACGCGGCCACACCCCAGGGCGGCCCCGGGCCCTCGGCCAGCGCGGTGGCCACGACGGGCGTCAGCGCGCCGCCCAGCACCCCGCCCAGGTTGTAGCCGACGGCCGCCCCCGTGCACCGCACGCGCGGCGGATACAGCTCCGGCAGGTACGCGCCCACCACCGCGAACATCGTCACCATGCCCAGCAGCGCGCCCAGGCAGCCCAGCGTCATCAGCAGCGGGTCGGCGGTCCGCAACAGGGCCACCAGCGGGAACATCCACACCGAGCAGGCCGCGCTCCCGGCCAGGCAGAGCGGCCGCCGCCCGTACCGGTCGCCCAGCACCGCCACCAGCGGGGTGACGCAGCCCTTCACGGCGACGGCCGCCATGACGCAGGCCAGCATCACGCTGCGGTCGACCCCCAGGTGGTCGGTCGCGTAGGCCAGGGACCAGGTCGTCACCGCGTAGAAGACGGCGTAGCCGACGGCGAGCGCGCCGCCGGTGAGCAGGAGCAGCCGCCCGTGGTCGCGGACGACCTCGGCCACCGGCGCGTTCGCCCGCCGGCCGCCGGCGGCGAGCCCGCGGAACTCCGGGGTCTCCTCGACCGATCGGCGCGACCACAGGCCCGACAGCGCGAGCACACCGGCCGCCCAGAACGGCACCCGCCAGCCCCAGGACGTGAACTGGCCGTCCGTGAGCGCGGCGGACAGCGCCAGCATCAGCCCGTTCGCCAGCAGGAACCCGACGGCCGGACCCGTCTGCGGGAAGCTCGACCACAGCCCGCGCCGGTTCTCGGGGGCGTGCTCCGCGGTCAGCAGCACCGCCCCGCCCCACTCCCCGCCGAGCCCGAGGCCCTGGAGGAAGCGCAGCAGGAGCAGGAGCACCGGAGCGCCGGCCCCGATCGAGGAGTACGCCGGTACGCAGCCCACCGCGACCGTGGCGAGCCCGGTCAACAGCAGGGACGCGAGCAGCACCGGCCGCCGGCCGTACCGGTCGCCGACGTGGCCGAAGAGCACCGAGCCCAGCGGGCGGGCGAGGAAGCCCACGCCGAAGGTGCCGAAGGCCGCGAGGGTCCCGGCCAGCGGCGAGAAGGTGGGGAAGAACAGGGGGCCGAGGACCAGGGCGGCGGCGGTCCCGTAGACGAAGAAGTCGTAGAACTCGATGGCCGTGCCGACGAGCGAGGCCGAGGCGAGGCGGAGCATCGAGGGGGAGCGGTCCCGGTGCGGGGCGTGGTCACGGGGACCCGGAACGGACGGGTCCGGGCGGGTGGAGCGATCTTGGTGCATGGTGCAGCAAGTACCCCGCCGCGCGGGGCCGGGGGGCGCCTTCGCGCCTCCTTCGCCGGAACGGGTGGAGCGCCGCCGCGGTGTTGACGCGGGCCGCCCTTCCGCTGGGGAGGGGCGGCCCGGAGCCGGGAGGGAGGAGGGGTTACCAGCCGCGCTCGCGCCACTGCGCGAGCTGCGGGCGCTCGGCGCCGATCGTGGTGTCGTTGCCGTGGCCGGGGTAGACCCAGGCCTCGTCCGGGAGCTGCCCGAAGAGCTTCTCCTCGACGTCGCCGAGGAGCCGGGCGAACGCCTCCGGGTCGCCGCCGGTGTTGCCGACGCCGCCCGGGAAGAGGCAGTCCCCGGTGAAGACGTGCGGGTGCCCGTGCGGGTCGTCGTAGACCAGGGCGATCGAGCCTGGGGTGTGGCCGACCAGGTGGCGGGCGGTCAGGGTGACCCGCCCGAAGGTCAGGGTGTCGCCGTCCTCGACCGGGACGTCCGTCGGCACCGGGATGCCCTCGGTGTCGTGGCGCCCGGCGTAGGTCCGGGCTCCGGTCGCGTCGACCACCTCGCGCAGGGCGCCCCAGTGGTCGCCGTGCCGGTGGGTGGTGACGACCGCCGTGATGCCGTCGTCACCGATCAGGCCGAGCAGGGTGGCGGCCTCGGCGGCCGCGTCGATCAGCAGCTGCTCGCCGGTCGCCCGGCAGCGCAGCAGGTAGGCGTTGTTGTTCATGTCGCCCACGGCGACCTTGGAAATCATCAGGTCCGCGAGTTCGTGCACGTCGGCCGGACCGCCGACCTTCACCGCTCCGCTGTACGTCATGACCTGATCCTAGAGCGGAGGCAGCAGAGGGAGGGGACCGCCCGCGGTGGTCAGGGCGTCGCCCTTGTCGCCGCGCCCGGCCAGCCAGGCCAGGAGCTGCGCCGGGGTACCGGTCAGGGTGACCGGGGAGCCGTCGGCGGAGCCGGTGCGCCAGGTGCGGCCGTCCCCCGCGGACAGCGTCACCGGCGGCACCTCGGGGTGCCCGGACCAGCGGTCGGCCAGGAAGACGATCTCGCGCTCGGTGAACTCGTCCGGGAGGTCCGCCAGCTCGTAGCCGATCCCGAGGTCCACGTGGTGCAGCTCGACCTCGACGAGGCGGCGGAAGGGGATCCGGGAGGCGCTGTCGGTGACCCCGTTGCGCAGCTCGACCGTGCGGGACCAGTCCTGGGGGGCTCCGGCCACGGTCTCGAAGGAGGCGGCGGAATTCCGCACGTCCTCCAGCTGTTCCACCAGAGGCCGCCCTGCGTCGCGCGCGATGTCGGCGTCGCGGGCGGCGGCGCTCTCGTACATCGGACGCCCCTCGAACACGTTCACGAGGGCGTCGGCGTTGCGGGAGAGGTGGGCGAGGACGTGACCCCGGGACCAGCCCGGCAGGCGTGACGCCTCGGCCACGGCGGCGTTGTCCAGTTTCGCGGCCGCGGTCAGCAGTCGGTCCGTGGCATCGCGTAGGGATCGCAGGTCGTGCACATGATCAATCATGGGGCCGACCCTAGCGCTGCCACACGATCGGGTGAAGCACTCTGCGGAGTGCCGTAAATCGAATGCACGTGCTATACGCTCGGAGAACAAGACACACACCCCAGCGGCGCCTCCCCCCTCCCATACTCTGGATGGCCGGGGCCCGTCCCCCGCTCTCTCAAGAAAGGTGCGGACCGGCGTGACCGACCGTCTCATCGTTCGTGGCGCTCGCGAGCACAACCTCAAGAACGTTTCGCTCGACCTGCCCCGCGACTCACTCATCGTCTTCACCGGACTCTCCGGTTCGGGCAAGTCCTCCCTGGCCTTCGACACGATCTTCGCCGAGGGCCAGCGCCGCTACGTCGAGTCGCTGTCGTCCTACGCCCGTCAGTTCCTGGGGCAGATGGACAAGCCCGACGTCGACTTCATCGAGGGCCTCTCCCCGGCCGTCTCGATCGACCAGAAGTCGACCTCGCGCAACCCGCGCTCCACCGTCGGCACCATCACCGAGGTCTACGACTACCTCCGCCTGCTCTTCGCCCGCATCGGCAAGCCGCACTGCCCCGAGTGCAGCCGTCCGATCGCGCGGCAGTCGCCGCAGGCGATCGTCGACCGGGTGCTCGCGCTGCCCGAGGGCAGCCGCTTCCAGGTGCTCTCGCCGCTCGTGCGCGAGCGCAAGGGCGAGTTCGTCGACCTCTTCGCCGACCTCCAGACCAAGGGCTACAGCCGGGCCCGGGTGGACGGAACGACGATCCAGCTCTCCGAGCCGCCCACGCTGAAGAAGCAGGAGAAGCACACGATCGAGGTGGTCGTCGACCGCCTCACCGTCAAGGACGGCGCCAAGCGGCGGCTCACCGACTCGGTGGAGACCGCGCTCGGCCTCTCCGGCGGCATGGTCATCCTGGACTTCGTCGACCTCGCCGAGGACGACCCCGAGCGTGAGCGGATGTTCTCCGAGCACCTCTACTGCCCGTACGACGACCTGTCCTTCGAGGAGCTGGAGCCGCGCTCCTTCTCCTTCAACTCGCCCTTCGGCGCCTGCCCCGAGTGCACCGGTATCGGTACGCGCATGGAGGTGGACCCCGAGCTGATCATCCCCGACGAGGACAAGTCCCTCGAAGAGGGCGCGATCTCGCCGTGGTCGCTCGGCCACACCAAGGACTACTTCCAGCGGCTGATCGGCGCTCTCGCGGGCGAGCTGGGATTCCGGACGGACATCCCCTGGGCCGGACTGCCGCAGCGGGCCAAGAAGGCCCTGCTGTACGGCCACAAGACGCAGATCGAGGTCCGCTACCGCAACCGGTACGGGCGCGAGCGGGCCTACACGACCGCCTTCGAAGGCGCCGTGCCCTTCGTCAAGCGGCGGCACTCGGAGGCGGAGAGCGACACCAGCCGCGAGCGCTTCGAGGGCTACATGCGCGAGGTGCCCTGCCCGACCTGCGAGGGCACCCGGCTCAAGCCGATCGTGCTCGCGGTGACCGTGATGGGCAAGTCCATCGCCGCGGTGTCCGCGATGTCGATCAGCGAGTGCGCCGAGTTCCTGGGCGAACTGCGCCTGGACGCCCGCGACAAGAAGATCGCCGAGCGGGTGCTGAAGGAGGTCAACGAGCGGCTGCGCTTCCTCGTGGACGTCGGCCTGGACTACCTCTCGCTCAACCGCGCCGCGGGCACCCTGTCCGGCGGCGAGGCCCAGCGCATCCGGCTGGCCACGCAGATCGGCTCCGGCCTGGTCGGCGTGCTCTACGTACTGGACGAGCCGTCCATCGGCCTGCACCAGCGCGACAACCACCGGCTGATCGAAACGCTGGTGCGGCTGCGCGACATGGGCAACACGCTGATCGTCGTCGAGCACGACGAGGACACCATCAAGGTGGCGGACTGGGTCGTGGACATCGGCCCGGGCGCCGGTGAGCACGGCGGCAAGGTCGTGCACAGCGGCTCGCTGAAGGACCTGCTGAAGAACACCGAGTCGATGACCGGGCAGTACCTGTCCGGGAAGAAGTCCATCGAGCTGCCCGAGGTGCGGCGGCCGGTGGACGAGAGCCGCATGCTCACCGTCCACGGCGCGCGGGAGAACAACCTGCGCGACATCGACGTGTCCTTCCCGCTGGGGGTGCTGACCGCCGTCACCGGCGTGTCCGGCTCCGGAAAGTCCACGCTGGTCAACGACATCCTCTACACGCACCTGGCGCGCGAGCTGAACGGCGCCCGGACGGTACCCGGGCGGCACACCCGGGTGGAGGGCGACGACCTCGTCGACAAGGTCGTCCATGTCGACCAGTCGCCGATCGGCCGCACCCCGCGGTCCAACCCGGCGACGTACACCGGCGTCTTCGACCACGTGCGCAAGCTCTTCGCGGAGACGATGGAGGCGAAGGTGCGCGGCTACCTGCCGGGCCGCTTCTCCTTCAACGTCAAGGGCGGCCGGTGCGAGAACTGCTCCGGCGACGGCACGATCAAGATCGAGATGAACTTCCTGCCCGACGTCTACGTCCCGTGCGAGGTCTGCCACGGGGACCGGTACAACCGGGAGACGCTGGAGGTGCACTACAAGGGCAAGTCCATCGCCGAGGTGCTGAACATGCCGATCGAGGAGGCCCTCGGCTTCTTCGAGGCCGTTCCGACGATCAGCCGGCACCTGCGCACGCTCAACGAGGTCGGGCTCGGCTACGTGCGGCTCGGGCAGTCCGCGCCGACGCTGTCGGGCGGTGAGGCGCAGCGGGTGAAGCTGGCGTCGGAGCTGCAGAAGCGGTCGACGGGCCGGACGGTCTACGTGCTGGACGAGCCGACGACGGGTCTGCACTTCGAGGACATCTCGAAGCTGATCAAGGTGCTGTCGGGGCTGGTCGACAAGGGCAACTCGGTGATCGTCATCGAGCACAACCTCGATGTCGTCAAGACCGCCGACTGGGTCATCGACATGGGCCCCGAGGGCGGTTACGGCGGCGGTCTGGTGGTCGCGGAGGGCACGCCGGAGCAGGTGGCCTCCGTGGGGGCCAGCCACACCGGCAAGTTCCTGCGGGACATCCTGGGCGCGGAGCGGGTCTCGGACGCCGGTGTGCCCGCGGCGCGGGCCGCGTCGAAGAAGCGGGCCCCGGCGAAGAAGGCCGTGGCCGCGGCGGGCGCCGCCACCGCGAAGAAGGCGGCGGCGAAGAAGACCGCCTCGGCCGCCGCCCCGGCCAAGAAGGCGGCCCGGGCCCGCAAGGCCTGAGCGGGGTCCGGGGCATCACCCCACGCAGCCACGACGGCCGCCAGCTCACCTCAAGCCCGCACTGAGGAAACGCTCATGCCAGAAGA